>NZ_JBKIBX010000034.1:46187-72559 GCF_046557895.1 Methylobacterium oryzisoli | reverse complement strand
TCATCGTCCTCACCCCTGCCGCGGAGACCGTCCGCTAACGGGGTGTCTCAAGCAACCGTGGGGCGGAGGAGCTCCGACTCCTGAGACGGCCGCCACGGTCGTGCCGCGGCCCAGGAGATGGGGACGCCTCGCCCTCGTCGTAGCCTTCCTGCTCTGTGTCGCCGCCGTGTTCGCGGTCGCTCATTTCTGGTCGCCACACGCCAACTTGCGCGTCACTATGGGTCCGGCCGGCAGCACCGCTCACCGCTTCATCACGGCCTTCGTGTCCGTCTCTAAGGTCCAGCACCCCCGCGTCAACCTTGAGCTCGTGCAGGTAGGTGACCTCGCCGGGAGCGCCAAGGCGCTGGAGGAAGGCCGGACCGACCTCGCCATCGTGCGCAGCGACGCGGCACCGCCCGACAACGCTCAGACCATCGTGATCCTGCGCAGGGACATCGTGGCCTTCGTCCTGCCGCCCCACAGCCATGTCAGCTCCATCGCGAACCTGGCAGGCAAGACCATCGGCATCCCGTCAGGGCCGTTGCAATCCGCCAACGCCCAGGTTCTCGACACGGTTCTGTCCTACTTCGACGTGCCCACGAAGGACGTCGGCCGGGCCTTCCTGTCGGTGGACGAACTCGCCAAGGCCGTCCAGCAGAAGAAGCTGGCGGCGGTCCTCGCGGTCGGCCCCATGGCGCCGGGCGAGGTTGTCGACGTGGTCGCAGCGATCGCGCGCGCGACGAAGGGGACCCCGGGGATCCTCGGGCTCGACGAGGCGGAGACCATCGGTAAGCGCTTTCCCGGCTTCGAGTCGATCGACGTGCCCGCCGGGGCGTTTCGGGCGCGGCCCGCCACGCCGAGCGACACCGTGACAACGCTTGCCGTCACCTACCGGTTCGCCGCGTCGGAACTGATGCCCAACGTCGTGGCGGCGGCCATTGCCCGCTCGATCCTGACCACCAAGGCCAAGCTCGTGGCCATCACGCCGCTCGCCAACCAGATCGAGGCCCCCGATCCCGACGATAAGAGTCCGATCTTGCCAATTCACCCAGGTGTTGCGGCCTACCTCAGCAATGGGGACCAGAGCTTCTTCGACCAGTTCCAGCAATATTTCTATATTGGTGGCTTGGTCATCAGCCTCGCCGGGTCGTTGTTCGCGGCCGCGTCGGCCCGCTGGAACCGGCGGCAGTCGGAGGCAGACTGGCAGCCGATCAAGCGGCTGGTCGAGATCGCCGGCGCGGCGCCGCGCGCTGACGGGACAGCGCTTGCCGCATTGGAGAGCGAGTTCCACCGGCTCGTCTCGGCCGTGCTGGGTCGGTCACCTGGGGGAGGCGACACCGACCGTATGTCGGCCTTTTCGACGGCGCTGGCGCATGCGCGGCACGCCCTCGACCAGCGACGGGCAAGCCTCGGGCCGGATACCGGATCCCAGTCTCCGCCAACGCTCGTCGTATCGCAGCAGATGCTCCCCGCCTCGGCGGCTGGTTCGGTACTTCCATTCGAGTCCTGATCCAGCAGGGCTGGGGGCACGCCGACCGTTGCTTGCCCAGTTCGGTGAAGCACTAGATCGGCCTGTGTGCAGAGTGCCTCTTCTCTTACCCACGAGGTTGAGGAAGGGGGCGACCAGTGCCCTTCATCGTCCAAGACGTCTGAGGGAAATACTTGCGGGACAGCGTCATGGCCGCTCACCGGAGCACGCACCCTTGCAGGTCCAAAACAGCCTCAAGCCACGAACCGGGACTCGGACATGGTCTGCGGATCGGCGCCATCCCGAAAGGCCCCGCCGGGTTTCAGCATGATCGCCCGCAACCTCGCATGGCCGAGCACGCGACTGAGCTCGTGGTAAGCGAAATACGGAACCAGGGCGACCAGCAGTATCCAGGCGAGCGAGATCAGGCCGAGCGGGCCACCGGCGATCTCCGGGAGGACCTGCCCCACCGCGTTCCCATGCCACGTCCCCTCCAGCATCGCCTCCAGTACGTAGGCCACGACCAGGACGACGGTGAATGCCAGCGCGCGGTAGAAGATCACCGTGACGAGTCGTCCCGCCTCCAAGCGGCGCCCGATGAAGATGGAGCCCACGCCTGCCGCCTCGGCGATCAGCATGATCTTGGCAAACACCAGGGCGTTGATCAGGCCGAGCGCATAGAAGTGGTGGCTCGGGTAGCGCGGAACATCCTCGTTGATGCGGGCGTAGAAATTGAGGCTGAAGAGGATCAACGTCCCCAAGATGACGATGAGGTAGAGGGCAAACCAGAGATAGCGCTCGGCCTCATCAATGGCGCGCCGAGCCAATGAATGCCCGGAACCACCCGCGACGGGACCGCCGGGGTTCGGGGGCGAGGCTATCTGAGATCCCGTTCGATCCGGCGAGGGGCTCATGGGCTGGCTCCTGAGTTGGAACCGGAACAAGCGCAGCGGGGGGCGCTGCCGTGAATCTCACGTCCCGGCTTCCGGATGGCCGGCGGAGCGGCCCGGGCCAGTCGCTCCGGTCATGTGTGCGAGGCTTCGGCTCTCACTCGGCTGGACAGCGTTGATAGCTCTGGAGATTTCTGAATTCCGAACCCAGCGAGACCACGTTGTTCTCTCGCGACACGAGGATCAGGTTCGCGATCGACGGCTGCTGCTGTTCGCCGGTCGCGCATCGCATGTGAGCGGAGTAGATCGGGCCGGCCCGTCCTGCGGTTTCGTCGACCCAGTCTATCGTGCAGCGCGAGCCGGCGCCGGTGTATGCCGACGCGGTGATCGAGAGGGCCGTCTGATCATCCTTGACGCAGGATCGGTCGACCGGGACCCACTGGCCCCAGAATGTCTCCGGAACAGCCTTGTGCCGCTTGATATCCGCGGTTGCAGCATGGGGACCGACGAGGAGTGGGACGACCGCAGCAAGGGTGATGATGCGCATGCATGCCTCCTGCCTTTGTTCGATGCGCTCAGGACCTTCAGCGCTTGTGCCGGGCACCCGGCCGACACAGGGAGCACAAACCGCGCGCCACCGCTCTTCGGCAAGATGATGGGCTTACGCTGCTGTTCCGCGCAGCCGGCCGCGCTTCTGGGACTGCCCGCAATCCTCATTAAAGCTGTGGCGGCCAACATCCACTTGATCGCCCGAGACAGTGCCGGCCCAACCGAGGACATGGCCGGCCATCAGGCGTCATTGCTGACGTTCAAGCATGACCGTTAGCGAGCGCCAAGTGTGCTCGTCCCACATCGCTGAGGCCACCTCCTGCAAACCCGGTAAGTGCCGTGGAGCAGCATCCGGTGCTCAAGAGGGCGAAGCATTAGAGACGGATTTACCAACGCTCGCTGTTCCAAAGCCGATAGCTTGAATTGCGCCCTGCGCCGCGCTTCAGGCGCCGAGGTTTGTGGACGGAAGCCCAACTGAGAAATATAAGATGTCCAGAATTTGTGTCGGACTAAACATTCAGCGCGCATTCCAAAGTTCTGGAGCGGGTCAGAACCGCTGTCAGAGCGAGCGGTCACTCAAGTTCCCGGTGGGGTCGCAACCGGACTCTCACGGCGGGACCAAGTTTTAGTTGTCTTCCACTGGAATAATACCAGACAACAGGCAGCGCAGATCGGTCAGAGGATCACGAGTAAAATCATTCCGCCGCCTCAACCTTGTTCCGCCAGTTCTCATCGACGGGCTCGAAGACCTCTGGACCGAACACCAGCGGCCCGTTGTAGGGCTGGACGTTGGACAGGTCGGCATTCGAGGCGTTCCAGCTGAACGTGACGTGCGGCTGGTACTCGGGATGATCCCAGGAGGCGCCGGCGTCGACGCATTCCTGCCAGCGCCAGCGCAGCTCGTCGGACGCGAACAGGAGCACGATCGCCTCGCCTAACCGCTCGATCATGCGCGGGCCGCCGGCCTCGATCTTCAGCTGCTCGCCGTGCCACGTCTGGCCGACCTTCATCCAGTCGACCGGCGTGCGGCTGTAGGCGATGGTCACGTGCAGCTCGCCGGCGGGCATCAGGTTGGTGAAGCCCTGGCTGCGCGCCCAGGCGATCACGTCGTCACCGTTGGTGAGCTTGCGGCTGACGTAGAGCGTCCGCGGCGTAGCGTCGGCGACGGCGCGGCCGCCGGCGATCAGCCGTGGGGTGCGGAACGGGACGACGTTGCCGGTACCCGTGAAGCCCTCGGCCGGGTCGCCGTTCGCGTCGAACTGGTCGGCGTCGGGCCGGTCCTCGGTGAGCGGGGCGTCGCCGTGCTCGTCGTAGGCGGCGTCGATACCGGGCAGCAGGCCGCTCTCGGTGACGTAGCCCTTCACGCCCTTGCCCAGGATCTCCTGGGGCATGACGTTCGCCTTGGCGAGCGCGCCGATCGCGTCGGCGATGGTCTTGAAGGCATCCGCCTTCTCCTTGGCCGACGGTTGGTAGAGCGGGCGCCACTCATACCAGACCTCGGGCGGCCGGGTGCCGAGCGCGTGGCGGATGAGGAACTCGTCGAGACGTGCGATCGCCGGCGTCAGCTCGATCTTCTGCTTGGCCGCGCAGTGGTCGTAGTAGTTGCGGGTGTCGCTGTCCCCGGTGGCGTTCAATCCCTGCGGCGACTGGCCGAGGAGCCGCGTCGCCGGAATGTCCGCGGCCGCCGAGGCGACCATCAGGAACAGGCGGACGACGTCGGGCAGACCGGTGAACGACAGCTGCTTCTGCTGGAAGACCTCCCCCTCCGGGTTGTTACCATCGCCTTCCAGCAACAGCATCCCGAACATCGACTTCATCTGGGCGGCGTACTGGAACCGCTTGGTCAGCGCGTCGGTGCTGTCCTTGGTCTTGAGGTGATGCGAGAGCCCGGGGACGCTGATCACGTCCTGCTTGGCCTCGGGCAGCATCGCGTTGACGTAGGCTGCGCTGCTGGTGGCCTGATCGACGGCCTCGAACACCGCCTGCAGGACGCTGTCGCTCCAGCACTGCTCGGTCGAGAAATGCGCCGCCTCGAGGAGCGGGGCGCCCAGGAACCGGACCACGCGCGACGGGTGGATGTTCTGCGGCCCAGCGTCGGTGCTCAGCTGCCAGAACTCGGGCTCGCCGAACCAGGGCGATCCGGGATCACGGATCGGCTTGCCTGGGGTGATCTCGTAGCGGCCGAACACCGCCAGCCACTTGATCCCATCCTTGCCCAGCCGGTTCGGGTCGAGGGGCCTGGCCTGGTCGGGCGAGCCGTCCCCGACCACGATCACCGCCCCGCCGTCGCGCCGGGCGCGCTGGCTGGCGAGCAGGATCTTGCCCTGGACGTCGAGCGCCTTCTCGGCCGCCTCGATCGCCGCGACCTGGGCGGGCTTGGCCTGCCACGCGCGCCACTCGCGCAGCATGTCGAACGGCACGATTTCCACGATCTTCCGGGCGATCCAGTTGCCGCGATAGGCCGCCTGGATCTCCTCGGGCGTGCGGGGCACGAAGACGTGCTGGTTGCCGAGGGTCTTGTCCTTGGCCGTGCCCAGCCCGGACAGCAGGTTGCGGAAGCTGTCGACGATCCACATCAGTCCAGCACCGACGTCATGCCGTAGGACCGGCCCGTCAGCATCAGGTCGGTGAGCGCCCAGACCAAGGCGTCGGCCCGGTCGGGCGAGCGCGATCCCTGGTAGCCGGCCGAGGAGAAGTTGCTCATCTGCTCCTCCAGGTCGGGGAAGGCGCCGACGTGGACGACCTTGTCCTGCTCGTAGAGGGCCGACACGGGCTCGGCCCGCTGCGTCTTGCCGCGCGAAGCCGTGACCAGCGTGACGGGCGCGGTCCTGCGCACGGCCGCGATCGTGCTCGCGACCATGGCCCCGCCGAAGTTGCGCTCCGCCACGATGCGGTCGGCCTCCCAGTCGTCATAGGCCGCGAGCGCGGCGCGGGCCCAGCCGTCGGGCGAGTAGCGGGCAGTGCGGTCGTCGAGCACGTAGCCGCGCCCGTCGTTGCCCTTGCCCGCCACCACGATGCCGACCTCGTCGGAACGCTCGTCCTCCGGGCCGGAGCATCCCGAGGGATCGACCGCCACCACGATGCGCTGCATGCGCGCGATCAGGGCCTTACGCTCCTCCTCGTTCCGCGGAGCGCGTTCGCGGTTCCGGTCGATCAGGTCGAGCGTCCAGAGCGCCCCGTCGACCTGGGCCAGGAACTCGCCGGCGAGGAAGCGGCGCCGCTCCTTCTCGGGCAGGGCTGCCAGCTGCTCCAGGTAGTCGGCCGGCAGGTTGGCCATGTTGTCGGCCGGGTTCATCTGCACCGAGGCATAGCGCTCCGGGTGGTCCAGCGCGGCGCCGCTCGTCGGCTCGACGTGCTTGAACCAGAGCCGGAAGGTCCAGTGCCCGACCGTGGGCGGGTTGCAGTCCACGTACTCCTTCAGCGCGAGGCCGGACGCCTGCGCCAACCGGGTGACTGCGATGTTGCGCGCCCCGTAGGAGATCTGGGACGCCTCGTTCAGGAAGATCGATGAGTGCTCTTGCCCTAAGATCTTCTCGGTGCGCTCCTTGTCGTCGAGGCCGCCGTAGACGAGCCGGGAGCCGTTCGGAAGCTCGTGGAACCAGTCCGTCTTGTCGAGGTGGAGCCTCAGGCCCGGGAAGCAGAGCGAAGCGACCTTCGGCACCGTCCCGTAGATTACCGAGTGCTTGAGGTGGTTGAAGTGCTCGCGCAACACCGCGTGGGTGGAGCCCGGTGCCTTCAGGCCTCGGATCAGCAGCGCCCGGCAGATCAGGAACGTCTTGCCGGAGCGCGAGCCGCCCCGCAGCAGGATGTGCTTGGCCGGGCTCGCCAGGACGGCGTTCGCTTCGTGCTGGCGCTCCGTCAGCTCACAGCGATGCGTCGGTGCCGCTGATGATGATGCGGATCTCACCGGCATGCGGGCCCTTGTCGTTGAACATGCCGAGGTGCTTGCCGAGCTTCTCCAGGGCGGAGAGCTTGTCGTTCAGCTTGAACTTCACCCGGCGCACCTCGCGCGCATCCTCGCCCCGGCTGTCCTTGAAGTCCTCGACGGTCACCTCAGCCAGTGCCGCGGCCTGGTCGCGGGTCAAGTTGCTGAAGTCGAGGACCGGATCACCGTCCGGTCCGACCCGCATGTAGTCCTGCATGTTAGCGAAGCCGACCTTGGCCAGTTCCTCCACGATGCGCTGGACCGTCACGCCGGCCCGCTCTGCCCCTTCGGACAGCAGTTCCTGAACGCGAGCACGGATCTTTTCATTCCCGTTCAGACGGGAGGCATTGCCGTCGTTCGCCTTGTAGCCGGCGGCCACGAAGGCGGCGCCCACGCCTGTTCCTTTCGCGAGTTCCTGCGCGAACCTTTCGTGCTTGGGATTGGAGAGGACAGGCATGGAACGGCGATCGAAGATCTAAGAAAGGTGGATAGCGCCGCTTCTCAGCTTTTCACTGAAGCGGTCCGACTTGATTTCACTGCGGACGTGCGCTGTAGAAATCGAGCGTGCGCCGTGCGCTCACCATCACTTCCGGCAGATGCCTCTACCGGCCGGGCAGCAGCCCGGGAAGGGAGGTGATGATCATGGCGGCTCGCAAGGTCGGACGAAACGCGGGGTCCGGGCGCTTCACTACGGTGAAGAAGGCTCAGGCCAACCCGAAGACCCACGTCGTGGAGACGATCAAGAAGAAGTAGCCTAGCTACGACTTCGGACGCCGGCCGACTCACCCTCGGTCGGCGTTTCCTTATAGAAAAGCCCCGCCACGATCGCTCACCGCAGGGCCTTTAACCAATGCATCCGCACGACGTGGTTGCTAAACTGCAACACTCACGCCGTGCTCTGAAGCCATCTTGCTCTCATGCGGCGGCCAACCTGTCAACGTCCACGTAGAGGCGATGCTTCTTGCCGAAGGCACCTAGCAGCACGGCTATGCGCCGCCCCTCGGGCACCCGCATCACCTCGCCAATGAGGCCGTTCCACAGTTCGTCAGTGATGACGACCTTCTGCCCCACCGTGAATGTCGTGTGCCGGCATTGCGGCTCGTAGGCGCCCATCTCGTCGGCCGCCACCAGCATGCGCACGATCCAGGGCGGCATCACTGTGGGCGTCTCGCCCATGGTCACGAGGGAGCGCACGCCAGGTACCCTGAGGATGTCCCGCCAGGACTGCCCGGGCTTCTTCCCGACGAACACGTAGGCGGGAAACACGGGGCGCCGGACGATGCGCTTGCGACCTTGGCCCTGCCGGACCACCGCCGTTCGGCTCGGCACCACGGTGGCGAACGCGGCCTGTCGCAGCCAGTCGCTGGCCCGATACTCGCCGTGTCCGGCTACGGCGGCCGCGTAGTAGGTCAGGGTGGGATCGAACGCGGTGGCACTCATGAGGGACCGGATCTCCGTGGCGAGAGATCCGGACCGGGCGGGGACGTAGCGGGTGCGATCATACCCGGCGATCGGCCTCAACTCCTCGGCCTGATCTTTCTGTGTGGGTAAAAAGCCGACTCCTAGATAGAGCCCCTGAATCAGGGCTCTGGATAGAGAGAGGAGAGGAATACAAGGAAGAAGGGTAAAAAGATTTTTTCTTTTATTTATATAGAGTTACGCTCCAAATTTTCTGCCTGATCCGACTTTTTGCGGCCGGTGCAAAATGGGCGGCAACCCCTTATCGGGCTACCGCAAAAAGGTTCGTGCCGGCAGGGTGGAGGGGTAGAAGGGTCGGCAGTGCAAGCTTGACAGCAGAACGGCGTGTTCATTCTCCACCCGGTAGGGTAACCAGAGCGGCAGAACGTCGTTCTTCCTTCGTTCGCATTTCTGAGGCATGAAGGGCCATGGCCCGCGTCAACCCGGCAATCCTGCTCTGGGCACGTGAGACCGCAGGTCTCTCGCTGCAGCAGGCTGCGCCGAAGGTCGGCCTCAAGGACACGCGCAAGGGCTCGGCTGAGGACCGCCTCGCCGCTCTTGAGCGCGGCGATGAGGAACCGGCTAGGGCAACCCTGCTGCGAATGGTGAAGGCGTACCGCCGCCCACTCCTGACCTTCTACATGCCCAACCCACCAGCGCGCGCAGAGCGCGGCGAGGACTTCCGGACGCTGCCTGAGGATCGGAGGGCGGACAGTGCCGCCGCTGTCGATGCCCTCCTGAGGGATGTCCGCGCAAGACAGGACGGTGTCCGCGCGATTCTGGAAGAGGAAGGCGCCGAACCACTGCCATTCATCGCAGCACTCGACATCGACGTGGGGCCGGAGCAGGCCGCGGCTTACCTTGGCAAAGCGATTGGCTTCAGCCTTGAACGATTCCGAAACCAGCGTGGGGTCGAGGCCGCGTTCTCGTACCTTCGGAAAGCCGCTGAAGGTGCGGGCGTGTTCGTCCTGCTGATCGGCAACCTAGGTTCGCACCAGAGCGCAATCAGCCCTGACGTTTTCCGAGGCATCGCGCTCGCTGACCGGGTCGCACCGTTCATCATCATCAACGACCAAGATGCGAAATCGGCATGGTCGTTCACACTCCTCCATGAGCTGACGCACCTAGTGATTGGCGCGAGCGGTATCAGTGCGGGCCGGGCCGAAGGCAAGGTTGAGCGCTTCTGCAATCAGGTGGCGAGTCTCATCCTGATGCCGGACGCCGATCTCAAAACGTTCGATGCCGCCCTGGCGCGTGCGCCGGAACTGCTTGGCGTTCAGCAGGCGATCACGGAATTCGCAAACGCCAGAAACCTGAGCCGGCCGGCCGTTGCGTACCGTCTGCATCTGATCGGCGTTCTGAGCCAATCAACGTGGGAAGCAGTCAGTCAAGCCTTCCGTGACGAGTACCTCACAGATCGTGTGCGCCAGAAGGAGCGCGACAAGGCCTCGGACGGGGCGCCGGACTACTATGTGGTGAGGCGACATCGCATCGGTGCGCCGCTTCTGGATCTAGTCCGGCGCACGCTTGAGGAAGGTAACATCACACCGACCCGTGCCGCAAAGATCCTTGGCGTGAAGGCACGCAACGTCGGCACGCTGGTTTCGAGGAGCGCTGCGTAGGTGCTATACCTTCTCGATGCCAATACGCTGATCACAGCCCACAACACTTATTACGCGGTTGATCGCGTGCCGGAGTTCTGGGATTGGCTGGTGCATCACGGCACATCTGGTCGGGTGAAGATGCCAATCGAAATCTATGAAGAGGTGAAGGGCGGCACAGGCGACGCGGAAAAGGACAAGCTTTTCGATCGCGTGCAAACGAAGGCGTTCAAGAATGCCATCGTGCTCGCCGAGGATGTCGACATTCCGACCGTCCAGGCTGTTCTCGCGAAGGGGTATGCGCCCGATCTCAACGATGCCGAGGTCGAGCTGATCGGCCAAGATCCTTTTCTGATCGCCTATGCGCTTGTCGAGCCGGATAAGCGTTGCGTAGTCACAGGCGAGGTATCTCGGCCGAGCCAGAAACGTGCCAACAGGCGCGTACCAGATGTCTGCGCGTCGGTCGGAGCAAGAAGTTGCAACATCATCACCCTGATCCGACAGCTCGATTTCACCACGGATTGGCAAGCTTAGGTCGCTTAGTTCAAGGCTCAATCAGCCGGTAGAATGTCTTAGGTCTTCCTTTTGTCTTTTCCGACATTTCTTCGACCTGCCCACTGGTGACGAGGTACTTCATTACGCCGTCGAGCAGTCGAGCATCCATTCTACCATCCACGCGTCGATAAACCTCCGATCGTGTCACCGGCCGCCGCAGTTCCCGGATGAAGCTCAGTACAGCTTTCAGGCCAGCCTGGTGCTCGTTCTCAGCCATGTTCTCCCGCAGACCGGTCACGAACAGGCTGAATGACCAATCCACCAGCTTACGGGCGAAGGCCATGTCGCCCTCCTCGACGATCACGCCCTCCAGCCCGTCCTCGGCGAAGCGCCCGCAGGCGACGATGAGCGCCACGCGCTTCGTCAGCTCGGCGCCGCGACTCCAGGCCTCGAAGAGAGGATCGCGATCGGCCCGGCGCAGCATGTCCTCGTCGCGCTCTCGGCACTCGTCGTAGATCGCCTGCGCCTCGGCCGACATCTCCACCACCACCATCGGCGGCGGCCGGGTAGGATCCATCAGGGTCGCAGTCGCGCCGAGATGCCGGCGCGGGTCGACGCCTGGCGGCGGAGCGTCCTGAAACTCGAACAGGCGCCGCGCCGCCGCCGTGATGGCTTCGGGCACAACCTCCTCCGGCAGCACCTTCGCCTGCACGCCGACGCGCTCGAACCTCGGCAGCACCAGGAAGCGGTTGAGGAAGCCGTTGGCCACCATCTTGGCCCGCATCTGCTCGTAGAACGACGTGAAGGTGGTGGCGCCGTAGAGCGACAGGCAGGGCCGCTGGATCAGGATGTCCCCGCGCGTGGTGGTGGAGTTCGGGATGAAGGTGCCCATGCCCCGCCCCCAGAGCGTGCAGTAATCCTGCAGCAGCTCGGCCTCCTGGGCGTTGGCCATGCGGTGCCCGACCCGGCGCAGGATCTTGTCGACCTCGTCCACCACCTGCACCTGCACGGGCCGCTCGGCGAGCCGCAGCGCCAGCGACGAAGCGGAAGACGCTGCCGCAGTGTGCAGACGATGGCTCGATACCGAATCGAGGATCTGGCGCACCGCCTCCTGCGGCCGCTCCTTGCCCGCGCCGGTGCCGGCGATCGTCATCACGTAGAGGTGCGCGCCCGAGCGCGGCGTGCCGCAATAGACCCGCCGCCCGATCAGCGTGCCCACCGTCACCAGCGCGGCCGCCACGGCGAAGAGGCGAATGGGCTTAGGGCTCGTCGCCACGATCCAGTCAGCGATCTCACCCACGAGGCCCGGCACCTGCAGGTCCTCGTCAGGGAAGTCCCGGGCATCGCCGGATGCCGGTGCCTCCAGCACCTCGCCGGTCTCAGCGTCGATGGCGACGCCCTCGCGCATCTCGACGCGCCGGGGCTGCAGGTCGATGGTGAGGCCCGCGCCGAAGCCGAGCCGCCCGGCCAGCCACTCGAAGGCCTCGTCCAGCCCGCACCCCTTCGCCACCATCACGAGGTCGAGCGGCGTGTAGGTGCGATCGCCGTCGTGGAAGTCGCGAATGCCGTCGGGGTGAATCTTCAGGTTGGCTGAACGTTTCTCGAGCGGCCGCCCTCCGTGCGAAGGCCGCCACGTCGCGACACACCGATATCCGCCGAGCATGCGCCGCAGCTTGTAGAGGCCGAGATCCGGCACCCAGGCTCCAAGGTCGGCCATGGCCCGGTTGTTGAGGGTGCGGTGCGGCGCCTCTTCGCCCTCCGGCGCCTCGCGCCGCGGCGGGCGCTCCGGTTCGGGCGCGTAGCCGAAGGGCTTCAGCACCTCTGCGATGCGCTCGGCGACGTCGTCCTCGATCCAGGGCAGTTCGTCGGGCGACACGGCGTCCAGCGCCTGCAGCCGCGTCCAACGATAGGGCTGTCCTGTATCCGGATGCACGGTCGGTGGAAGCACGGTCTGCTTTCCCGGTCCCAGCAGATCCAGCACCCGCACCGGCTTACCGTCCGCGCCCGGAATGTTGAACGCTCGCGACGGAAAGCTGGCACTGCCGCGATAGAACAGCGTCTCGCCCTTCTGGCCTGCCTTGCCCACCATGGTCTCGGGCAGGACGGACAGGATCGCAGCGCGGATCGCGACATCGTCGGTGTCGATGTCGGCGCTCACCACCCCGCCCGAGGGCGGGCCGAGCACGACGCAGACCCCGGCGCCACTGTCCGACCAGCGGTCGACCTCGACATCCAGCGGCAGGCGGTTGCGGAACCGTGCCTGCCAGTCGTCCATGCCGATGTAGGAGCCGTCGGCGAGCGGCACGCCCGGACGCTTGGTCCCAGGGATGATGGGAATGGCCGCGTAGCCGAGCTCCACGAGGCGGGCTCCGACCTGGCCGTACGCTCCCGGTACGCTGCCCATGGCCATGGCTCAGAATGGAGCCAGGGACTTGGAGAAGATGCGGCGCAGCTCGTCCTCGAATCCCACGATGATCTGGTGCAGGAAGATCGACCACTCCTCTGCCGTCAGGGTGGCGAGGTCGGTCTTGCCGAGGCTGTCGAGGTAGGCGCCCGCGCGCTCTCCGGCCGCGTCGCGCGCCGCCCGCTCGAACCGGTCGAGGTCTCCCGTCGGCATGTCGTACACTCCTCGCCCGAGCGCCCAGCAGCGCGGGTCGTCGCACAGCCACATCACCGGCCGGCTCTGCGCGGGGGCCACGCCGAAGCCGTAGGCCCGGCGCCGGCAGACCCCGCACAGGACCGGCTCCCGGTCGCCCTTGATCCGTGCCACGGCGCCCTCCCCGACCATCAGAAGGGGATGTCTGCAGCGATCGCCGCCCGCAGACCCTCCGCGTAAGCGCGGTTGATGTTCGCCATCGCCGCGTGCGTGCCGCCCGCATCGGGGTGGTGCTCGCGGGCGAGCTGCCGGTAGGCGGCCTTCACCTCGTGCTCGTCAGCGGTCTCGCTGATACCGAGCACCCGCCACCACCGCGCGTTCTCGCGCTCCACGGTGCGAAGGGGCACGTAGGCCCGCACCCGGTCGAGCTCGTCGGGCAGGAAGCGCCGGCTCGCCACCCGGGTGAACTTGCCCTCCTGCTTCACCACGATGTGGCTCGGGCGGGCGATCTCGCCGGCCTCGGCGCGCTCCAGCGCCTCGTCCACGGTGGCAGGTGCCGGCTGGCGGCCGCGCATGTCGCGCCACCACTTCTCGGCCTTGGCGCGGGCCACGCCCTGGTGCTCGAAGCACACCCACTCGGCGTGGCCCAGGAATCCGCAATCGTACTCCAGGCGCACGAGCGCGGCGCGACGCTGGCCGAGCGGTTCCCGCTGCCGCGGGCGGCGGAGTGAGCCATGGCCCTGCCCGACGACCTGCGCGCCGATGCCCTGACCTGGGCGCTGATGCGCAACACCGTGCTGATCGGGGCGGCCGAGCGCGCTGCCGCGGCGATGACGCCGATCTTCGACGTGGAGGAGCGGGCGCTCGCGACGGTCCGCCTGCGCCTCGCCCAGGCGCGGCGGCACAGTCAACTCGCCGTCGACACCTTCGGCATCCTCTCGGCGCGCGTGCCGGCGGTGCTCGACGACAGCGCGATGATCACCGGCCTGCGGCCCTTGCCGGCCGAAGTCGTTCCGCTGCCGCGGCCGCACCGTCGCCCCGGCCTGCTGGCCAATTCCGGCAAGGCGCGCTGAGATGGCGGCGCCCGCGAGCTCGCGCTGGCCAGCACCCGCGCTGCGTCGCATGGAGCAGCTGTGGCGCCAGGGCCTGACGGCCGCGGACATCGCCACCTCCTTGACCATCCAGTTCGGAGCGCGGCGCACGCGTTCGGCCGTGCTGGGACAGCTGAGGCGTCTGGGCCATGACGGACAGCAGGCTCGGCCGTCCCTGGCACCTGAGCCCGCGCCTCCCGTCGCGCGCCAGCCCTACGTCTTCAGCCCGCTCGTCGCGCCGGCCGAGCGCCCCATCGAGGGCTACGCCCTGCAGGACCTGCCCCTGTGCGGTTGCCGCTACCCGATCACCGCCGACCGCGTGCTGCCGGATCGGCACCGGTTCTGCGGTGATCGCGCCGCTGCGGGCCAGCCCTACTGCGCCGAGCACTGCCTGCAGGCCTACACCGACCGCGGCGAGGGAGGGGTGAGCCGCGCCGAGCTTCAGAGGATGCGGAGGAATCCCGATGCGATCGAACCTCGTCGACCTCACCGTGCGCCTGCACCACGAGACGCCCATGGCCGTCCTCGTCTCGCTCGACGGCGACCGTGACGAGGCGGTGTGGCTGCCGAAGTCGGCGATCGAGATCGAAGCCGATGCAGGGAAGGCGACGCACACCGTGACGCTGCCGGAGCCGCTCGCGATCGACAAGGGGTTGGTCTGATGCAGGCACCCGAGA
Source organism: Methylobacterium oryzisoli (assembly GCF_046557895.1). NCBI lineage: Bacteria > Pseudomonadati > Pseudomonadota > Alphaproteobacteria > Hyphomicrobiales > Methylobacteriaceae > Methylobacterium > Methylobacterium oryzisoli. The sequence goes on along the minus strand of NZ_JBKIBX010000034.1, from coordinate 57,830 downwards.
CCGGCGAGAGCACGGCCACCATCTACCGGCGCATGGACGATGGCGCGTGGACCGAGGTGCGGCAGGCATTGCGGGAGGGCGGCCGCCTGTTCCGGCCGGCGCGCCTGCGCGACTGCTACCTGCAGATGCCGGATCCCTACCACCCGCTGCGCCACAACCGCAGCCTCTCGGCGGCGCGGGTGAAACGCCTCGTGCAGCAGGGCGTGCTGCGTCAGACAGGCGTCGACACCTACCAGCTCGCGGAGCACAGCCCGTGAGCGCCGCCCTGTTCGCCCGGCACTGCATCCGGCTTCCCCTCGTCCTGAGCGGTGATCCGGACGAGGTCGGCGTCGTGCGCGACGCCGACGGGAGCGAGGTCTTCACCGTCAACACCGAGGGCACGTGGCCTGACGAGAACGCCCAGGCGGTGGCGGCCATCCTGCTCGGCCGAGCCAATGTCGCAGCCCCGCGCGTGTCTGCGGAGTTGGCGGAGATCTTCGCCTCCGCGCTCGAATCCATCCGGGCGATCCTCGCGCCTGTGGCCGAGGAGAGCTCTGCCGCGCTGGCGGCGTTGCAGGTCGCCGAGGATGCGCTGGCGGAGATCGCGCCGTGAACGCGCCGCGGCTCATGCACACGCGCCTGTTCCGCCGTGGCTGCAACTACTGCGCTGGCCGGGGCCGCATTGTCTTCACCGCCGAGGAAATCGTGGCGCGGACCGTCGCTGAGGCGCGGGCTGCGCGTGAGAGGAGCGCTTGATGTCCGCCGCCCCGCTGCCCCTGCCCGATCTGCTCACCGACTGGACGCTGGTGCCGGCGCCGCGGCCCGACGGCGCGGTCGATCTCGTGTTCAGCTTGTCGGGCCCGGCCGGCTCGACCACGGTCTGCCTGCTGCTCTCGCGCGACGAGGCTCGCGCTCACGCCCGGGCGGTGCTGCGCGCCGCGGGGGATGGGGCGGGGCGGACGCATCGGCCGGAGGGCGCACGCTGATGGTCGCCTACAGCTTCAAGAAGCGCTTCGCCGAGCCGATCCTGCTGGGCGCCAAGGCGCAGACGATCCGGGCGCCGCGCAAGCGCCATGCGCGGCCGGGCGAGCAGATCCAGCTCTACACCGGGATGCGCACGAAGCACTGCCGCCTGCTGGCGCGGGTCACGTGCCGCGAGGTGGTGCCGGTGCGCCTCTGCTTCTCCCGGCATGGCGCGGCCGAACTCATCCGCATCGGCGACCGGCTGATGGCGACCGCCCTCCTCGATGCCTTCGCGCGTCAGGACGGCTTCCAGGACATTGGAGACATGGCCCGGTTCTGGTGGGCCGAGCACCCGCCGGCTGAAGGCGACACGCTCACCTTCGAGGGCGTGCTGATCACCTGGACCCCGATTCAGAACCTCGACGCGCTCGCGGCCGGGAGGGCGGCGTGATGCGGCGCCTCGTCATCGACAGCTGCGCGGGTGGGGCTGCCTCAATGAGCAGTGTAGGATTTAACGTCGTACGCTTCGAAAAGCCTGAGAATTATTTCTCTCATATGGATTTTGGAAGCTTCATATTCGTCATCACTGCATGGGCTAACAATAAGTCGAAAGGTTCGATACCTCGACGGGCCGCCGCCGTTTTCGAACCGCACGTTCAGTATGAAGCGACCGCCGAACGAGGATTGTGCGCACGCAAGCGCTATTTCTTCGATCTCTCGACGGCTCTTGCTCGGACGCCTCATCTTGGCATTCTCCGTGTCAAGCTGAGCATGCAATCCGAACAGGTTGCAGTCCTTGATTTTCGTCAAGGTGGCGTGCGGCCGACCGAGGCGACAAGCGCCGGTGCAACTCGCGCCGAGGGACTGAAGGAGCGAGGCCGGTGAATCGCCCCCTCGTGATCGACAGCTTCGCGGGCAGTCCGGCTTCAGTGCGGTGTAGGAAGAATGGGATCGTCCCGCTCACCGAGAGTATCCAGTTCCGTGAGAATGCGATTGAGGATCCACGCCGCGCCCTCTTTGCCTCCGATCGAGGCCGGGTCGCAGATGTAGAGGCTCACCAGATCGTCGAGCGCGACCTGCAGGGCCGCACGCTCCCCCTGCTCGACAGTCAAGGCCGGGCGCAGTCTGCGCGCCGCCCGCAGCGTTTCGGCGACCTTCGTCAGGATGTCTTGACACGCTTCCGCAGCGGCGCGCGTCTCATCGTCGTTCATCCCCAAGCCTCAGTATCCTTGGTCACGCGCAAAGGTGGTGTGCACTACGTGCGGGGCCAGGACTGGGGAACTGGTCGGCTTAGGCTGGCAATCGCAGCGACACGCTGCCGATCGATCGCCACCCGATCAATGCTTGGTGGCTTCCGGCTTGCGGTCGCTACAATAGATGCTGCGCAGCATCCGATGGATGAACCGGATCACCGGCATAGCCTCGTCCTCTGCTCCATCCTCGATGTCCAGATAGTAGCTCGGAAGCTGACCAACCCGCCGTGGAGGCAGAAGGCGGATACTCCTAATGACGTGCGCGCCCGGGAAGCCCTGGATGGTGTCCAGTATCATCGCTTCGACTTCGAGAGGCGACATGACGGGCTGGCGCATGTGATTCGATCCTGGATCGCGCGGCACGGTAGCACGCTGCGCTACAGCGTCAGCTCGGCCAGATGGGATCGGCCGTCATGAGATCTATCGGCTTAAGCCCCGACCTCTTCGCCGTCGGCGCCGAGCGCCTCGTCTACGGCGAGGCCGTCGCACTCACGATGCAGCCGCTTTGCCGTGAGGTGACGATGCCCTCACTCGCCCCTAACGTCGTAGCGCCTGTACATCTCGGCCGCCAACTCTGCCACGGTGCGCAGCACGGGCTTCATGTCACGCTCGCAGCGCATGAAGCCGACCGCGACGCTGGGACACTCTACAGCATTCCCGCTGTCGTAAACATGGATGCATTCGATCGCATCTCCGTTATGCAGCTTCCTCATGTGCTGCAGAATATGCTGCTCGATCTGCGATTTCGTCATTTTTTGTTTTGCGGACAAAATAAATCACACCTGGATAAGCTCAGCGGACGCGCTGATCGGCATTGGTATGCCCGCGATTGCTATCGCAGCGCAAGCTCACAACACGCGGGTTTGTCCTGCGCTCACGCGCGCGCCTCCCTGCGCCCCCCGACCCGATCTCAATCGCTGTGGGGTGAGCCGATGACGACGAGCCCTTCAACTGCGGTCGAAGCCGGTCCCGCCCACTCGCGCCTCGACGGCAATCCTCAGGAACAAAGTCCCATTGGATCAAATCCGAGGAACAGCGATGGGACGAACCACGATCGAAGCGCGAACGGTGAGTTCTCCCGTCTGGACGGCGCCGAGATCTGGCTCGGCCTCACCCGCCAGGAGCAGGCCGAGATTGGCGCCATCGCCATCGAGCTCGTCGCGACGTGGCGCCTGCAGCGGCGGGTCTACGAGGACCAGCTTGGCGACGTCCTCCAGCGCGCGGCCGACGCCGCCGACCACGCGCTGATCAGTCTCCTCGACGGGGCTGTGGTGGACGTCCTGCCCGATGGCGCGCTGGAGGCGGAGGACTGCGTGACGCCCCGCGTGCCCTCGCTGCTGGGCGGCATCTGCCGGGACTGCGGCTGCACCGAGGCGGATGCATGGCCCGGCGGCTGCGGCTGGGCCTGCGACGACCTCTGCACGACCTGCGCCGCCGAGAACTCGCCGCCCGACGGCGGCCAGGACGCCGCCCCAAACTTTGACCGCCGTGGAGTGAGGACGATGGCTGAGCCCTTCACCGCCGCCGACAAACTCCGCTGCGCCGACCGCGAGCTGCGCCAGCGCCACCGCGTCTACCCGCGCCTCGTCGAGAACGGGCGGATGACGCAAGCCGAGGCAAACTGCGAGACGGCCTGCATGGCAGCGATCGCCGCGGACTACCGCGCACGGGCCTCGGCCGAGAAGCCGGACCTGTTCACCGGGATGCCCGAGGTGCGCCCATGATCCGCCTCGCCTGCTGCGTCCCGCACTGCCGGGAGATGATCCGGGCCGAGCAGATCCAGGAGGGCGCCCCGGGGTGGCTCTGTCGCGAGCACTTCGCGGCCGTGCCGGCGATTCGGCGTCGGGCCTACCGGAAGGCCTGCAAGCGGCTGGGGAGCCATCGCGCACCACCCGCCGTCCGGCTGTGGCGGCGCATCCGGGCGCAGGCGATCGAGGCGGCGGTGGGGTTTGGGGAGGTGTGCGATGAAGCGCTGGTGGGTCTGGAAAGACACCATCGTGCTCGAGGGCGAGCGCTTCGTCGCCACCTTCCATCGCGCCGAGGACGCCGCGCAGGTCGTTGCTGACCACAACGCGGCGATCGACGGCGCTCCCATCCGCAAGGCGGGCGAGGTGCTGGACACAGTCATCGCCGCCATTCCGCGCGATCGCGAGTTCAGCGTTGCTGAGATCCTGGCAGGCGTCGAGGCGCTTCGGAAGGAAGTCTACAGCGCCATCGGCTACCTCGCCCGACGCGGACGGATCGTGCGGCAGCGATACGGCCGGTACGCCGTCGCTTCGCTGCCTGCGGTTGCTGCGGGAGGCGCCCATGTCGGCTGACCCCGCCCGCGCCGCCTGGGAGGCCTACTGGCTCGGCTTCATGCTCGGGCCGGGTGGCGTCGCGCCGGCCTGGGACGACCTGCCTCCGGATGGCCGTGCGGCGTGGGAGCGGGCGGCGGAGGCGGCGATCGCGGCGGCCGTTCCGCAGGATCTGCGGCGGGCGGCCGAGGCGTGCGAGCACGCGCCGGGCGGCTCGTGGCAGGAGGCGGACGCTTGGTTCCGATTCCAGGCGCGGGCGGCGGCGTTTGCGTGGCGGCTGCTAGGGAGGGGGAGCGATGCTCACTGACCTCCAGACCCGCGACCTGTTCGGCGTCGCCTTCGCCGACACCATCAAGCGCTCCGCCACGCTCTCGCGCTGCGGCACCTACCGCTACACGCTGACCCGCACGTGGGGCGAGGGCGGGCACGTCTGCTTCATCGGCCTGAACCCGAGCACGGCCGACCACCGCGTGGACGACCCGACCGTGCGGCGCTGGATCCACTTCGCCCGGGCTTGGGGCTACGGCGGCTTCACGGCCGTGAACCTCTACCCGTTCCGCTCGTCCTGCTCGACCGACTGCCGGACCTGGTCGCGGTGGCAGGAGAACGGGCCAGACTACTGCGCCCGCGATCAGCTCTGGGCGAACGAGAGCCACGTCGTCCGGGAGGCGAAGGCCGCGGCCCTCGTGGTGGCGTGCTGGGGCGCGGGGACGTGGGACCCCGAGTACGTCGACCATGTCTGCGAGCAGGTGCAGGAGGGCGAGGCGCCCTGGCCGGACCTGATGTGCTTCGCGCGATCGGCTGACGGCAGCCCATTCCATCCGATGGCGCGCGGGCGTCACCGCGTGCCGGATTGGGTGCGGCCGGTGGTGTGGCGACAGGGGATGGAGCGATGACGACTCTCCCGCTCGGTCTCGTCCCGCGCGGTCTCACCCGCGAGCAGGCCGCGGAGTACTGTGGTTGCGAGAGCCTGCAGGCGTTCGAGGATTGGGTGAGACGGGGCATCGTGCCCGGTCCCATGGCGGGAACCAGGCGCTGGGACCGTAAGGCGATCGATCGCGCACTTGATCGGCGCTCGGGCCTAGTCGAGGCTGCCGTATCCTCATTCGAGGAGTGGGCGGCGGCCAATGCGGACTAGGCTCAGGGGCATCAATACAGTGCGTCGTCCGCTCGCGGATGGGCGGACCGAAACCTACTACTATCATCGGGCTACCGGCACGCGCCTCCAAGGCGAGCCTGGCACACCCGAGTTCCTGGCTTCGTTTCAGTCCGCCGCGAAGGCTGCGTCCGCCGACCGCTCGGCCGAAACAGTGGCTTGGCTCATCCGGCAATACTGCGACAGCCCGCAATGGAAGAAGCTCGCGGACTCTACGCGCGAGATCGGTGCGCTCAACCTGAAGGCTGTGGAGGACAAATGGGGCACGACCCCGCTCATGCACGCACAGAACCCGAAGGCGCGCCCGACCTTTCTGCGCTGGCACGACAAGCTAGCGGAGACGCATCCACGGGCTGCCGACGCGAAGCTCTCCGCGCTGGCTCGCGTGCTCTCCTGGGGACTCGATCGCGGCCACGTCACCCACAATCCCATCGCCACGTTCGAGAGGGCCTACCGAGCGCATCGGGCCGAGAAGATCTGGCTGCCGGAGCACGTCGCGGCCTTCGAGGGCGCAGCACCCCCCGAGTTGCGCCTCGCCCTCCTGCTCGCGCTGCACACCGGCCAGCGGCAGGGTGATCTCCTGCGCCTGCCGTGGTCCGGCTACGATGGGACCGCGATCAGTCTCCGCCAGGGCAAGTCCGGACGGAAGGTCTGGATTCCCGCGACGAAGGCGCTGCGGGCCGCGCTCGACGCGGCTCCGCGGCGCGCGGTCACGATCCTGACGAAGCCGGATGGGGAGACGTGGACCAAGGATGCCTTCACCTGGGCATGGGGACGAGCGTTTGAAGGGGCGGCCCTGCAGGAGGACCTGCACTTCCACGACCTGCGGGGCACAGCGGTCACGATGCTGTCGGAAGCCGGATGCACGCCGCAGGAGATCGCGACCATCACGGGGCACAGCGTCGCGTCGGTGAACAAGATCCTGGAGGTCTACCTCGCCCGGACCCGCAGCCTCGCGCAGAGCGCCATCATCAAGCTCGATCAGCATCGGCGCGTGAAGGAGGCGGCCTCGGATGGATGATCCGATCGCTGCATACCGCTGACTTGAAAAAGGCACCTCGGCGCTCTCACCCGAACCGAAATCGGTTTGCAAACGCTCCATAAGCCCTTGATCCGTAGTGGTGGTGGAGTGAGGGATTTTGCAAAATTCTGCTGAGAAAACACAGGAGCTTAGTCTAGCTTGAGGTGCTAGTTGGGCAACCAGTGGAGGTTCGAGTCCTCTCGGCCGCACCATCCTGAACCGATCGAGGTGTCGAGGATGGTCGCCAGGGTGAGTGGCAACACTCCGACCCGATTGTTGCAAACCTCTTCGCAAAGTCCGAGCGTCATCCGTTCCCGGTGACCGCGTTCCTGCGGTGCTGGTCGAGCGTGATGATGGCGCTTTGCGCGAGGCCTCGCGTCCGCGCCAGACAGACCTCTAGGACGCGGTCGACCGATGCCACGGTGTGGCCGGTGATGGTCGCGATCACCTGCGGTGTGCAGCCGGCCTTCCGACGGCATCGTGCCTGCCGTGCCGCGCGGATCGTGGAAGTAGAGGGGCGCCCTGCTCGCCGAGGCCGGCGACGAGCGCCTCGGGCGGATCAGTGCTCGCCGCGACGGATGCAGCCAGTCCCGCCGCTGCCGGCGTTCGACAACCCGTCGCGGCAACGAAGCCGTACCTCGGGCGCTTAAGTTGGAACGGGAGTAAACCGGTCCTGGCGACAGCAACCATCTTCAAAACCTGTTGAAAGGTCGAACCGACGCAGTGCGTGTGCGTTCTGTTCCATCAGTCTGGACTGGTATTGGCTACCTGCCTCCATGGCGCCCGAAGTGGGTGACCCGTGCCGTGCCCTAAGGGGGTGCAACATGACGAACCCCTTCGTTCGAAAGCTCCTGAGAGGCGTGGATCTGACCGCGCTCGATCAGGGGCGCTTGGTCGAGGCCGTCTCGCGGACCGAGGACATCGCTCCTCACACGGTTCTGATGCGCGAGGGAGGGCTGCACGACGGCGGCTACGTCCTGCTCAGCGGTTTCGCCATCTGCCACAAGCTCCTGACGAATGGGGAGCGTCAGATCGTGGCGTACCGCGTGCCGGGCGATGCCGACGGGCTCCATGGCATCCACACGGAGAGTGCGGACTACACGGTCGCCACGCTCACGCCGTCCACCGTGGCCTTCATCTCACGCGGGACGATCGACGGCTGGCTCGCCGACAGTCCCGGCATCGCGCGAGCGCTCTGGTGGTCTCTCCTCACGGAAAGAAATTATCTCTGCGCGGCGCTGACCAATGTCGGACAACGTCCGGGTCCTCAGCGCTTGGCGTACTTTCTCTGTGAGCTTCTCTCGCGTCTCAGAGCTGTCGGATTGGAGAGAAATGGTAGTTTCGATTTGCCGTTTACATATAGAGATATCGCAGACATGTTGGGATTTACCGAGGTGCACGCCTGCCGGGCGTTCAATCGTCTGCGCGAGCTGGGCCTGCTGCTCAACGATCGGACCAGCGTCGTCGTGTCGGATGTCGACGGCTTGAAGTGCTTTGCCGACTTTGATCTGACATGCTATTGAGCAAGATGTTAGTACAATAAGACGACTCGCACACTTTCCTGTCAGTCGTGCGCGCATGGCTCCGATGCGGAACTCGGCGGCGATTACGCTGTTGCTTGCTTCAATGCGGGGCGAAACGGCTCTGTTTCGCACCAAAGCACAATCTGCAAGTCAGCGGCGCGCCACCTATGTGCGCTGATGGAGAGGAGCGCATGGTGAGTCCGATGAGATCAAGCGTCTGCTCACAGCCTGTGATCGTGAACACTGGAGAGGGTGGCCAAGACGGCCTGCTCGTGTTCGTTGCTAGGCAGCTCGTGGCAGTACTTGTTCTCCTCGAAGGTAAACATAATCCTGACGCGACGCACCGGGGTAAGTGGTTCCTCGAAGCCGGGTTCGGCCCATGTCAGGATTGGAACAGGGGGCAGATCTTCGAAACGCAGAACGAGGCGATCGCCTGGGTTCAGGATCAAGTCCTGACCGACGAAAGTGGTGTCCATTAGCCGAGAACCGATTCAGGTCGCGACCAGCAGATCAGCGCGACCGGTTTCACGGTTCATCCGCCGAGCGGTCGTGCTTGAGTTCTTCTCAATGCAAGCGTGCTCCGATCGAGATCGCCGTGACCCTCATCCGCCCCGGACCTGTTCGGCGAAATCCTCCGGCACCTCGCCGAACTGGCCGAGGATCGCGACGCTCTCCAGCTCCCCCGTCTCGTCGTCCGCCACGATCCGCAGCGCCGCCGCGCCCGGCATCCGAGCCGCGATCGCCTCCGCCCGCTTGAGCGCACCGCTCTCGGTCGGCGCCACGTCCCGCTGGCCCGGGCGCAGCTTCTTGCGGTGCACCTCGAACGTCTGCACCACGAACGTCGTCCGCATCCCCATCACGCTCTCCTCAACCTGCCGTCCCCGCTCCGCACAGCCCGGCAGCGTGGCCTTGACCGGGCACTCCCGGGGTATTCGTTCTTTTTTCGTTCTAGCAGAACGGAGGACAACGGGTGAGCCTCGACCGGGTCGGCGAGGAAGCGATAGATCGTAGCGGGCTGGTGCGCATCCCCTTCATGCGCATGACCCTCTGCGCCGGCTTCCCTTCCCCGGCCGAGAACTTCATCGGGGCGCCCTCGCACTCCCCGCCGGCTCGCCCCCGACTCCGCCGGCGCCGTCATCGGGCGCGTGCGCGGCTGGTGCATGAAGGGCGCGGGCATCCACGACCAGGACTTCGCCGAGAAGCCCTTCCGGACCAGTGAACCAATGGCTGATGCCGGTTGTTCGTAGATGAGGCGAGGATGGAGCCACGCGGATGGGCGTCATGGACAGGGCTTGGCGGCCGGGCCGGATCGTCGAGATGGGCACGTACGGGCTGGCCCGGTACGCGGTCATGAGCAACGGCGACACGATCTGGTGGGGCTCCGAGGAGAAGGTCCCGGACCAAGTGGCTTTGGCAGCCTGGGCGACGGAGGCCGACGGGGCGCGGCTGCGGGCAGCGAGGACCAAGGAGTCCGAGACGGCCTGATCCTCCGGCGACACCCTGGGCCCTCTCTGTACCGCACCGTGCTGATCTCGATCGACGCAGGCGGACAGGGATCGGACAAGGATGCCGTAGACCCGTTCGAGCATCGCAGAACCCAGCGGCGGCCCGAGATACCTTTGTTCGAGCGCCGACCACAGGGAGCACCGGTCGTGTCGGTCAGGTATGGTGCTGCCGCAGCCGCACTGGTGACGACGATCGCGGCGCCCGTCGCAGCCGGGGCATGGGGCATTCCCGGGTGCCCCAACCTCCCTGCATACCATCGGGCTTTGGGCACCCTTCAGGGTCTGACGACCTGCGGTATGACCATCGAAGAAGCCCGCCGTGTCGTCGCGGCTCATGACGGTCCGGCAGCCGCAGATCAACAAGGGGCGCCGGTGCCGCGCGCCCATCGGCACCGCCATCGGAAACCGCAACACCACGGAGCGGCTCGCGATCGGCGCGATGCCGTACGCTAGAGCAGGCTTCGATCAGGTTGAACCGTGAAGCCTGCTCTAGGTTTTTGATTTTGCCGCATTTTCTGCGACGAACCGGCATCCATTTCGTCGGAGAATGCTCTAGGCGGTCCGGTCGTGACGTGCACCTCTACGGTTCGTCCGCTTCAGTCGACGATGGCCACCTAGCCCGCCCTCGCCGATGCGAGCAGTATGGAGGGCCGACCCGGCGGAGGTCACCATGGCCGAACTGCCCGAAGACACCCCGCTCGACATCATCGAGCAGCTGATCGCCGAGGGAGAGGCGCGTCGGGTCGAGCAGGCAACGCTCGTCGAGACCCAGGCTCGATGCGGACAGGACATCGCAGAGGCCCAGCGGCAGCTGCAGGAGACCGAGGACACCCTTGCGGCGCTGCACTGCCGCCGGGAATACCTGCGCGCCATGCAAGCCCCGCCATAAGCGATCTCACCCCGGAGGAGACGCTGTGGGTGGTCGTCCTGGTGCTTGGCAGACCTCAGGCCCAGCAAGGATGCGGAACATCGCACCGTGTTCCATGGACCGCCCTGGAGTGTCGCAGCGGCCGATCGGATGGGGGCCTTCCACCTGAGGTTCTTGAGGCTGACGTGCATGGGCAAGCCGGGAAGATCGATCCCGATCCGGGAAGGCTGACGTTCTCGCGGCGTGCAGACTCACGTCTCGATGGCAGTCCAGATCTCATGCAGGCCGCTCAGGCCATCGAACCAATGAACCCCGCGGTTCGCGTCAAATCCATGCTTGGGGTACGAGGTGGCCAAGTTGTTCACGAGCCTCTCGGCCATACCGCGATCGTGAATGGCTCTAGCGAGAACGAAAGAGCGTCGGTGCGGTGCTTCGTTCATTTCACGGACGATGATGGCATATGACAAGAGCGCCCTCCATGATTGCTTGCAACCGTGATTTTCGGAGATGCAACTCTGAGGCGCGCCGGCTCGTTCAACCAATCTGATCTGATAGTAAATACACCGTTGAGCGGTTCTGTGTGTTGCGGGCCCGACGCCTGAAGGTTAGAGGGTCGACCCCGACCGGCCGGTGAAGCTGCTCGTGCGCAGAGTGCTGCGTGAGAACGAGCGCCATGGCGCACCCCTCGTCACTCAGCTTGCGGTATCTGTCGGCCGCTCAGGTTGAGCGTGGCTGTATGGGCTGGGCGCATGACCGCTGCAAGGTCAGCCCCCGGCCGACCACCGACCGCCAGCCTTCGACGCACTTGGTTCGCCTCTTGCCGAAGCGGCTGGCCTGCCGTGAACCGGCATGCAAATCGCGGACATAAGCACGATTAAAACGCTCAAAATTTGGTCCAAAATCGCCAAAAATAGTCATAGCTGGATCAATGAACAGAGGAGACCTGTGAATGAGAAGCTTTGGAGAAATGAGCGCTGCTTCGAAAGGAGCAACGAGTGGATTCGACTATTGAGCGCCGAGACCGTCACCGCTTGATCAGGGCGCGACGGTCTCGGCGAGCCCGCGCGGCGGCGCCGGA
>NZ_JBKIBX010000034.1:0-46147 GCF_046557895.1 Methylobacterium oryzisoli | reverse complement strand
CCCCCCCCCCCCCCCCCCCCCCCCCCCCCCCCCCCCCCCCCCCCCCCCCCCCCCCCCCCCCCCCCCCCGAGCCCGCGCGGCGGCGCCGGAAGCTCCGCACGACTGAGCGAAGCCCAGATCCGCCATCCCGAAGGGATCAGGCGGATCTGGGATCATTCGGCCGCGGGCGAGCCTGCCCGCCTGCGACCGGGACCGACGGGTGCGGTGCGCAGGGGCGCGCGGCCGGCTCGGGACCGGCCGCGCGACGGGTCGCTTCGCGCTCAGCTGAACGTGAAGTTGTCGGCCGTCAGGGTCGTGGCCTGCGTGTTCGCCAGCGTCAGGCTGTCGCCGTTGCCGTAGGAGATGACCGTGTCGGCGCCGACCTGCCGCGACGCGGCCTGGACCTGGGCGAAGGACGAGAAGGCGCCGTTGTTGAACGCGACGACGTCCCGCTCCGCGCCGCCGATCACGAAGTCGGTCACGAGATCCGTCCCGTCGCCCGCGCCGAACGCGAAGGTGTCGCTGCCCGCGCCGCCGGTCAGGCGGTCGTTCCCAGCATTGCCGAACAGGAGATCGGTCCCGTCCTCGCCGAACAGGTTGTCGTCGCCCGCCCCGCCCGACACGTAGTCGTTGCCGGCCCCGGCGCCGATGAAGTCGCCGCCATCCTCGCCGAGCAGCTGATCGTCGCCGAACTCGCCGAAGATGATGTCGTTGCCGAGCCCGCCGAGCGCGATGTCGTCGCCGTTGCCGGCGAGCAGGCGGTCATCCCCGGCATCGCCGTACAGGACGTCCCGGCCGCCGCCGCCGTTCAGCGTGTCGTTGCCGAGGTCGCCGTCGACGAGGTCGTCCCCGGCTCCGCCGGACACGTCGTCGTTGTCGTCGCCGCCCGCCACGAAGTCGTTCCCGTCATCGCCGACCACGAGGTCGTTGCCGGCTTCGCCGACGAAGAAATCGTTGCCGTCGCCGCCGAAGAGGCTGTCGTTGCCGGGATTGCCCGCGGCGTAGTCGTCCCCCTCGTTGCCGTAGATCAGGTCGTCGCCGGCCTCGCCGATCAGCTGGTCGTTGCCGCCCCGGCCGTAGATGACGTCGTTGCCCGGCCCGCCGGCCGCGTAGTCCGTATCGCCGCCGGTGTCGATGGTGTCGTTGCCGTCCTGGCCGTCGATGCGGTCGAAGCCTGGGCCGCCGTTGATCTGGTCGTCTCCGAGGAGACCCAGAAGAACATCATCGCCGGCCAAGCCATTGATGACGTCGGCTGCGAGCGTACCGGTGAGGCGGTCAGGACCGGGGGTGCCGTCGATCTGAGCCATGGTGGTCTCCCTTGAGAACGACCACCAACAGCACGGGGTGACCCTTGTTCCTGCTGTTCCGCAGGAGCGATCGTAAATTTTTCGAATACCCTCCTTCTTCTACTTAGACATAGCTCGGCAATGCGAATCACATGCGGTGTTGGCCCCCCTGCCCCACTGTAATTAACATGGATTGCATTTGATTCGAGTGCTGATACCAACGGTCATTTCCAATGACCGTTGGTTCCGCTCTCGAATTTTCGCCAAGCCTTTNCTCCTTCCCACGGCACGGCCGTGTTCGCCTGTCGTGGACCGTGTGCAACGCGGGCCGAGGCAGATCTGATACCAACGGTCATTTCCAATGACCGTTGGTTCCGCTCTCGAATTTTCGTCAAGCCCAGGATCCCGGATTTCTGGGCTTGATGTCGAAAATTCGAGATAACTCAACGGCCCCGTCGATCCCGGGCCTGCCCGGGATCGAGATCGATGCGTCAGCATCCTGGGCCGTTGGTATGAGTGGCCCGGTTCGCTCATCGCGGGCCGGACCGGGCGGGTCCGGGCCGGCGGCCGCGCCCGATGGCTGCGCATCGTGACCACGCCCCCGCGGCGGGATCGCCGGGCGACGGACGGTGAGGATGCGGTAATCCTCGTGCGGTAGAGGTCCGGCATGCGTGCCGTCCTCGTCCGATCCCTCTTCGTCGCCGCCCTCACCGGCTGGAGCGTCTCGGCCGGCGCTCAGAGCTTCGAACTGGACAAGCGGCTGCGCGACTGCCTGCGCGAGGAGGCCCACAAGCAGCAGACCGCCGCCTCGCCCAAGGGCGATCTCAGGCAGGCGGCCGGACAGCTTCTCGGGCAATGCGCGGACGATGCCCGGGCGTGGCTGCGCGTGTGCCGCACCTGGGGCAGCGAGACCGACTGCGCCCGCGCGACGGACGTGCGGGCGGTGGGTGCCCTGCAGGACGGCGCGGGACACGCCCAGGGGCATTGACGGGGCGCCGGCCTTAAGGCTGCCCGCGCGCCGAGCCCGGACGGCGGGCGGCCCCGTGCCGTCAGGCGCCGGCCGCGATGGCGATGCCGGTAAGCAGGATCACGAAGAAGCTCGAATAGGCGAGCAGACGGATCATGATCGGCCTCCTCTGCGGGAGGCCGCCATCCTGTCACGGATGGGGCCGCGGGAGAACCGAATGGTAGCGCCGCCACACGCTGGCGGCCGGCGGCGGCGGGTTCCGGCCCGGCCCTCGTGGAGCCGAAGGGCGGCGAAGGCGTTCCTTCGCCTCATGCCGTTCCAGGAGACCCGATCACGTGTCCGCTACTCCCCTCGTCCCGCTCCTCGTCACCGCGGTCTTCGCGGCCGGCCTGTTCGTGATCACCCGTCTCGAACGATGGGCCGATCTCGTGGGCGGCGTGCTCGGCCTCGTGGCGGTCGGGCTGATGTGCGCGGTGCTGATCGCCGTCACGCCCGCCGGCACGGGGCGCGACGCGCGCGGACGGCAGGCGCTCCTCGCCGATCCGATCACGGGCACCGAGATGCAGGCGGTCGGACGGCTGCCCTGACGCGGCCGGTAGCGGCGGCCGATATCGGCCGCCGCTACCGGCCGCGTCAGGGCAGCCGTCCGACCGCCTGCATCTCGGTGCCCGTGATCGGATCGGCGAGGAGCGCCTGCCGTCCGCGCGCGNCCCCCCCCCCCCCCCCCCCCCCGAGCCGGCGCCGTGCCCACCGGCCGAGCCGGCGCCCCAGCCGCCCCAGGCCGCCGCGGCGCTTCGCTCCCGCGGCCGGCTGGGGCTTGACGATGTGGAACGACATGTGGGCCGAGAACATCAGCCGGATCAGGTTGATCTGCCGCGGCGACAGGCCCAGGCGGGCCCCGTAGTTCAGGAATTCCTCGTGGATGGCGTTCTCGCGCGTCAGCATCGGCGAGAGGGGGGTGTCGTCCGACCCCGTCGTGACGACGAGGAGCCGGCGCGCCATCCAGGTGTAGACATCGTAGCTGGGATAGAGGCGGATCAGATCGAGGCCGGCCCGCTGCGCGGCGTGCTTCAGGCCGTAGGGCGTGAAATTGAAGATCGAGTAGTCGTGGATCTGCTCCAGGTAGCTCACCGCGCCGACGAGCGACCCGCCCGGCTTCAGCACGCGGGCGATCTCCGCGAAAGAGGCGTGCGGGTCGCTGACGTGCTCGAAGACCTGGAACGAGTAGACGACATCGAAGGACCGGTCCCGGTACGGCAGGCGGCGGCCGTCGTAGAAGTCGATCCTCGGGTCGGCGCGCGCGCGGTCCCGCACCTCGGCGGCCATCCCGTCGACATGGTTCACGCCGCGCCAGTCGTAGCCGAAACCCTCGATCATGCCGCGCAGGTCGGCCGTTCCGCACCCGAAATCGAGGAGGGCGCGGCGGTCCGGGTGATGGAGGTCGGCCAGGATGGCTTCCGGGGCGCGGATCCTGGTCGTCTCCTGGTCGACATAGGCCCCGATCTCCCGGTCGAACGACCCGTCGAGGATCAGGTGCCGGCCGTTCTCCAGGATGTCCCGCACCAACCGCACGAGGCGCGTGTCGATCGGGGGATCGTCTCCCCGTCCGTCCGTGTCCGGCCGGGTGCGGCCCGCGCCCGGGATCGCCAGCCGCGACAGGCCGGGCCTGGTGCTGGCGCCGGCCCAGCCGTCCGCGATCGACCCGATGTCGATGGCGACGCCGCCGGAGCGCCGGATCTGGGAGCAGTAGAGCTTGCCGAGGATGCCGGCGGCGACGAGGAAGAGCATCCCGTCGAGACGGCGCGACGCGAGCGCCGCCATGATCTCCCGGTAGCGGTCGGGCCAGTGCGTCCCCTCCACGGCCGCCCGGGACAGCAGGTGCCCGTGGCCCTTCTCGCCGGGGACGTGATGGTACTCCACCTCCTCGAAGCCGAACGCCTCCCGCAGCAGGCTCGGCAGGGCGCGCTGGCAGGAGATCAGCCCGATCCGCCGCTCGCCCCGCATCAAGTCGTAGAGCAGGCCGCTGGTGTGCAGGTCGATGTGGACCAGCTGGCTGCAGGTGGCCGCCCCGAATTCCCGCGGCGCCCGCAGGGCGTTGGTGAGGGCGGTGATGCCGGTGATGCTGGCGATGCGGTACTCGTGCTCCAGCCAGCCCGGATAGGGCAGCCCGACGATGTCGGCCTCGGCCAGGACCTGGGTGACGCGCGTGGCCTCCGACAGCCAGGGATCCGCGTTCGGATCGACCGCATCGGCGAACCACACCCGGGCGCGGTCGCGGCGGTTCTGGGCGTACAGGGCGGGAAACCGCGCCTCGTCCTCGGCCCCGAGCGTGACGAAGGCCCCTTCCCCGTCCCCGGCGCGGACCAGGCTGAAGCCCCTGCGCTCCCGCAGCGCGCCGGCGATCCGCTCGGCCACCCGGTCGACCGGGAGATGCGCGGCCGACCCCTCCACCGAGCGGGCGAGGCCGAGCGCCCGCTCGCGCGGAAATTCTTCCTGGTAGAGGCCGAACTCGCGCAGGATCCGAGCCTCCCGCCCGAACGCCCCCTCGTCCCCGATCCGGTCGAGATGCGCATCGGCCTCCGGGTGCCGTCCCGCGATGTGCAGCACCCGGGCCGCCATGAGGTGGGCCCGCTCCTCGCCGGGCCAGTCCCGCAGGAGCCCGCGCAGGAGCTCCAGGCATCCCCCGTGGTCGCCCTCGTGCAGGAACACGGTCGCCTTCTCGTAGCGGGCCGCGATGTCGGTCGGCGCGATCGCCGTCGCCCGGTCGAAGAGCGCCAAGCTTTCGTCGCGCAATCCGCTGTCCCGGGCGAGGATGCCGAGATGCACCAGTTCGACCGGCGTCAGCTCCGCATGCAATGCGCCGCGGGCAAGCTCTCTCAGTTCATCCGGTTTGCTGCGCAAGCTCTGGGCACGATGCACAAGAGAATCGTCAGCGTGCATGTGGTGATCGACTCTCGTGCGACCGGATGGAGGACGTTGTTTGCGGAGAGACAGGCCGAGGCTTCTGGAGCATTGTTCGACGAAGCGGATACTGGTTCGTCGCAGACAATGCAGCACATCAAAAACTGAGGGCAGCGCCCGATCGCGCTTCGATCGGGCGCTGCCCTAGTAGGTGCATTCGGGCGGACTGACAAGGAAGGCGCGGGCCGGCGCATCCACCCGGCCGCCGGACCGTGCTATGGAGCCCGCATCCCCTCAGCCCATCCCCTTGCCGTCCGGAGCCCCCGATGTCCGACCTGACGCTCGATGCCGCCCAGACCATCGTGGCGACCGCGCTCGCCACCGCCCGCAGCCTCGCCCTCAAGCCGCTCGCCGTGGTGGTGCTGGACGCGCGCGGGGCGCTGAAGGCGGCCTCGGTCGAGGACGGGACGAGCCTGAAGCGGGCCGAGATCGCCGCCGCCAAGGCCAACGGCGCGCTGGCGCTCGGCATCGGCTCGCGCGCCATCGCGACGCGGGCCGAGGCGCAGGCCTACTTCGTCGCCGCGGTGAACCACGTCGCCGGCCCCTTCGGGCTGGTGCCGGTGCCGGGCGGGGTGCTGATCCGGCACCAGGGCCGCATCCTGGGCGCGGTCGGCATCTCGGGCGACACCTCGGACAACGACGAGACCGCGGCGGTCTCCGGCATCGAGGCGGCGGGCCTGCAGGCCGATACCGGCGCCTGAGCGCCCCATGAGCACCCCCCTGCGCCGCCATCTCCGTCGCCGCGACCTTCTGGCGGGCCTGTGCCTCGCGGCCGCCGCGGGGCCGGCGCGCGGCGCGGATTCCGCCCTCTACCGGCGCGGCAACGGGGCCGATCCCGAGACGCTCGATCCCCACAAGACCTCGACGCTCGCCGAGGCCACCATCCTGCTCGACCTGTTCGAGGGCCTCACCGCCTACGACGCGGGCGGCACGCTGGTGGCGGGGGCGGCCGCGCGCTGGTCGTCGTCCCCGGACGGCCTGACTTGGACCTTCGCCCTGCGCCCCGACGGGCGCTGGTCGAACGGCGATCCCGTCGTCGCCGAGGATTTCGCCTTCGGGCTGCGCCGCATGCTCGACCCGGCGACGGGGGCGAAATACGCGAACGTGCTCTTCCCCCTGCGCCGCGCGGAGGCGGTGAACCGGGGCGCGGTGCCGCCGGCCGACCTCGGCGTCGCGGCGCCCGACCCGCTCACCCTGGTGGTCGAGCTCGAGCGCCCGACCCCCTACCTCCTCGAACTGATGACGCACCAGGCCTCGACGCCGGTGCACCGGCCCTCGCTCGCGGCCTTCGGCGACACCTTCAGCCGGCCGGGCCGGCTCGTCTCGAACGGGGCCTACCGCCTGGAGGATTTTTCGCCGAACGACCGCATCACGGCCGTGCGCAACCCGCATTTCCGCGAGGCCGCCAGCGTGCGCATCCCCCGGGTCGCCTACATCCCGACCCCCGACGTCGCCGCCGCGGTGCGGCGCTTCGCGGCGGGCGAGATCGATTCCCTCGACGACCTGCCGGCCGACCAGATCCGGTCGCTGCGCGCGCGCTTCGGCGATCAGGTGGTGCTCACCCCGGCGCTGGGGGTGCTGGCCCTCATGGTCAACCTGCGCAAGGCCCCGCTGGGCGATCCGCGGGTGCGCCACGCCCTCTCGCTCGCCATCGACCGCGAGTTCCTGGCCGAGGCCGTCTGGGGCGAGACCATGCTGCCGGCCTATTCCTTCACGCCGGACGGGCTCGACAACGCCCTGCCCCCGCCGCTGATGCCCGGCCGGGATCTCTCGCCCCTGGAGCGCGAGGACCGGGCGGTCGCGCTCCTGCGCGAGGCCGGCTTCGGCCCCGGCGGGCGGGCGCTCACGGTCGAGATCCGCTACAACACCACCGACAACAACCGCAACACGATGGTGGCCATCGCCGAGATGTGGCGGGTGCTCAACGTGGCGACCGCCTTCGTCAACACCGACGCCAAGACGCATTTCGCCTATCTGCGCGACGGCGGCCCCTTCGATCTCGCCCGGATGAGCTGGATCGCCGATTATTCCGATCCGCAGAATTTCCTGTTCTTGGTCGAGAGCGGCAACGACGGGTTCAATTCCGGGCGCTACGCCAACCCGGCCTACGACGCGCTGATGCGCGAGGCGGCCGGCACCGTCGACTTGGAGCAGCGGGCGGGCCTGCTCCACCGCGCCGAGGCGCTCTTCCTCGCCGACCTGCCCTGGATCCCCCTGCTCCACTACCGCCACAAGCACCTGATCGCGCCGCGGCTGAAGGGCATGCGCCCCAACATCCGCGGCGTCGCGCCGACGCGCTGGCTCTCGCTGGCATCCTGACCGGCGCCATCGGGGCCGCACGGGACGCGCGGCCCCAATGGCGCCGCGCCGCCGCATGGCCTACCCTGCGCCCCGCGCCGGGCGGCTGATCCCGGCGGAGACCATGCGCCGGCCGTGATCCCGTTCGTGCTGCGCCGCCTCGTCCAGGCGGTGCCGACCCTCTTCCTCGTCGTCACCCTGTCGTTCTTCCTCGTGCGCCTCGCGCCCGGCGGGCCGTTCGACCTGGAGCGCCCGCTCGCGCCCTCCGCGATGGAGAACCTGCGCCGGGTCTACGGCCTCGACCAGCCGCTCCCCGTGCAGTACGCGCGCTACCTCGGCGCGCTCCTCACGGGCGATCTCGGCCCCTCCTTCTCGGTCCGCGACATGAGCGTGGCGGAACTGCTGGGGCGCGGCCTGCCGGTCTCGATGACGCTCGGGGCGCTCGCCCTCCTCGCGGCGCTTGTTTTCGGGGTCGGGCTCGGGGGCCTCGCGGCGGCCCGCCGGGGCGGCGCCCTCGATCACGCCGTGCTGGCCTTCGGCACGGTCGCGCTCACGGTCCCGGGCTTCGTGGTGGCGCCGCTCCTGCAGATCGCCTTCGGCCTCTCGCTGCGCTGGCTGCCGGTGGGCGGCTGGGAGGGCGGCGCGCCGTCCCATCTCGTGCTGCCGGTCGTCACGCTGGCGCTGCCGCAGGTGGCGGCGATCGCCCGGCTCACCCGCGGCGCCCTCCTCGACGTCCTGGCGACGCCGCCGATGCGCACGCTGCGCGCGCTCGGCCTGCCCCGGCGGGTGATCGCGCTCCACGCGCTGCGCGGGGCGGCGCTGCCGGTGATCTCCTATCTCGGCCCGACCGCGGCGGGGCTCCTCACCGGCTCGGTGGTGGTCGAGACGATCTTCGGCCTGCCCGGAATCGGCCGCGCCTTCGTCGACGGCGCGCTCAACCGGGACTACACGCTGGTGATGGGCACCGTGGTGCTGGTCGCGGTGTTCGTGGTGATGTTCAACCTCCTCGTCGACCTCGCCTACGCGCTCGTCGACCCGCGCGTGCGCCACGCATGAGCGCCGCCGACCTCTCGCTCGCGGGGCGCACCCGGCGCCGGCTGCTCGCCGATCCGTGGGCGCTCGCCGGCCTCGCGGTGCTGGGCCTGATCGCGCTCGCCTGCCTCGCCGGCCCGGCGCTCACCGGCCACGCCTTCGCGCGCATTGCCTACGACTATCCCCGCACGCCGCCCTCGCTCGCGGTCTATCCGCGCCCCGAGACGATCGTCCCGGCCCTGGAGCGGCTGGCGCTGCGCATGCGGGTGCGGGCGGAGGACGTGGCGGTCGCGGACGGCACGGTCCGGCTCACCCTCGCGTCGGACCGCCCCATCGACGAGCGGGTGCTCACCTTCTTCGCCCGCTCCGACCTGTTCGGCCCGGCCACTGTCGCGGCGCGGGACGCGGACGGGCGGCGCCTCACCGTGACGGCGCCCGTGCGCGAGACCCGCTTCCTCCTCGGCACCGACGCGCTCGGGCGCGACCTCCTCACCCGCATCCTCGTGGGGGGCCGGGTGTCGCTGGCGCTGGGGCTCCTCGCCACCGCGGTGGCGCTGCTCATCGGCGTCGCCTACGGGGCGCTCGCGGGCTATCTCGGCGGGGCGGCGGATGCCGCGATGATGCGGCTCGTCGACATCCTGTACGCCCTGCCCTTCATCGTCTTCGTCATCCTGCTGGTGGTGGTCTTCGGCCGCTCGGTCGTGCTGGTGTTCGTGGCGGTGGGCGCGGTGGAGTGGCTCGACATGGCCCGGATCGTGCGCGGCGAGGCCCTGTCGATCCGCCGCCGCGACTACGTGCGGGCCGCCGAGGCGCTGGGCGTCTCCACGGGCGCCATCCTGCGCCGCCACGTGGTGCCCAATGCGCTGGGCCCTGTGGTGGCCTACGCGGCGCTGCTCGTGCCGAAGGTCATTCTGCTGGAAAGCTTCCTGTCCTTCCTCGGCCTCGGCGTGCAGGAGCCGATGACGAGCTGGGGCGTGCTGATCGCCGAGGGCGCGCGCAGCATCGAGACCTCGCCCTGGATGCTCGTCGCGCCCGCCGCCTTCCTGGTCGCGACGCTCGCGGCGCTGAACCTCGTCGGCGACCGCCTGCGCGCCGCCCTCGATCCGGGCGCGGCCTGACGTGGCGCTCCTGGCGATCCGCGACCTCTCGGTGGCCTATGGCGGCGTGCCGGCGCTGGCCGGCCTCGACCTGGCCATCGCCCGCGGCGAGACCCTGGCCCTCGTCGGCGAATCCGGCTCGGGCAAGAGCCAGGCGGCGCTCGCCGTGATGGGGCTCCTGCCCGAGGCGGCCCGGGTCTCGGGCTCGGCGCGGTTCGACGGCACCGAGCTGATCGGGCTCGCCCGTCCCGCCCTCGACCGGATCCGGGGCGCGCGGATCGGCATGGTCTTCCAGGAGCCGATGAGCGCCCTCGACCCGCTCTTCCCGGTCGGCCGCCAGATCGCCCTGCCGCTCCATGCCCATCGCGGCCTCGGCCGCGCGCAGGCCCGCGCCCGCGCCCTCGACCTCCTGTCGCTCGTGGGCCTGCGCGATGCGGGCGCGCGCCTGTCGGCCTACCCGCACGAACTCTCCGGCGGCGAGCGCCAGCGGGTGATGATCGCGATGGCGCTCGCCTGCGAGCCCGACCTGCTCATCGCCGACGAGCCGACCACCGCCCTCGACGTCACCGTGCAGGCGCAGATCCTCGCGCTGCTGGCCGACCTCAAGGCCCGGCTCGGGCTCGCGATGCTGTTCATCACCCACGACCTGCGCCTCGTGCGCCGCATGGCCGAGCGCGTCGCGGTGCTGCGGGCGGGCCGCCTCGTCGAGGCGGGACCGACGGAGCGGATCTTCGCGCATCCCGAGAGCCCGGAGGCCCGCGACCTCCTCGCCGCCGAGCCGCGCGGCCGCAAGGCCCCGGTGCCCGCGGGGGCGCCGGTGGTGATGGAGGCGCGCGGGCTGACGGTCTCCTATCCGGGCCGCGGCGGCCTCTTCTCCCGCCCCGCCCCGCGCCGCGCCCTGCAGGGGATCGACCTCACTCTGCGGGCCGGGCAGACCCTCGGAGTCGTCGGCGAGTCGGGCTCGGGCAAGTCGAGCCTCGGGCGGGCGCTCCTGCGGCTCGAACCGGCCGCCACCGGGCTCGTGCGCTTCGAGGACCGCGACCTGACCCGCCTCGACCGGGGCGCGCTGCGGCCCCTGCGCCGCTTCTTCCAGCCCGTCTTCCAAGATCCGCACGGCTCGCTCTCGCCGCGGCTCAGCGCGGGCGAGATCGTCGCGGAGGGCCTGCGCGTCCACGCGCCCGGCCTCTCCGCCCGCGAGCGCGACGCCCGCGCGGCCGAGGCCTTCGCCGAGGTGCGCCTCGATCCCCGGACGCGCCACCGCCACCCCCACGCCTTCTCGGGCGGGCAGCGCCAGCGCATCGCCATCGCCCGCGCGATCATCCTGCGCCCGCGGGTGGTGGTGCTCGACGAGCCGACCTCGGCCCTCGACCGCACGGTGCAGCGGGAGATCGTCGCGCTCCTGGGCGACCTCCAGGCCCGCCACGGCCTCGCCTACCTGTTCATCGGCCACGACCTCGCGGTGGTGCGCGCGCTCGCCGACACGGTGCTGGTGCTGCGCGATGGCCACGAGGTGGAACGCGGCGAGACCGCCGCGGTGCTGGAGCACCCGCGGGACCCATACACCCGCGCGCTGGTGGCGGCGGCCGACCTCGCGCCCGCCGATCCGGCCTGAGCGGGCGCGCCCACCCTGGTTCCGACCGGTCCCGCAGTGAGCGCGGGATCCCTTCTCCCGTGCGGGAGAAGGGTAGGGATGAGGGTCCCGGGAGGGTGCCGCAGTGAAGCAGAAGCGGTGGTGAGGGGAGCGGAAGGGCTCAGGATCAGTTGCCCACCTCAGTGCTGGTAGCGGCAGCGTCCCGCCTTCTTGCGGCTCCCTGCTCAGGCCGGGGCGACGCCCCATTGCAGCGGCACCAGCTCGTAGCCGTTGCCCGCCTTGGCGATGTGGCCGGCGGCCGGGAAGGGGGCGTGGTAGAAGGCGACCGGCAGGCGCTCGGACGCCGCCATCTCCAGCATCCGGCGGCGGGTCGCCCGCGCCTGGTCGGCATCCATGTCGAACACCGCCGACCAGTCGGGGTTGCGCACGAACAGGGCCGGGTGGTTGGTGACGTCGGACATCACCACCAGCTTGCGCGCGCCGGTGCCGACCAGGAAGGCGGTGTGGCCCGGCGTGTGGCCGGGCGCCTCGACGCTGGTGAGGCCCGGCACGATCTCCTTGCCCCAGCCGTAGCGCTCGACCTTGAGGTCGTTGCCGCCGAACACGCGCTTGACCGCCCCGAGCGTCCCCTTCAGGGCCTCCGGCGGGTTGGCCATCCGGGTCTCGTCCATCCAGAACGCCGCCTCGGGCTCGGGCACCAGCACCTGCGCGTTCGGGTAGGTGGGGGAGCCGTCCTTGCGGCGCAGGCCCTGGATGTGGTCGGGATGGAAGTGGCTGATCACCACCACGTCGACGCGCGCCGGCTCGATCCCGGCCGCCGCGAGGCCCCGCAGCGTGCCCCCGGTGGTGGGCGGGCCGTTGTCGGCGAAGCCCGTGTCGACGAGGATGGTGCGCCCGCCGAGCGTGAGGAGCAGCGTCGTGAAGGTGATCGGCAGCTGCTCCTTGGGCAGGAAGGCGCGCTCCATCGCCGCCTGCACGTCGGGCAGCGGCGCGTTGCGCACGAAGCTCGCGTCGAGGGGGCGGGCGGCCATGCCCTCGTGCAGGGCCGTCACGGTCGCGTCGCCCACCGCGTAGCGGTAGACGGACGGCAGCGCCGCGGCGGGGGCGGGCGCCTGCGCGGCGGCCCCGCCGGGGAGGCCGGCGGCGCTGCCGGCCGCCAGGGGACCGGCGGCGAGAACGGTGCGGCGGGTCATCGACATGATCTCAATCCCGAGAAGGGCGCCCCGAGGCGGGCGCGCAAGACGCGCGCCGCCCCGCAGCTAGATCAGGCCGGCCCGCCGTCAAGCCGCCGCCGGCCGCGTCTACACGGTTTCACTGGTTCTTCGCCGCCGGGCGGTCCGCCCGAGGGGCGGATTCTCCTGCGCCCCGGCGGCGTGACCGTTCGCGGCGCCGGCCTGTTCAATCGGTGCGGGCCGTTCAGCGGTTCGCCCGGGCCAGCACCGCGTGCAGCAGCACGGTCACGCCGGGCAGCGTCGCGTCGAGGGCGATGTCCTCCGCCTCGTTGTGGGTGATGCCACCCCGGCAGGGCGTGAAGATCATGCAGGCGGGCGCGACGCGGGCGACGTGGTAGGCGTCGTGGCCGGCCTGCGAGCGCAGGTCCATGGTCGGCACGTTGAGCCGCCCGGCGGTCTCGCGCAGGAGGCCGATCAGCCCGTCGTCGAAGGAAAAGACCCCGAAGCCCCATTCCTCCGCGACCCGGATCGCCGTGCGCGAGCGCGCGGCGCAGTCCGGCAGGGCGGCGTGCAGGGACGCCTTCATGGTCTCCAGCGTCTCCAGGGCGGGCGCGCGCATGTCGATGAACAGCTCGGCGTATTCCGAGAGCGTGCCGGGCAGGTTCGGCACGAGGTCGAGCCGCGCCGCGGTGGCCTTGGCGTCGGTGTCCGCGTGCGCCCAGCCGATCTCGTTGACGGCGACCGCCACCATGGCGGCGCCCACCAGTGCGTTGCGGCGCTCGGCCATCGGGGTTGGGCCGGTATGGGCGGTCTCGCCGTCGACGGCGATGCGCATGCCGCAGCTCGGATAGCCCCCCGTGACGATGCCCACCGGCACGCCGGCCGCGTCGAGCGCCGGCCCCTGCTCGATGTGGAGCTCGAAATAGGCGTCGATGGTGCGCCCGCCGACCGGCTCGGGGCCGCGATAGCCGATCGCGGCGAGCGCGTCCGAGAAGCGGGTGCCGTCGCGGTCGACCCGGCCCTCGACCCATTCGGGGGTCTGCTGGCCCGACCACGCCAGCGAGCAGAGCATCGGGGGCGAGAAGCGAGCGCCCTCCTCGTTGGTCCAGTTCACCACCTCGATGCTGCGCTTGGTCGCGATGCCGAGGTCGTCGAGGGTGCGCAGCACTTCGAGCCCGGCCAGCACGCCGAGGATGCCGTCGAAGCGCCCGCCCGCCCATTGCGTGTCGAGGTGGCTGCCGATGAGCACCGGGGGCAGGTCCGGCGCGGTGCCGGGGCGGCGCAGGGTCATGCTGCCGAGCCGGTCGACCGTGAGCGCGTAGCCGCCCTCCCGCGCCCAGGCCCCGAGCTGGTCGCGCATCAGCCGGTCGGGCTCGGTGAGGGTGAGCCGCCGCAGGCCGCCCCGCGGCCCGGTGCCGATGCTCGCCGAGACCATCAGGGTGTCCCAGAGCCGGGAGCCGTTCACGGAGAGATTGGTGGGCATCGGAACCTCACGCCTGTGACAACCATTGCGGGCGCGACCATGCGAGGGCCGTGCCCGGCCGGCAAGCGCCGGGTGCGGGGCAGGCCTGCGCGGTCAGGACGCCCGCGCGACCAGCCCCTCGCGCGCCGCTGCGTACTCGGCCTTGAGGCGCGCGATCACCTCCGCAGTGGGGGGCGCGTCGTCGATGGTGCCGACGCCCTGGCCGGCGCCCCAGATGTCGCGCCACGCCTTGGTGGTGCCCGAGCCGAAGTTCATCTTGGTCTTGTCGGAGTCGGGCAGCGCGTTCGGATCGAGGCCCGCCGCCGCGACGCTGGGCTTCAGGTAATTGCCGGGCACGCCGGTGAAGAAGGGCGTGTAGACCACGTCCGCCGCGCTCGTGCCGACGATCATCTCCTTGTAGGCCGGCGCCGCGTTGGCCTCCTGCGTGGCGATGAATCGGGTGCCCATGTAGGCGAGGTCGGCCCCCATCGCCTGGGCGGCCAGGATCGCCGAGCCGGTGGTGATGGCGCCCGAGAGGATGAGCGGCCCGTCGTAGAAGCGGCGCACCTCGCCGACGAGGGCGAAGGGGCTGAGCGTGCCGGCATGCCCGCCGGCCCCGGCGCAGACGAGGATCAGCCCGTCGACCCCGGCCTCCAGGGCCTTTTCGGCGTGGCGCACCGTGGTCACGTCGTGGAAGACGAGGCCGCCCCAGCCGTGCACCGCCGCCACCACGGCGTCGGGCGCGCGCAGCGAGGTGATGATGATCGGCACCCGGTGCTCGGCGCAGACCGCGAGGTCGTGCTCCAGCCGGTCGTTCGAGGCGTGGACGATCTGGTTGACAGCAAAGGGCGCCACGATCCGGTCCGGCTCCGCGGCCCTGGCGGCGGCGAGCGCCTCCTCGATCCGGGTCAGCCACTCGCCGAGCGCCTCCTTGGGCCGGGCGTTGAGGGCCGGGAAGGAGCCGACGACGCCCCCGAGGCACTGCGCGATGACGAGGTCCGGCCCCGAGACGATGAACATCGGCGAGGCGACGACCGGGAGCGCGAGCGCGCGGGCGAGACGGTCGGGCAGGGGCATCGGCGGCGTGTCTCCCGGGGTCGTTGCGGCCCGGCATGGCACCGGCTCCGCTTGGGGTCAATCGGCCGGTGACGCCGCGGGTCGGCGCGGGATAGAAGCACGGACCGGACCCGCGAGCAGGAGCGCCGCCGTGCAGGAATCCACCCCCGTGACGCCCGAGGCGGTCGGCCTCTGCTCCGAGCGCCTGGAGCGCATCGACGCCTGGATGCGCGCCTACGTGGAGGCGGGCCGGCTCGCGGGCCTCTCGGTGACGGTGGGGCGCGGCGGCGCGGTGGTATGGTCGCGCGCGCGGGGCCTGTGCGACCTCGACCGCAACCGGCCGATGGCGCCCGAGACCATCGTGCGCATCTACTCGATGACCAAGCCCCTCACCTCGGTCGCCGTGATGATGCTCTACGAGGAGGGCCGCTTCCAGCTCGACGATCCCGTCACGCGCTTCCTGCCGGAGTTCCGCGGCATGCGGGTGCTCACCGGCGGCAGCCGCCGCAAGTGGGAGAGCGTGCCGGCCGAGCGCGACATCACCATCCGGGACCTCCTCACCCACACCTCGGGCCTGACCTACGGCTTCATGGAATCGACGCTCGTCGACGCGATGTACCGGGACGAGGGCGTGGACTTCCAGACCGCCGAGACCTCGCTCGCCGAGGTGGTGGCCAAGGCCGCCGCGCTGCCGCTCCTCTCCCAGCCCGGGGCGGAGTGGAACTACTCGATCGCCACCGACGTGCTCGGGCACCTCGTGGCGGTGGTCTCCGGAATGCCCTTCGACGGCTTCCTGCGCGAGCGCGTCATCCGCCCGCTCGGCATGCGCGACACCGACTTCCACGTGCCGCGCGAGAAGCTCGACCGCTTCGCCTCGAACTACGCCTACGGGCCGGACGGGCGGCTCGCGCTCATCGACGACGCCCGGGAGGGCCGCTACGCCCGGCCGCGCGCGGTCGCCTCCGGCGGCGGCGGGCTCGTCTCGACGGCGGCCGATTACGCGCGCTTCTGCCGCTTCATCCTCAACGGCGGCGCCCTCGACGGCGTGCGGCTCCTCGGGCGCAAGAGCGTCGCGCTGATGACCGCCAACCACCTGCGCGGCGACCTCGCCGACATGGGCCAGCCCCGCTTCTCGGAATCGAGCTACAGCGGCATCGGCTTCGGCCTCGGCTTCTCGGTCATGCTCGACCCGGCCAAGGCGCAGATCCTCGGCACGCCGGGCGAGGTGGCCTGGGGCGGCGCGGCCTCGACCGCCTTCTGGATCGACCCGGCGGAGGACCTGTTCGTGATCCTCCTGACCCAGTTGATGCCGTCCTCGGCCCTGCCGCTGCGGCGCGAATTGCGGGTGCTGACCTACGCGGCGCTGGTCGATCAGGCGCCGAGCGCCCGCCGGTAGAGGTGCCACGTGGCGTGGCCGAGGATCGGCAGGACCAGGGCGAGGCCGACGAACAGCGTCGCCATGCCGAGGACGAGGAGCCCGGCCACGATGGCGCCCCACAGCATCATCGGAACGGGGTTCTCGCGCATCAGGTCCACCGAGGTCTCGATCGCCGTGCCCGCATCGGTGTCGCGGTCGATCACGAGGGGGATCGACACCGCGCTCACCGCGAGCGCGAGGAGCGAGAAGGCCGCGCCCGCGAGGTTGCCGAGCACGATGAGCGCCCAGCCGCGGGGCGTGGTGAGGATCTGGGCCGCGAAGCCCGTGACGGACTCGTAGGTCGTGCCGCCGAACAGCGCCCGGTAGAGCCCCATCGCCACGGTCAGCCACGCGAGGAAGATCGCGGTCAGCACGAGGCCGATCGCCAGGAGCGCGCGGGGCGAGCGGGTGGTGAGCGGCGCGTAGGCCTGCATGAGGTTGGTGGACAGGCCCTGCTCGCGCCGCCGGCTCATCTCGTAGAGGCCGATCGCCGCGAAGGGGCCGATCAGCGCGAAGCCGGAGGCGAGGGGAAACAGCAGCGGGACGAGGTTGTTCTCGAAGGTCGCGGCGGCGATGACCACGCCCGCGATCGGGTAGATCATCACGATGAACAGGATGTGGGTCGGGTTCTCGAGGAAATCCTCGGCGCCCTTGCGCAGCGCCGTGATCAGGTCGGCCGTGCCGATCCGGTGCACGGCCGGGCGCGCCGCCGCGTAGCCGGACGAGAAGGCTGAAGACACCGTCATCGCAGATCCTCCGGACAGAAGAGAAGCGCGCGCGACGGCCGGCGGGCCGGACGTCGAATCAGGGCAGCATCACGGTCATCGCGGGCGCGGGTTCCAGTCGTCGGTTGCCGTCCCGCACTCGCGCGGGATCCCGGCCGATCCTAGCCCAGCCCTCGTGCCCGCGTCACCCGGGGGAACCGGGGCCTCGCGTCTGCGCGCGACGATCACATTGTCTCGATGAACGTAGAGGAAGGCGGCAGATCCGCCGAATTCGCCGGCCGATTCGCGACGAGGCGCGGGCAGCGCAGGGACCCCCTCTCCCGTGCGGGAGAGGGGCAGGGGTGAGGGTCCCGGGGCCCTCACGGGGGATCCTCCTCGTAGCGCAGGAGGTCCCCCGGCTGGCAGTCCAGGTGGCGGCAGATCCGCTCCAGCGTCTCGAAGCGGATGCCCTTCACCTTGCCCTGCTTGAGCAGCGACAGGTTGGCCTCCGTGATGCCGACCTGCCGGGCGAGGTCCTTGGACTTCACGCCGCGCTCGGCGAGCAGCACGGCGAGTCTGACGCGGATCGCCATCGGCTCAGACGAACTGCGCGTTCTCGTCGGCGAGGGCGAGCGCCTCCGCCAGCACCAGCGCCATGACGGCGACCGTGCCGGCGAAGAGCAGCGACAGCAGCGTGTCCGAGCCGACCGAGACGACGAGCGCGCCCCGGCCGGACGGCCCGCCCCAGCTCAGCAGCACCGACAGCGCCGCCCCGGCGACGGGCTGGAGCAGCGTCGCGCCGAAGACCGCGACCGCGAAGCCGCGCAGGCTCTCGACCGCCTCCGCCGCGAAGATCCGCCCGGCCGCGAAGGCGCGGAAGCAGGCGCGTGCGTGCATCAGGCCGCGCAGCAGGACCGCGACCGGGACCAGCGACACCGCGAGGGCGGCGAGCCGGAGCGGGAGGCCCAGCACCGCCCCGCCCTCCGGGCTCGGAAGGCCGGCCTTGGCCAGGATGGCCGGGGTCGGCGCCACCAGCCAGTAGACCGCGAGCGCGAGCGGCACGCCTGCCCCCAGGGCGAGACAGAGCGCGGCCATGGCGCGGCTGAGCCGGCGCAGCCTCGCCTGCCGGCGGGCCGTGGAGACGGGGTCGGGCATCGGGGGCATGGCGGGGCTCCTGTCGGCTCCTTTCTACGGCTGAAATTATCGTTTGACAATCATTTTACGCCGCAGAACGATATGGGGGTGTCCGCCGAGGATCTGCCCCATGCGCCGCACATTCCGCCCTTCCGCCGCTCTGATGGTCGCTTCCCTGGCATCCGCACCCTGCCTCGCTGCGGCCGGGACGCCCTCGACGGCGGAGGGCCGCATCTCGGTGGCGCAGGTCGCCGCCATGCTCGACGAGGCGCCCCGCAACCCGACGGCGCGGCAGGTGCTCACCGCCTACCTCGCGGGCCTCGGCGAGGCGACCGGCGCGCTCGTGCAGGCGGCCCGCCCGCGCGAGCGGACCTCCGGCCTGTGCCGGACCGCGCTCGGCATCGACGACGGCGCGGCCCGGCGCGTCCTCGCGGCGGTTGACCGCGAGCGGCGCGCCGAGACGCCCGCCACCCCGCTCCTCGTCGCGGACATGCTGGCCCGCGCGGGCTGCCGCTTGCCCGAGTGAGGCCGCTCAGGCCGGCCCCGGCGCCCCGCCCGTCTCGGCCAGCAGCCACGCCGCCGTGCCGGCGTCGGCGCCGACGGGCCAGTGCAGGACGATCGGCGTCTCGTAGGGGTGGCGGGCCTTGAGGGCGGCGCCCAGGCGCTCCGCCAGCCCCTCGCGGCTCTTGAGGAGGGCCACCACCTCCTCCCCGCGCTCGACCGCGCCCTTCCAGGCGTAGACCGAGCGCATCCCCGGCAGGACATTGACGCAGGCGGCGAGCCCCTCGCGCACCAGCGCCTCGCCGACCGCGAGCGCGGTCTCGGCGTCCGGAAAGGTCGTGTAGACGAGAAGCCCGCGCTCCATGCTATGCGTCTCCGGTGAGGGCGGATTCCGATCTCCCGACCTGGGGGACGGGGCGCCGCGGCGTCAAGCGGGGCAGGACGGGCATGGCGCGGCGCTTCAACCGGATCGCCTTCATCGCGAGCCCGACCACCGACGCGCGCGAGGCCGCCGCCCTCCTGATGCAGCGCTACGACCACGTGCCGCCCGAGGAGGCGGACGTGGTGGTGGGCCTGGGCGGCGACGGCCTGATGCTGCAGGCCCTCCACCGCTTCATGGGGACGGCCAAGCCGATCTACGGCATGAACCGCGGCACGGTCGGCTTCCTGATGAACGAGTTCCACCTCGACGACCTGCCGGACCGCCTGGAGCAGGCCCAGCGCAGCGTCGTCCACCCGCTCCTGATGGTGACGACCGACGTGCTCGGCCTCACCCACACGGCGCGGGCGGTGAACGAGGTCTACATGCTGCGCCAGACCCACCAGACCGCGAAGCTCAGGATCTCCATCGACGGGCAGGTGCGCCTGCCCGAACTCATCGCCGACGGGGTGCTGGCGGCGACGCCGGTCGGCTCGACCGCCTACAATTTCTCGGTCGGCGGCCCGATCCTGCCGATCTCGGCCCAGCTCATCGCCCTCACCCCGATCTCGGCCTTCCGTCCTCGCCGCCAGGCGAGCGTGCTCCTGCCCAACCACGCCCGCATCCGCATCGAGGTGAAGGACCCCGAGTTCCGCCCCGTCGCCGCGGTGGCCGACCACACCGAGTTCCGCCGCGTCGCCCGCGTCGAGACCCAGCTCGACCGCTCGACCGACCTCGTGATGCTGCACGACCCCGGCCACAGCATGGACGAGCGCATCCTGCGCGAGCAGTTCGGCTAGGGACGGCCTTGCCTCGCGCGGCGCTTGCCTCGCCGGACGGCTTGCCCAACGGTGGCCGCCCGAAGAGCCGAGAGACCTTGAGCCGAGAGACCATGAGCCGAGACGACGCCATCGCCCGCGCCACCACCCTGTTCGACGGCGGCGCCTTCCTGGCCGGCCTGCGCGAGAAGGTCGCGCTGCGCACCGAGAGCCAGGTTCCGGACGCGGGCCCGGCCCTGCGCGCCTACCTCGCGGACGGGCTCGGCCCCGACCTCGCGCGCCTCGGCTTCTCGTCCCGCATCCTCGACAACCCGGACGGGCGGTACGGCCCCTTCCTGATCGCCGAGCGGCGCGAGGATGCGGCGCTGCCCACCGTGCTGATCTACGGCCACGGCGACACCGTGCAGGGCTACCCGGCGCAGTGGCGCGCCGGCCTCGATCCCTGGCGGGTCGTGGTCGAGGGCGAGCGCTGGTACGGGCGGGGCACTGCCGACAACAAGGGCCAGCACCTCGTCAACCTCGCGGCCCTGGAGGCGGTGGCGGCGGCCCGCGGCGGGCGCCTCGGCTTCAACGTCCGGCTGCTGATCGAGACCGGGGAGGAGGTGGGCTCGCCGGGCCTGCGGGCGCTCTGCGCGGTCCACCGCGCCGACCTCGCGGCGGATCTCCTGATCGCCTCGGACGGGCCGCGCCTCAGCGCGGAGCGCCCGACGCTCTTCCTCGGCTCGCGCGGGGGCGTCACCCTCGATCTCGTGGTCGCGCTGCGCGAGGGCGCCCACCACTCGGGCAACTGGGGCGGCCTCCTGCGCAACCCCGCCACCATCCTGGCGAACGCCATCGCGTGCCTCGTCGACGGCAACGGGCGCCTGCTGGTCGAGGGCCTGCGCCCGCCGCCGATCCCCGACGGCGTGCGGGCCGCCCTGCGCGGGATCTCGCCCGCGGGCGGCCCGACCGATCCGGCGATCGACCCGGACTGGGGCGAGCCCGGGCTCAGCCCGGCCGAGCGCGTCTTCGCCTGGAACACCCTGGAGGTGCTGGCCTTCCTGACCGGCAACCCGGAGGGGCCGCTCAACGCCGTGCCGGCGCGCGCCACCGCGACCCTGCAGCTGCGCTTCGTGGTCGGGACCGACTGGGAGAACACGCCCGGGATCGTGCGCGCGCATCTCGACCGGCACGGTTTTCCGATGGTGGAGGTGCGGCCGGCCCGCGGCGAGGCGTTTCGGGCGACCCGGCTCGCCGTGGACGACCCGTGGGTCGGCTTCGCCATGGACTCGCTCGCCCGCACCACCGGCAAGGCGCCGGCCCTGCTGCCGAACATCGGCGGGTCGCTGCCGAACGACGCCTTCTCGGACATCCTCGGCATGCCGACCCTGTGGGTGCCGCATTCCTACCCGGCCTGCTCCCAGCACGCCCCGGACGAGCACCTGCTCGCGCCGGTGGTGCGGGAGGGGCTCGCCATGATGGCCGGCCTGTTCTGGGACCTCGGCGAGACCGGGCCGGCCATCCGCGACGCGCGGCGGTCGGCCGCCGCGTGAGCCGCGGCTCAGCGGCGGGGACGGGCCGTGCCGGTGTAGCGGGTGGCCGTGCCGGGGGTGACCGCGGGCGCCGCGGCCGGGCCGTTCGCCGGCCCGGCGCGCCGCTCGGCGTCCTCGGCCATGAAGCGGTACATCTCCCACTTCGTCGTGCCCTCGCTGAACATGCCGGAGGGCGCCTTGTAGCTGTAGTTCTCCCGGGCGGTCTGGGCGGACGCGGCCGTGGCGGCGAGCGCCATCGCGCCGGCCAGGAGCAGGGTGGATTTGGACATGGGGTTGCTCACGTTGTTGCACCGCGGGGCGCATCGTCTTCGCGCCGCCGATGGCCTCGATCTAGGGGTTTTATCCCGGACGGCGCGTGCGCTGGCGCACATCGCGCCTCAGACGACAAGTCGAGCCGGCAAACCTATACTCTGAAGATCGCAAGATCGACTTGA
Source organism: Methylobacterium oryzisoli (assembly GCF_046557895.1). Taxonomy (NCBI): domain Bacteria; kingdom Pseudomonadati; phylum Pseudomonadota; class Alphaproteobacteria; order Hyphomicrobiales; family Methylobacteriaceae; genus Methylobacterium; species Methylobacterium oryzisoli. Next base: position 24,327 of record NZ_JBKIBX010000034.1, on the reverse strand, counting down.
GGCGCATGGCTGATCTACGGATGGCGCATGCCGTAGATGATAAAGAAAAGAAATTTCTCTTCATTTGGCCATCGAGAGAACAACGACCTGCGGCGGGTGCCGAACGCGCGACCGCGGCGCGTCCGGATCTCACGGCTGCGCCGGCACCCGATCCTCGCGCGGCCGGCCGGGCGTGCCGCGTCCCGGTGCCAGGGCGTCCTCCTCGGCATCCTGCGGCGCCCCCCAGAACTCCCGCACGCTCGGCCCCTCGCGCCGGGGCGGGTCGCGCAGGAAGCCCAGGATCTCGTGCGGCCAGACCCGCCGGCCCATCTGCCCGTACCAGCGCATGGCGTGGCGCAGGCCCCGGTCGGGGTGGAGATAGGTCCGCCACAGCGCCTTCGGGCGGCCCTGCAGCACCATCTCGGTGAGCTTGAACCAGAGCAGCACCCGCCAGGGGGGCATGTGGCGGGTGGCGAGCACTTGGTGCTTGTAGTCCCAGCGCCGCCGATCGGTGCGGATCACCCGCCGCTCCGCCGCCAGCCGGTAGTAGGGCGTCCAGCGATGGGGGGTGACGTAGAGCATCTGGATCTGGTCGGGGTCGTAGGCGAGGAGGCGGCGCAGGCCCCGCCAGTGGTCGGCGTCGGTTTCTTCCTCGAACCCCACCACCCAGGTCGCCATCGACAGGATGCCGTGCCGGCGCAGGAGCCGGATCGCCTCGCGGTCGGTCGCCGTCGTGCCGCCCTTGCGGATCAGTGCGAGAGTCTGCGCATCGGTGTTCTCCAGCCCGAGCAGGAAGCGCGCCCAGCCGGCCTGCTTGTAGAGGGGCAGGATGTCGGCGTCGCGCACGAGGTCGTCGGCGCGCGTCGAGCCGACCAAGATCAGGTCGACCTTCTCGGCGATGAGCGCCCTCAGGAAGGCGAGCCAGGCCTTGCGCGAGACGGTCGGGTTCTCGTCCGCGAAGTTGATCACCCGCACCCCGTGCTCGCGGTGCAGGCGCGCCAGCTCTGCTGCGAACCGCACCGGATCGCGGTGGCGCCAGCGGGTCCAGAAGCCGCGCTGGCCGCAATAGGTGCAGGGGTGCGGGCAGCCGCGGGAGAACTGCACCACCACGGCGCGCAGCCCGCCCCAGTAGCTGTAGCGGGCGTGGTCGATCAGCTCCCAGCCGATCCGGTAGGCGTCGAGGTCGCGGATCACGGGAGCGGGCGGCGTCGCGCACGGCCCGCCGGGCCCCCGGAAGGCGATCCCCGGGATGGCCGCCAAGTTCCTCCCCTCCGCGAGGTCTCTCCCCGCCGCGAGCGCGCGCACCAGCCGGCGCGCCGTCTCCTCGCCCTCCCCGCGCACGATCGCCGTGACGTGGGGCTCCTCCGCCAGGATCTCGCGCCAATGGTAGGTCGGATAGACGCCGCCGTAGATGATCGGCAGGCCCGGGCGCGCCGCCGCCACGGCCCGTGCCACGGCGGCGATGCCCGGGTGACCGGAGGTCGAGCCCGAATGCCCGAACAGCACGGCCTCTGGCGCGTCCCGCAGGATCGCGCCGACGAGATCGGCGACGCTCATCGGTCCGAACTCGCCGTCGACGAGGCGCACGGCGTGGCCGTCGTCGATCAGCGGGCCGCCGATGGCGAGAAGGCCGAGCGGGGGCAGGTGATCGTCCGGAATCCGGCTGCCGATCGACGGATGGGGCACGTTGACGAGGACGAGGCGCATGTCGGGCTCCGGTGCGACGGAACGGGTGCGCGGAGGCGGACCGACGTCCCGGCTCGCCCGCGAACTTTGTGATGCAAAGTTTACTGATATGCAAAGTCACGGCAAGCCCCTGTCCTGGGCTTGCCGCCTCCCGCCTCGATCATCGTGCGGATGTCAGGCCCCGTCGTCGGGGCCGCCGGAGGGCGTTCTCACGCCGCGATCCGCACCCGGTCCTGCCGGTAGCTCTCGATCAGGGCGCCTGGGATGGAATCGAGCACGGCGGCCACCGCGGCCTCGTCGGCGAGCGTGCGGGCGACGAGGCGGGCCTCGTCGCGGGCGGCCTCGGCCTCGAAGCGGTTGAGGAGGGCCACGAGGGCGTGGCTCTCGGCGAAGGGCAGGCCCGCGCAGGCGGTGGCGGCCCGCTCGATCATCCGGCGCGACAGGGCCGGCCCGGCCTCGGCCGAGAACCCGTCCGCCTCCTCGCGCCACGCGCTCATCGCCGCCGCGAAGGCGGGTTCGAGCGCCGCCGGCAGGCCGGCGCGGCGGTAGAGGGCCGGGAAGCCCTGCCCGCGCCCATCGTGCAGGAGCGCGGCCACACGCGCGCCGGGAAGCCCGCTGAGATCCGCGAAGGCCGCCTCCGTGAAGGCCATCCGGCGCGACAGCATCGCCCGCAGGATCAGGCCGGCGGTGAGCTGCCCGTGGCGGCGCAGATAGGCGACGAGGCGCCGCCGCTCCTCCTGCGCCGCGCCCTCGGCGAGGCCGAGGGTCGTGCGCTCGCGCGCCTCGCGGGTCACCCGCTCGCCCCGCTCCGCGCTGAGCCAGCCGCAGCCGACCACGAAGGCCGAGAGGGAGCGGGCGAGTTCGGCCGTCACGGCTTGGCGCACGTCGATCGGCAGGTCCGGCCGGGCCAGCAGCGCCTCGCGCAGGGCGCCGTCGCCGCCGTGGCGCTCGACCATGCGCAGGAGGCTCCCGGGGGTGATCGCGGCCCCCGGATTGGCGGCGAGCCCCCGCAGGGCCGCCGGGCCGGCTATCTCGGCGAGCGCGCCGCAGACCATCGGCGACAGGCTCGGCCGGGCCGCGACCGCGAGCCGGGCCGACTCGTCGCCGATCGCGGCGCAATCCACGAGGTCGGCATCCGACAGGACGGGCGAGCGCGCCAGCACCAAGTCGGCGATCTCGGGCATGTCCTGGGCGAGGGCCACCACCACCGGGCGGGGGGCGCCGGCGGCGTTGGCGAAGGCCTCCGCCAGGGCGCGGCGCACCAGCGGCGAGGCATCGTCGAGGAGCGCCGTCACGGCACTCCTGGCCTCCCAGCGCGCCTCCGGGTCGAGGCCGCCGTACAGGTAGGCCCGGGCCAGCGCCGAGGCGGCCTCCGCCCGCCGGCCGGCGGAGTCGTGCTGCGTCCAGAGCAGGAACTGGCGGATGGTCATCGGCGCGGGTCCGGGGCGGAGGGCATCAGGGACGTCCCGCGCGGGCGAGGGCGGGCAAGGGGCGGGTGCCGCCGAATTCGGGCGGCCGGGCGGGCGGCAGCGGCGCGACGGCGAGCGGGGCGGCGGTCGCGGGAGATGCGGCCGCGGGAGAAGCGGTCGCGGCCGTCTCCCCGCGGCCGGCGGACCCGTCCGAGCGCGGGAAGTAGCCCGGTGCCGCGCCGCTCGCCGCGCCGGCCTCGGGAGTCCGGGTCTGCCAGAGCCGCGCCACCCCCTCCGAGACCGGCCCGCGGCGGGCGTCGGTCTGGAAGAGGGAGCGCAGGCCCGTCCCGGCCTCAGGCGCGAAGGCGGTGGGCGCCTCGGCGGCGGACGATCCGGCCGCGGCCGCGGGCGGCGGGCCGGACTGGCTCGCCGTCAGATGCGCGTAGAGCTCGGCCGCGCCGCGGGGCCGGCCGGCCTTGTCGTAGAACAGGCTGCGGTTCGCCGCCGCCGCCTCCGGCAGGTCGGTCGCGGCCGGCCGCGCGGGCGTGAACTGCGCCGCGCGGATCAGGGCCGCGGCGCCGCGCGCGCCGAGCACGTGGGCGGCGTAGAGGTCGCCGCGCGTCGGCTCGCGCCCGAGTTCGGCGCCGAGCGCGTCGCGGTTGCGCCGGGTGAGCGCGCCCGCCATCGCGGCGGAGGCCTCGGGGTCGCGGCGCAGGTCGAGGATGGCTTGGCGGGCCGCCGGGTCGCTCACCGCGTAGCCGCCCTGGGGCTTGGCGGTGATCGCCTCCGCGTAGGCGCCGAGGCCCAGCGACGGCCCGTCCTGCTTGAGGATCCCGAGCCAGGTCTGCTCGATGAACTGAAACAGGCCGGTCGCCGAGGAGGTCGCCGCCTTGGCGCCCGGATCGAGGCTCGATTCGCGCCGGGCGGTGGCGAGCAGGTAGTCGAACCCGGTCCCGGTCTTTTCCGCCCCCTGGCGGATCGCCTCGACCACCGGGCTCGCGGCGGCCGTCGGGCTGCGCGTCGCGTCGCGGGGGGTGGGGGAGGTCGTGAAGAGGAACATGGTGACCCGGGGGCCGGCGTCGCGGTGGGCGCGCCGGGTGTCCTGGGGTCACGATGCCGGGATCATGGTAAAGGAAGCCTGAAGTCGAATGGCGCGCGATCGTCCCGAACGCCGCAGGCGCGTTCGCCGCGACGCGTTCTCGTCAGGCGCGGGGAATCCTTCTCCCGTGCGGGAGAAGGGCAGGGATGAGGGTCCCGGGAGGGAGCCGCAGTGAAACGCAGAGCGTGGTGAGGGGAGCGGGCCGGGTCAGGGTTAATCGCTGCCTGCCGTGCTGGTAGCGGCAGCGTCCTGCCTTCTTGCTGATCTCTCTCGGGACCCTCATCCCTACCCTTCTCCCGCACGGGAGAAGGGATCCCGCGCCTGACGAGAACGTTCCGCAGCGAACCGAGCGCCTGCGGCGCCGCGTCTTCTCGGGACCTCGAGCCCTCTGGGCCGCTCAGCCGCGCGGCGCGTCGCCCCCGCCGGCCGGCCGGCGCATCTCGAAGCGCGCCTGCGCGTCGACCGCGAAGTAGTCGAAGTAGCCGCCGCGCATCAGCGGCCGCATGGCGCCGGTGTCGACGCGGCCCTCCGGCGTCACGAAGCGGTCGTCGATGTAGATCGAGACCACCTGCCCGATCACCATGAAGTAGGTCGCCTCGCCCCCGCCGAGCGGCACGAGCGGGATGGTCTGGAGCCAGCGGCACTCGATGGCGGCGGGCGATTCCGCCACCCGGGGCGGGCGCACCTTGCGCGAGGGCGCGGGCGTGAGCCCCGCGACCGCGAACTCGCTCTCGCCCCGCGGCAGCGGCGCCGAGGTGGCGTTCATCGCGTCCTTGAGGTCGAGGGTCGCGAAGCTGCACACGAACTCGCCGCCCTCCTCCGCGAAGGCGAGCGCGTCCTTGCGGCCCAGCGAGGAGAACATCACCATCTCGGGATTGTCGGCGACGCCGTTGAAGAACGAGTAGGGCGAGAGGTTGAGCCGCCCCTGCCCGTCCAGCGCGCTGATCCAGCCGATCGGCCGCGGCGCCACCAGCGCCTTGAACGGATTGTGCGGCAGCGTGCGGGTCTCGGGGTCGTAGTGCATGCGGGGGTCCCTCGGGTGCGCCACCCTACCCTCGTGCGGGACGGGCGGACAGCGTGCTCAGAACCGCGTCACCACCGCCGCCAGCTCCGGCCGGGGCCGGTCGGGGGGCGTCTGCTCGGCGCGGCCCACATGCACGAAGCCGGCGAGCCGCTCCTCGGGCGAAAGGCCGAGCGCGTCGAGGATGCGCCGGTCGTAGGCGATCCACTCGGTGAGCCACGCGGTGCGGAATCCCATCGCGTTGGCGGCGAGGCACAGGTTCATGGCCGCCGCCCCCGCCGAGAGCACCTGCTCCCATTCGGGGATCTTCACGTGGGGGCCGGCCCGCGACACCACCGCGACCACGAGGGGTGCCTGGGCGAGGCGGTTGCGCTCGACGGCGAGGCGGGCCTCGTCCGCCTCCGGGTGGTCGGCCGCGTAGGTGGCGGCGATCACCGCGCCGATGCGCGCCGCCCCCTCGCCCGCGATCACGATGAAGCGCCAGGGCGCGAGCTTGCCGTGGTCGGGCACCCGGGCGGCGACCGTGAGCAGCGTCTCCACGTCCTCCGGCGTCGGGCCGGGGCCGGAGAGCTGCGCGGGCGGGACCGAGCGGCGGGTGCGCAGGAGCACGAGAGTGTCGTTCATCTGACTTTCAGTGCGATCGATTCAAGGTTAAGCGCGACGGGGGGCCTTGCGCGCCCAGATAGGCGCCGCGGCGCCGGCTTTGCAACCGCACCCTTCTCTCTGGACGAACGCCGACCATGCGCCTGCCCGACCCGCCGACCGCCAGCGACTGGACCGGGCGGACGACCCTTCTCGCGCTCGGCGCGGTGCTGCTGTTCTGGTCGGCGGCCGCGGCGGTCTGGCCGCTCACCGGGGCGGTGGTGCCCTGGGATTCCAAGAACCACTTCTACCCGATGCTGCGCTACCTCGGCGCCGCGCTGGCGAACGGCGAATTGCCGCTGTGGAACCCCTACCACTTCGCCGGCCACCCCTCGGTCGCCGATCCGCAATCGCTCCTGTTCACCCCCACCATGCTGCTCTTCGCCTGGGCGATCCCCTCGCCCTCGATGGAGCTGTTCGACGCGGTGGTCTTCGCCCATCTGCTGCCTGGCGCGGTGGCGATGCTGCCGCTCTTCCGCCGCCGCGGCTGGCACCCGGCCGGCGCGGTCGTGGCCGCGATGGTGTTCGTGCTCGGCGGCTCGGCCTCGGCCCGGCTGCAGCACACGGGCATGATCCTCTCCTACGGCTACTTCCCCCTCGCCCTCTGGCTCTTGGAGGAGGCGCTGGCGCGCCGCTCCTACGCCTTCGGGCTCGGCTTCGCGGCCGTGGCCGCCCTGATGACGGTCGGGCGCGACCAAGTGGCGTTCCTGTGCGGGGTGGCGCTCATCGCCTGCGCGCTGCACGCGGCGGCGACGAGCCCGCAACCGCTGGCCTATCTGCGCGCGCGGCTCGGGCTCTTCGCCGCGATGGCGCTCGCGGGCGGCGCTCTGCTCGCCGTGCCCTCGCTGCTCACCATGCAGTTCCTGATGACCTCGACCCGGCCCTCCTTCGGCTACGGCGTCGCCGCCATGGGCTCGCTGCCGCCCGAGAGCCTCGCCACCGGCCTGTTCGCGGACGTGTTCGGCTCGCTGCGCTGGACCTACGATTACTGGGGGCCGGACTGGCAGTCGCTGGTGGGCGGCACCTGGACCGACCGGGCGATCAACTACCTCTTCGCCGGCACGCTGCCGGCGGTGCTGGTGCTCTGGCACGGGCTCGCGGGCGGCCGGCTCTTCGCGCGCGAGATCCGCTACCCCGCCCTGCTGCTCGCCGGGGCGCTGCTCTACGCGCTCGGCCGCTACACCCCGCTCTTCCCGCTGCTGTTCGACCACGTGCCGGGCATCGACCTCTACCGCCGGCCCGCGGACGCCACCTTCCTGGTCAATATCGGGCTCGCGCTCGTGACCGGCTACCTCGTCCACCGCTTCGTGCGCGACGGGGCGCCGGCGCTCCCCCGCGGCTGGCGCCTCGCCCTGCCGCTCCTGGCGCTCGGGCTCGTCGGCTGGGCGCTGGCCGGCGCCTTCGCCTTCGCGCTGCCCGCCAGCCGCGGGATCGAGGCCCTGCGCGACGTGGCGGTAGGATGCGGCCTCGCGCTCGCGTCCGTGCTGCTGCTGCGCGCGCCCTCCCGCCGGGCGCTCGCCGCGATGCTCCTCGTCGCCGGCACCGGCGCGGAGCTGATCTGGCGCAACGCCGGCTCCTCGCTCAACGCCGAGCCCGCCGGGCGCTACGCGGTCTTCCGGCAGCTCCCGCCCGAGCAGCTCCAGGGCCTCAATCTCCTCAAGAGCGAGCTCGACGCGCGCCACGCCCGGGGCGAGCACCCGCGGGTGGAGATCCTCGGCCTCGGCGGGGCGTGGCAGAACGCCTCGATGGTGCTGGGGCTGGAGGACACGATCGGCTACAACCCGCTGCGGCTCTCGGATTACGAGCGCGCGGTGGGGCCGGGCGAGAACGCTGCCGACCCGAACCTGCGCCAGTTCCCGGGCCTCTTCCGCGGCTACCGCTCGCGGCTCGCGAGCCTGCTCGGCCTCGAATACCTCGTCCTCGACCGCCCGGCGGAGCGCCTGCCGCGCCACTTCCCCCAGCTCACCGGGGCGCAGCTCCTCTACGGCTCGGGCCAGATGTGGATCTACCGCCTCGATCCGGCCAAGCCCCGCGCCTACCTCGCCTCCCGCCTCGTGCCGGTCGATTCCGAGAGCGTGCTCTCGCAGGACGAACTCCCGGACTTCGAGAGCGACGACACCGCCCTCGTCGACCAGGAGAGCCTGCCGAAGATCAAGGGTTCCTACGCGGGGACGCAAGGGCCGGCCCGCGGCACCGCGACCATCCTGGCCTATCGCCGCAATGTCGTCACCGTGGAGGTCGACACCGACCGCGACGGCGTGCTGGTGCTGCACGACCTCTACTATCCGGGCTGGGAGGCGCGGGTGGACGGCGTCCGGCGCCCCATCCTGCGCACCAACCTGCTCTTCCGGGGGGTCGAGGTGCCGGCGGGCCGCCACGTGGTGGTGTTTCGCTTCCGGCCCCTCTCGGTCGACAACCTGATGGCGGCGGCGGGCGAACTCCTGGAGAGGGACGGCGATGAGGCGGGTACGACGGTGCGGTGAGGCGGTGCTGCTCGCGCTGCTGGCGGGGCTGCCGGCGCACGCGCAGGACGCCCCCGATCTCGGCCCGCGCGGCGGAGCGCCCTCCGGGATCCGCACCCCCCTGCCGCCGCCCGTCCCGGCGACGCCCGAGACCGTGCCCCTGACGCTCGGCGCGGTGCTCACCAGCGAGGCGAAGCCGATCCGCGGCGGCCTGACATGGCGCATCTACGAGGACCGCACCGAGGCGGGCCGCCCGGCGATCCTCGCCCGCTCCGACGAGGCGCAGCCGACCTTCCGGCTGCCCCCCGGCACCTACCTCGCCAACGTCACCTACGGCTTCGTCAGCACCTCGAAGCGCGTGGCGCTCGCGCCCGCGGGCCTTTCCGAGCGGATCACCGTGAATGCCGGGGCGCTGCGGCTCGCCGGCGCGGTCGGGGACGCGCGCATCCCGGGCAACCAGCTCGCCTTCGCGGTCTTCGTGCCGATCGGCAACAACCCGGAGGGGCGCCTCGTGCGCGACGGCCTGCGGGCCGGCGACCTCGTGCGGCTGCCCGAGGGCACCTATCACGTGGTCTCGACCTGGGGCGATTCGAACGCCATCCAGCGCGCCGACCTCAAGGTCGAGAACGGGCGCATCACCGACGCGACCCTCAACCACCGCGCCGCCACCGTCACCCTGAAGCTCGTGGCGGCTCCCGGCACGGAGGCCTTCGCCGGCACCTCCTTCACGGTGCTGACCCCCGGCGGCGACACGATCCGCGAGGCGATCGGCGCCTTCCCGCAGGTGACGCTCGCCGAGGGCGAGTACCAGCTCATCGCCCGTCACGACGGCAAGGTCTACACGCAGGACTTCAAGGTCGAGAGCGGCCTCGACCGCGACATCGAGGCGATCGCCAAGGACCCGTGAAGCGAGGCGCCGCCCGCTCACGCGCAACGCTCATCCGCGCGGGCCGCCGACGGACACCGACAGGGTCACGGTCCGGTCGCCCTGCCATCCTCCATCTCGCGCAACGCCGCGATCGCCGTCCGCAGCGGCGGGAGGTCGTTCACCACCACCGCCCAGACCACGGAATCGGCAACACGGTGATGTTCATGGCGCAGCACGTTGCCGATGCCGCGCACGGCAGCCCACCGGATCTCGGGGCGCCTCTCCTTGATGCGCTCGGGCAGCGGCTTCGACGCGTCGGAGATGATCTCAAGCCCGCGCTGCACCGCGTGGCGGAGCAGCCAATCCGCCTGGAAGGCCTCGAAGCTCGTCCCGTTCGTCGCGCGCTGGATCTCGGCGATGACGGCGTCGATGTCCTCGAGGACATGCCGATGGTCGCGCGGTGCCATCAGAAGACGCGCAAGGCCGACCGCTCGATGCGGTCGCGCAGGCGGGGATGCAGGCTGTCGCGCGTGGTCAGGTCGACCTCGGTCCCGAGGCGTTCTTCCAGGTAGAGCTTGATGTCGACCAGATCGAGCAGCGAGAACGCCCGGCTCGGATCGACCTCGATGAACAGGTCGAGATCGCTGCCGGCCTGCGCCGCATCGGCCGCCGTGGACCCGAACAGGTAGAGGGCCGTCGCGCCCAGGGCGCGGACGGGTCCGGCCTCGGCCTGAAGCCGGGCGATGGCCTCGCTGCGGGTCATGCCGCAGCGTATCGTCGATGGGTGCGGTTGGCTACCGACCGACAAAGAGCCGGCGCCGGACCATCGCCTCTCGGTGGCGGTGAGCCGGGCGGCCTGAAGCCGACGGTGCGCCTACACGTCGACCTTGAACCCGAGGTCGATCTCGCTGGCCGGCAGGCCGCTCAGGCCCCAGTTCTCCGGCGGCACTTCGAGCAGGATGATCTTGATGTCCGAGGCCGGCACGCCGAGCCGCCCCGTCCGCTCGACGACGGAGCGGTAAAACCGGCGCTTGGCGTCGAGCGAGCGTCCGGAAAAGAGCGTCACCTCGACCACCATGTACGAGGTGCCCCTGTCGGGCGGGACGATGAAGGCGCCGGGCTCGAACTCAAGGAGGCGGACGCAGCGGTCCCGTTCGGGGATCAGGAAGCCGTCGATGAGCGCGGCTTGAACCGCCTCGATCAGATCGCGGCGGCGCTCGCCGAGCCATCCCGCGCGCGTCTCGATGCGTGTCGACGGCATGCTTGGCTACTGTAGCGACGCTGGTCCCGGCGGCGAGCGCGCCAGTCCTCATCGGCTGTCCTAAGGTCAAGTCATGGCAGGTCGGGAATGCCGGGACAAGCGCGCGAGCGGCCGGCGCAGAGCCGGCCGCCGACGCTGCCTCAGGGCACCGCCGCCACCCCGTGATGCGCGTCCAGGGTCACCCCCTCGCTCGGCAGGCCGTCGGCGACGGCCTCAGCCCGGCGGAGATCCGGGACGGTCGCCTCGGCGACGAGGTCGGCCAGCGCCTGGGTCAGCGGCGCCGTGCGGGTCTGCTGGCTGCCGAGGCGGCGGATCGAGACCGTCTGCTCCTCGCCCTCGCGCCGGCCCACCACCAGCATCACCGGCACCTTGGCGTGCGAGTGCTCGCGGACCTTGTAGTTGATCTTTTCGTTGCGCAGGTCGAGCTCGGCGCGCAGGCCCGCCGCCTCGGCCGCCGCCTGCACGCGGCGGGCGTAGGGGTCGGCGTCGCTGGTGATCGTCGCCACCACCACCTGCACGGGCGCGAGCCAGAGCGGGAAGTGCCCGGCGAAGTGCTCGATCAGGATGCCGGTGAAGCGCTCCATCGAGCCGCAGATGGCGCGGTGGACCATCACGGGCGTCTTCTTCTGCCCGTCCGCGTCGACGTAGAAGGCGCCGAACCGCTCCGGCAGGTTGAAGTCCACCTGCGTGGTGCCGCATTGCCAGTCGCGACCGATGGCGTCGCGCAGCACGTACTCGAACTTGGGGCCGTAGAAGGCCCCCTCGCCCGGGTTGATCGCCGTCCTGATCCGGCCGCCGGACTGCTCCTCGATCTGGGCCAGCACCCGGGTCATCACCTCTTCGGCGTGGTCCCAGAGCGCGTCCGAGCCGACCCGCTTCTCGGGCCGCGTCGAGAGCTTCACGACGATCTCGTCGAAGCCGAAATCGGCGTAGGTGGAGAGGATCAGGTCGTTGATCTTCAGGCACTCGGCGGCGAGCTGGTCCTCGGTGCAGAAGACGTGGGCGTCGTCCTGCGTGAAGGCGCGCACCCGCATCAGCCCGTGCAGCGCGCCGGACGGCTCGTAGCGCGACACGGCGCCGAACTCGGCCAGCCGCAGCGGCAGGTCGCGGTAGGATTTCAGGCCGTGCTTGAAGATCTGCACGTGGCCCGGGCAGTTCATCGGCTTGATCGCGAAGACGCGCTCGTCCTCGGTCTTCGTGACGAACATGTTTTCCCGGTACCAGTCCCAGTGGCCCGAGGTCTCCCACAGGGCCTTGTCGAGGATCTGGGGCGCGTTGACCTCGGCGTAGTCGCCCTTCAGGCGCCGGCGCATGTAGGCGATGAGGGCCTGGAACAGGGTCCAGCCCTTCGGGTGCCAGAAGACGACGCCCGGCCCCTCCTCCTGGAAGTGGAAGAGGTCCATCTCGCGGCCGAGCCGGCGATGGTCGCGCCGCTCGGCCTCCTCCAGCCGGTGCAGGTAGGCGTCGAGATCGGCCTGGGTCGCCCAGGCCGTGCCGTAGATGCGGCTCAGCATCGGCTTCGAGGAATCGCCCCGCCAGTAGGCGCCCGCCACCTTCATCAGCTTGAAGGCGGTGCCGACCTTGCCCGTCGAGGTCATGTGCGGCCCGCGGCAGAGGTCGAACCACGCGCCCTGCCGGTAGAGCTTCAGGTCCTCGCCCGGCGGAATCGCGTCCACGAGCTCGACCTTGAAGATCTCGCCCTTGTCGGCGAACAGCGCGCGGACGTCGTCGCGGCTCCAGACCTCCTTGGTGAAGGGGGCGTCCCGCGCGATGATCTCGCGCATGCGCGCCTCGATCGCCGGAAAATCCTCGGGCGAGAACGGGGTCTCGCGGTGGAAGTCGTAGTAGAAGCCGTTCTCGATCACCGGGCCGATCGTGACCTGGGTCTCCGGCCAGAGGGACTGCACCGCCTCCGCCAGCACGTGCGCGCAGTCGTGGCGGATGAGCTCGAGCGCCCGCGGGTCGGTGCGGTCGAGGAATTCGATGCGCGCGTCCTGCGCGATCGTGTCGTCGAGGTCGTGCACGGCGCCGTCGAGCGCCATCGCCACCGTGCGCTTGGCCAGCGACTTGGCGATGCCCTCGACCACCGCGCGGCCGGTCACCGCGGCGTCGTAGGCGCGGGTGGCGCCGTCGGGGAAGGTCAGGATCGGCATGGAGACTCCTGCGGCTCACTCCTGCGCACCGTGCAGGTAAGCGGATGGGATCGGGGGCCGCCTCCATAGCAGCCGGAGCGGGAAATGACAGGGGCGCGGCGGCCACGCCGCGGGGCGGGCCGCGCGGTCAGGCGCGGGTCCGCGGCCCGCTCGCCTCGCCGATCTCTTCGCCGATCTCTTCGCCCATCTCCTCGGCCGCGAAGGGCGAGGGCGGCGCGTTGACGCCGCGCCAGCGCCCGTAGGCCCAGGGGCGGTGCCACGCCGCGCCCGCCGGCGCCCGCTCGGGCACGAGGTCGATGCCGTGGGTGCCGAACGGCCCGCAGCGGCAGATCCGGGAAAACCCCATCCAGCCGCCGGCCCACAGGCCGTGGCGCTGGATCGCCTCGTCCGCATAGGCCGAGCAGGAGGGCCAGTGGCGGCACTGGCGCCCGACGAGGCTCGACAGGGTGAGCTGGTAGCCGCGGATCGCCACATGCGCGGCGCGGCGCGGCCATTGCGCGGCGCGGCGCGGCAGGCTCACGCCTCGGCCTCGGCGGGCGCGCGCGTCGCAGGGGGCCGCGCGGCGATCTGGTCGAGGGCGTCCACCACCGCGTCGAAGGTGAGCAGCGTCGAGGCGTGGCGCGCCTTGAAGTCCCGCACCGGCTCCAGCACCGCGAAATCGGCGAAGCGGCCGTCCGGGGCCGGACCGCCCTCCTTGAGCATGCGCCGCACCCGCTCGCGCAGGTCGCGCAGCTCCTGCGCGCTGGCGCCGACCACGTGGCGGGCCATCAGGGAGGAGGAGGCTTGGCCGAGCGCGCAGGCCTTCACGTCGTGGGCGAAATCCGTGACCCGGCCGTCCGCGGTCGCGAGGTCCACCGTCACGGTCGACCCGCACAGCTTCGAGTGCTTGCTCGCGCTGGCCTCCGGCGCCGCCAGGCGGCCGAGGCGCGGGATGTCGGCGGCGAGTTCGAGGATGCGCCGGTTGTAGATGTCGTCGAGCATCGCGGTTCGATCCTGGGCCGGGTGGCCGGCGGCGCCCCGCCCGGGGCGGGGATTCCCGGGGCGGGGACTTGGATGGGATCAGGACCCGGCGGGTTCGGGACCTGCTGGACTTGGGACCTGCTGGACTTATGACACGGTGGACTTGGGCGCGCGTCCCGCCTCATGGTGGCCTGGGTCACGCCGGACGCATTGCGCGCCGGGACGTTACCCACGATATAGGCGGGCCTGCGCCGGTCCGCGAGATGCTCCCCCCGCGGCCGGGGCGGCGCGACGGACGGGCCCGCAGGGTGTCGGGCGGGAGGCCTCATGGATGCGGTGCTGAAGTCCTTGTCGGTCCGGATGCCGGACGCCGCCGACAAGCGCAGCGACGCGGCCCGCCCGGAGCGCGTCACCGACCGTCCGACCCGCCAGGAGGCCGAGGCCGCCGTGCGCACGCTCCTGCGCTGGGCGGGCGACGACCCGGAGCGCGAGGGCCTGCTCGAGACGCCCCAGCGCGTGGTGCGCGCCTACGAGCAGATCTTCGGCGGCTACCGCCAGGACCCCAACGGCATCCTCGACCGGGTGTTCGAGGAGGTCGAGGGCTATTCCGACATCGTGCTGGTGCGCGACATCCCGTTCCACTCCCATTGCGAGCACCACATGGTGCCGTTCATCGGGCGGGCGCACATCGCCTACTATCCCCGCAAGGGCGTGGTCGGGCTCTCCAAGCTCGCCCGCGTGGTGGACGCCTATGCCCGCCGCTTGCAGACGCAGGAGACCATGACGGCCCAGATCGCCGAGACGATCGACGCGGTGCTCAACCCCCGCGGCGTCGCCGTGATGGTGGAGGCCGAGCACCTCTGCATGGCCATGCGGGGCGTGCAGAAGGCCGGCGTCTCGACCCTGACCACGCAGTTCACCGGGGTGTTCAAGCAGGACCCGCACGAGCAGGTGCGCTTCCTGACCCTGGTGCGCGACCAGCGCTGATGGGGGCGCCCGGCTTTCCCCCGCCCGGGACCCGCGCTGAGGTCGAGGAGGGCGCGGCCTTCACGCCGCGCTTCGGGGCGGACGGGCTCGTCACGGCGCTCGCGGTCGATGCCGAGACCGGCGAGATCCTGATGCTCGCCTACATGAACCGCGACTCGCTCGCCCGCACGATCGAGACCGGCGAGGCGTGGTACTGGTCGCGCTCGCGCGGCGAACTCTGGCACAAGGGCGCCACCAGCGGGCAGATCCAGACCGTCGTGGAGATGCGGGTCGATTGCGACCAGGACGCGCTCCTGCTGCGGGTGCGGGTCGGCGGCGACGGCGGCTGCTGCCACACCGGGCGCCGCTCCTGCTTCTACCGAACGGTCGAGGCGGAGGCGGGCACGGGCGCGGTCCGCCTCGTCCCGGCGCTCCCCCTTCCCCGAAAGTCCACGCATCCGTGATGAAACCTGAACCGTTGACGATCGCTTGATTTATCCGGCGCAGACTGCGTCGGAGGCCAGAGCGGCGGCGCGGGTTCCGCAAGGCAAGCGGGCCTCAGGGAGTAGAGCGTCATGATGTGGGACGGCATCAGTCTGTTCTCGGGGCTGCCGACCCGCCGCCTCTCGGAGGGGGCCGAGGGCGGCGGCGAGATCGGCGTGTCGGCCACGCCACACCGCTCCGCATCCAAGCGCGGCCTGCGGCGGCCCAAGCTCGGCCTCGCGCTGGGCGGGGGCGCGGCCCGCGGCTGGTCCCATATCGGCGCCATCCAGGCCCTGCACGAGGCCGGGATCACCATCGACGTGGTGGCCGGCTGCTCCATCGGCGCCGCGGTGGGCGCCTGCTACGCGGCGGGCAAGCTCGACGAACTGGAAGACTTCGCCCGGTCCCTGACCAAGCGCCGGGTGATGGGGCTGCTCGACTTCCACCTCAGCGGCTCGGGGCTGATCGCGGGCGAGCGGCTGCGCCGGCTGCTCGAACGCGACCTCGGCGACCTGCGGATCGAGACCCTGCCCGTCACCTTCGCGACCGTGGCGACCGAACTCGGCACCGGGCACGAGATCTGGCTCACCAAGGGCGGCGTGGTCGAGGCGGTGCGGGCCTCCTACGCGCTGCCGGGCATCTTCGACCCGGTGAAGATCGGCGGGCGCTGGCTGATGGACGGCGCCCTGGTCAATCCGGTGCCGGTGACGGTGGCGCGCGCGCTCGGCGCGGACGTGGTGCTGTGCGTCAACCTCAACGGCGACATCCGCGTGCGCGGCACCGTCATCCAGGCGCACGGGGGCGACGAGTCGATGGTCGAGGCCGCCGTGGAGGCCGCCGAGGCCCTGCCCGCGGAGGCGCCGCGCCGCTGGCGGCTGCGGCCGGCCCGGGCGCCCAAGCCCCGCCCCGAGCCCGGGATGCCGGGCGGCATCGCCAGCGTGATGGTCGATGCCTTCAACATCACGCAGGACCGCATCTCGCGCTCGCGCCTCGCGGGGGATCCGCCCGACGTGATGATCAACCCGAAGCTCGCCCAGATGGGGCTGTTCGAGTTCCACCGGGCGGAGGAGTGCATCGACCTCGGGCGGCAGGCCGCGCGCCGGATGCTGCCCGACATCCGCGAGGTCGTGGCGGCGGCCGCCCTGCCGGCCTGAGCGCGCCGCTGCTGCGCGAGCGGCCCGACTGCGCGCGGACCGCCCCGCGGGCGGCCGATGTCAGGCCGTGGCGATGTACTCGCGCAGGGCCTGCTGCTCGGCCTCCACCGAGGCGATGCGGTGCTTGACCACGTCGCCGATCGACACGAGGCCGACGAGGAGCCCGTCCTCGACCACCGGCACGTGGCGGAAGCGCCCGTCCGTCATCAACGCCATGATCTCCTCGATGGCGGTGCCGCGGGTGCAACTGACCACCCGCCCGGTCATGTGGCGCGAGACCGGGGCCTCCAGCGCCGCCGCCCCGCCCCGGGCCACCGCCCGGATGATGTCGCGCTCCGACAGGATGCCGAGCACGGTGGAGCCGGCATCGCTCACCACGAGGGCGCCGATGCCCTTCTCGGCGAGCAGGGCCGCCGCCTCGGCCAGGGTGCGGTGGGGCTGCACGGTCACGACGGTGCGGCCCTTCTGAGCCAGGATACGCGCAACGGTCATCGTCTTCCTCCCGGTTCGTGGACGCGGCCTTGGACGCCGTCGTGTGCGGCCGAAAGCCGTGTCCGTCCATCCGTTCGCCCGAGTGTGTGGTTCCTCAGAATCGGTTGCAAGTCGGACTTAACGTCGAGCCGGGGAAAAGGATTCGGGCGCCGGTCAGGATCCGCGCTGGCGGTCGAGGAGCGGCAGGAGCAGGAACCCGGCGAAGAAGCCGCCGAGATGCGCGTCCCAGGCGATGCCCGCGTCGCTGACCCCGAGCGGCACCGCGGCGAGGCCGAACAGCAGGTTCGTGACGAGCCAGATGGCGAGGAAGATCGCCGCGGCGCGGTTGCGCAGCAGTTCGGGGATGGTCTGCAGCCGGGCCGGGGCCGGGCGCTGCCAGGGCAGCAGGCCGGGCTGCAGCCCCGGCTGCGGCGCGGGGTGGAACACGAAGCGCGTCGCCGCCGCCATCAGGCCCGAGACCCCCGCGGAGGCCCCCACCAGCGGCAGGGTGCTCAAGGGATCGATGGCGACGTGGAGCGCGCCGCCCGCCACCGTCGAGACGAGCCCGATGACAACGAAGCGCCACGTTCCGCAGCGGCGGGCCACCGGCGTGCCGAAGGCGGCGAGCCACAGGACGTTGAGGATCACGTGCGCCCAGGAGCCGTGCAGGAGCCCGTAGGTGACGAAGGTCCAGGGCATCGCCGAGGGATCGGCCAGGAGGTAGTTCGCGAAGGCGGTGCGCGCCTCCACCTCCAGCGCGCTGCCCGGCCACGCCGCGGCCGCGCGCAGGATGTCGTCCGCCCGCCCGGGATCGAAGGCGGCGGTCCAGCGTGCCGGTATGAGCGCGAGGTCGATCAGCACCGTGATGTCCCACACGTCCGGCAGCAGGGTGCGCACGAGGTGGATCAGCACGAGCAGGCCGACCGAGACCGTGACGACGGCCGGCATGTTGAAGACCGGCACGCGGGGCGGGCGCGGGAGATCGGGGGTGGCATCCATGCGGCCACCATGAGGGGCGCCCGCCCGGATCCGCAAGGGTGCGCGCTGGCGCGGCGGCCGGGCGTGCGGGCAAAAAAAGAAGGGAGAGCGTTGCCGCTCTCCCTTGATCGGAGCGACCGCGTCGGGCTTATGACCCGCCGCGGACGGCGTCTGGACCGTGACGACGCGGGCCTCTCGGCCCCCGCCCCTTGATGGACTCAGTCTGTAGAGTGGTTGGAGCCTGCGCGCCAGCCCCCGGACAGTCGGTCGCGTCAAAAGTGTGGCGCGGCGGACCGCGCCTCACCGGAAACGCTCGTTAACCTTAAGCAAACGTTGCCCGTTCCCGGCGACCCGGTTCGGCATAGGGTCTGCTCCATCGAATCAGGAAAGGGCGGGCATGGGCTCGCTACTCCGGGATTGTACCGGAAGAAACCGCCAGGGCCGCACGGGCCTGTGCCACGAAGAGACGCCATGAAGCACCCCACCAGCGCCATGCTCCATGCCTACTGGAACGGCCTGCGCGGCGCGCGGGCCGCGCCGGAACGCGGGGAGATCGAGCCGGGCGAGATCCGGCACATCCTGGCCGACAGCCTGATCCTGGAAGTGGAGCCGATGCAGCGCAGCGCGGTGATCCGGCTCGCCGGCACGCGTCTGTGCGCCCTGTTCGGGGGCGAATTGCGGGGCCGGAGCTTCGGGACGCTGTGGGGCGAGAACCCCGCCGCCGATCCCTGGCGGCTGATCGAGGTGGTGGTCCAGGAGACCGTCGGCGTCGTGGTGGGGCTCGTGGGCGTGACGCAGGAGGGCGAGGAGGTCGATCTCGAACTCCTGCTCCTGCCCCTGCGCCACCGCGGCAAGACCCAGGCCCGGGTGATCGGCGCCCTCTCGGCCCGCACGGCGCCGACCTGGCTCGGCCTGCGCCCGCTCGCGGGCCTGCGCACGGTCTCGCTGCGCATCCTCTCGGGGAGCGAGGCCTCGTCCGGCCTGCCGCCCCGGCCCGCCAACGATCCCGAGGCGCTCGGCCGGCCGCGGCTCGTCCTGCATCGCGGCGGGCGCAGCTGAGGGCGGAGGACCCGAATCGGCGGCGCCGCCGAGGAGATTCGTTAACGATTGCGGGCGCAAGGATGGGCCGGTTGGCATTTCCGCTCAGGCCCCGCGCCCATGTCCCACGCCGCGCCGCCGTCGCGTCTGCGCCTGTCCTCGGCCCTGGCCCTCTCGGCCAAGGCGGATGAGCAGCGCCGGCACCGGCGGGTCGCGGTCGCGCTGCTGGGACGCTACATGCTCTCCGACCGCCGGGAATATCCCTGCCAGACCGTCGACATCTCGCCCGGCGGCGTGCGGCTCGTCTGCGCGGTTCCGGGCGAGATCGGCGAGCGCACGGTGATCTACCTGGAGCATCTCGGCCGCATCGAGGGGACCATCGCCCGGCTGATGCCGGACGGGTTCGCGGTGGCGATCAGCGCCACGCCGCACAAGCGCGAAAAGATCGCCTCGCAGCTCACGTGGCTCGCCAACCGCGCCAGCCTCGGCCTGCCGGAGGACCGCCGCCACGAGCGCGTGGTGCCGCGCCAGACCGCCGTGACCCTGCGCCTGGAGAGCGGGCGCGAGGTCCCGGCCCGCATCGTCGACGTCTCCCTCTCGGGCGCGGCCCTCGCCTGCGAGACGGACCTGCCGGTCGATTCCGCCATCTTGGTGGGCCGCACGCCCTGCAAGGTGGTGCGCCAGTTCAAGGGCGGCCTCGCGGTGGAATTCCGCCTGCCGCTGTCGCCGGACCGCTTCGACGAGAGCCTCGTGCTCTGAGCCTCCGGCGCGGGGACCCCGGTTCGGGGACCCCGGTTCGGGGGCTCACGCCTCCGGCACGTTCCGCTCCAACTCCTCCAGCCACGCCCGCGCGTTGCCGTCGGAGGGCGCGCGCCAGTCGCCGCGGGGCGAGAGCGCGCCGCCCGCCGCGACCTTCGGGCCGTTCGGCAGGGCCGAGCGCTTGAACTGGGAGAAGCCGAAGAAGCGCCCGAGAAACACCTTCATCCAGGAGCGGATCTCCGGCAGCGCGTAGGCGCCGCGGCGCGCCTCCGGGAAACCCGGCGGCCAGGGGCCGCGCGCCGCATCCTCCCAGGCGTGGCAGGCCAGGAAGGCGATCTTCGAGGGCCGGAACCCGTAGCGCAGGGTGTAGAACAGGGTGAAGTCCTGCAGCGCGTAGGGGCCGACCTTGGATTCGGTGCTCTGGATCGTCTCGCCCTCGGCCACCGGCACCAGTTCGGGGGAGATCTCGGTCGACAGGATGGCGTCGAGCGTGGCGTTGACCTCCGGGGCGAACTGGCCGGAGGCGATCACCCAACGGATCAGGTGCTGGATCAGCGTCTTGGGCACGCCCGCGTTGACCGTGTAGTGGGACATCTGGTCCCCGACCCCGTAGGTGCACCAGCCCAGCGCCAGCTCCGAGAGGTCGCCGGTGCCCACCACGATCGCGTCGTTCTGGTTGGCGAGGCGGAAGAGGAAGTCGGTGCGCAGGCCCGCCTGCACGTTCTCGAAGGTGACGTCGTAGACCGGCTCCCCGCGCCCGAACGGGTGGCCCATGTCGGCGAGGATCTGGCGGGCGGCGGGGCGGATGTCGAGTTCGCGCGCCTGCGTGCCGAGCGCCGCCATCAGCCGGTGGGCGTTGGCCTTGGTCTCGTCCGAGGTGGCGAAGCCCGGCATCGTGTAGGTGAGGATATTCGTGCGCGGCAGGCCGAGCCGGTCGAAGGCCTTGGCGGCGACGATCAGGGCGTGGGTCGAATCGAGGCCGCCCGAGATGCCGATCACCACCTTCTTGGTGCCGATGGCGGAGAGGCGCTGGGCGAGGCCCGCCACCTGGATGTTGTAGCCCTCGTAGCAATCCTGCGCGAGGCGGGCGGGATCGGCCGGCACGAAGGGGAAGCGCTCGACCGTGCGGGCGAGCCCGAGATCGGACTCGGGCGGCGCCAGGGTGAAGCCTATGCGCCGCCAGGGCCTCTCCCCCAGCACCGCACGGGCGTTGTCGTCGAAGCTGCCCATCTGGGCGCGCTCCTGGCGCAGGCGGTCGAGGTCGACATCCGCGCGCGTGACCTGCGGCGCCTCGGGGAAGCGCTCGCTCTCGGCGAGCAGCGTCCCATCCTCGTAGATGACGGTCTGGCCGTCCCAGGCGAGGTCGGTGGTCGATTCGCCCGGCCCCGCCGCCGCGTACACGTAGGCGCACAGGCAGCGCGCCGAGGCCGACTGGCACAGGAGCTTGCGGCTCTCCGCCCGCCCGATGGTGATCGGGCTGCCCGAGAGGTTCACCAGCACGGTGGCGCCCGCCAGCGCCGCCAGCGCCCCCGGCGGCACCGGGATCCACATGTCCTCGCAGACGTCGATCCCGACGACGAGGCCGGGCAGGTCCTCGGCGGCGAAGAGCAGGTCGGTGCCGAACGGAACCTCCGTGCCCGCCAGCCGGATGGTCTCGCCCGCGATGCCGGCGCCCGCCGCGAAGTGGCGCTTCTCGTAGAACTCCCGGTAGGTCGGCAGGTAGCTCTTCGGCACGACGCCGAGCACCCGCCCGCGGTGGAGCGCCACCGCGGTGTTGTAGATCCGGTGGCCGTGCCGCAGCGGGGCGCCGACGATCAGCACCGGCATCAGGTCGCGGCTGGCCTCCGCCAGGGTGGCGAGCGCCGCCTCCACCGCGTCGAGCAGCGTCTCCTGCAGGAGCAGGTCCTCGATCGCGTAGGCCGACAGGCAGAGTTCCGGAAAGACCGCGACCGCGACGCCGTCGTCGTGGCAGCGGCGGGCGAGGGCCAGCACCTCGGCGGCGTTCGCCGCGGGTGCGGCGATGTGGCTGCGGCCGACGCAGGCCGCGACCCGGGCGAAACCGTGCCGGTAGAGGGATCGGAACATCGCGGGCGGGGCCTCCGGGCGGATCGGTCGTGCGGATCGGTCGTGCAGATCGGTCGTCTTGGAGACCTTAACGCGCGAGGGGCCGCGGCGGCACCCGGCCGCGCGCGGGCGAGGCCCGCGCGGGAGAGAGCCGCGCAGGAGAGATCCGAGCCGGACGATGCGGGACGCCGCCGCGCCAAGCCGCCTAAGCGGGTGTTAACGATACCCCGCCTAACTGGGGCCAAGCCGCGGCCGCGGGCGGCGCGGACCGCCCAAGCCCGCCAGCATCAAGCCAGCCAGCATCATGAGATCATCGGGACGGCCACCTCTCTCCGACTCGACCCGCCGCGATCCGCCCGGGATGCGCGACGCCACCCATCCGGCCGCGCGCCGCGGGCTCACGCTCGGCGCCCTGGCCCACACCCTCACCAGCCTGCGCGCCCTGCTGGCGCGGCGCCTCGCGCCGCCGAGCCACCGGCCGGCCGCGCTGCCGGCCCTGCCCCCGCCCGCTGGTCTCGACCGGCGCGCGGCCCCGAGCTGGATGTCCGACGCGCCGCACCCGACGCCGTCCTGGACGCCGGACCTCGTGCGCGCCCCCGCGCCGCCGCGCGAGGCCTCTCCGGCGCAGGGGGCTCATCCGGCGCCCGGGCCGCACCCGGCCTCCGGGGTCTATCCGCCATCCGGGCCGTACCCGGCGGAGCCCTGGCCGCCCGAGGCCGCGGCGCCCGTCGCGATGCCGCCCGCCGCGGTCCCGCAGCCCTTGCCGCAGCCCTTGCCGGCCGCTGCGGTGCGCGCCGCGGTGCCGGCCGTCGAGCCCGTCGTCATGCCCGTTGATTTGCCCGTCGCCTTGCCTGCTGTCCTGCCGCCGATGCCGGTGCCCGCCCGTCCGCCCGAGCCGCCGCGCCCCGCCGGTCCGGGTCCCGACATGGAGGATGCGTGGCTGGCGATCCCGCCGGCCGGTCCGGCCCGTACGGTCCTGACGCGCGTGCGCCGGCAGGCCGCGGAGTCGCGGCAGCAGGCCGCCGACTCGCTGCAGGCGGCCGCGCCGCGCCAAATCCCCGAGTCGCGTTCCGAGCCGCGCCCCGCGCCCGCCCGGCCCGAAGCCGACCTGCGCTTCACCCGCACGCCCGACCACGTCCTCCAGGCCCGCCGCCGGCGGCGCGAGGAGGAGGCCCTGGCCCGCGAGGCCGCCCAGCGGGAAGCCGAGGAGCAGGCCGCGGCCGAACACGCCGCGGCCGAGGCGGCCGCGGAGGCCGAGCGCCTCGCCGCGGAAGCCCAGACCCTGCCGCCGCTGCCGCGCTGGCGCCAGCCCTACGTGCTGCCCCCCGGTGTGCGCTTCACCCGCACGCCCGACCATCTCCTGCGCCACGCCTCCGACGAGGGGACGCCCGCGCCGGTCTTCCCCGAGATCACGCCCCTGCCGGAGCCCGAGCCGGTCCAGGAGATCGAGCCGATCCGGGAGGTCGAACAGGTCCAAGCGCCAGAGCTGGTCCAAGAGGTCGAGCCGATCCTGGAATGTGCGCCGGTGCCGGAGCCCGTCGCCGGGCCGTCCGAGCCCGCGCCGGAGCCGGCCGCGGTGACCCAGACCGCCTCGCCGCCGGAGGCCGAGGCGTCGTTCGGGGCGGCGCGCGCCCTGCTGTCCTTCCCGTGGCCGCCCGTGGTGCCGTCCCTGCCGGAGGCGCTGTTCGCGCCTGAGGCGAGCCCCGTGGATGAGCCGCAGGCCGTGGAGCCCGTCGCCGCGCCGGTCCCGCCGGCCGAGGAGGCCGGTCCCGTTCCGCCGCCGGCCGCGGAGCCCCCGCTCTACCGGGCGGATGCGCCGTTCGTCGGCACCTGGGCGGCGCGCGTCGCTGTGCAGGCCGCGCCGGTTCCGGCGGAGTTCTTGCCGGCCGAGTTGGCGCCGGCGGCCGAGGGGACCGTCCCGGCCGTGGAGCCCGCCGCGCCCCGCGCCGACGACGCGGTCGTCCCGGACGCGGCCGCCGCGCCGGAGGCGGCGCCTCCTCGCGAGTCCTACCCGGTCGAGGTCCTGCTGCGGCACGATTGGCGCCAGCCCCTCGCCGCGGATCAGGACAACCGGCCCGCCGCGGCCGACGAGGCCGCCCCGATCGCGGAGCCGCAGCCGGCTCCGGCGACGATCCCGGCCCTGGCCGAGGTGCCCCGGCCGGAGCCCCTGCCCGTCCCTGAGCCGGCCCCGGCGGCTGCGCCGCAGCCGCAGCCCGCGCCGACCGTTCCGGCCGCGATGAGCCCGTCCGCTTCGTTCCCACCCGTCGCGTACGGGCTGGTCCGGCGCTTTGCGCCCGCCGCCCTGCCGGTACCCGTCGCCCAGCCGCTGCCCGAGGCGCCGGCCGCGCCCGCGCCGCTGCCCGCCGAGGCCCCGCCGGAGCCGTCCCCGGTGGTGATCGGCAATGCCGGGCTCGACCTCGACCTCGGTCTCGATGCCGACGATGCGGAGGACGAGGACGACATCATCGCGCCCCTCGCCTACCCGACCCCCCTGCCCCGCCCGGCACCGCGGGCCGTCGCGGCGCCCTACGAGATGCCGGCCCTCGATCTCCTGGCGGAGGCCCGCGCCTCCGACGGCAGCAGCCTCGACGCGGATTTCCTGCAGGCGAACGCCGTGCAGCTGCAGCAGGTGATCCAAGATTTCGGGGTGCGCGGGGAGATCCTGGCGGTGCGCCCCGGCCCCGTCGTCACCCTCTACGAACTCGAACCGGCACCCGGCACCAAGTCCTCGCGCGTGATCTCGCTCGCCGACGACATCGCCCGCTCCATGTCCGCCGTCTCCGCCCGCGTCGCCGTGGTCCAGGGCCGCAACGCCATCGGCATCGAGCTGCCCAACGCCAAGCGCGAGACCGTCTACCTGCGCGAACTCCTCGC
>NZ_JBKIBX010000033.1:0-74240 GCF_046557895.1 Methylobacterium oryzisoli | reverse complement strand
CGCGGGCCTATGCGGACGCGGCCCGCCGCCTCAAGGGCGAGACCGTCCCCATGACCATCCCGGCCGAGCGCCGCTCGTTCTTCAACCGCTTCCTCACCCGGAGGGCGGCATGAAACGGCTGGGCCTTCGCTCCCGCAGGGGGTCGGCGCCCGCGGCGCGCGACCGCCTCAAGCTCCTGCTCGCCCAGGAGCGCTCCGTGTTCGGCCGTCGCGACCTGATCGCGTCGCTGCGCGAGGACGTGCTGGCGGCCATCGCCAAGCACGTGACCGTGGACGGCGAGCGGGTGAGGATCAGTATGGAGCGCCGCGGCGGCATTCCGACCCTCGGGATCGACATCGAACTCCCGGCGCACAAGAGTATGGGCTTCGCCGGGGCCTGAGCCCGGCCGCCCTGCGCAGAGCACCCGGATGCCGTCCGACGCGCCGACGATCTACGCCAACGCCCTGATGGCGCTCAGCCTGCGCCGTCCGGGCATCCTTCAGGTGACGCTGGGCATCGCGGGCTTCACCGGCGAGGAGCCGGAGCCGGCGGTGCGCCTCGCCCTGCCCGACGACACCGTGGTCGAACTCGTCGAGGCCCTGGTGGAGGGCCTGCAGGCCGCCGCCGAGGCGGAGTCCGAGGACGACGAGGAGGAGACCGAGCCCTACGAGGCCTCGGTGGGCGACGTCGCCACCGCCGGGCTGCTCGCCACCACCCTCGCCACCGCCATGGGCGATGCGCTGAGCCTGCTCGCCGAGCGGCCCGACTTCCTCGACCGCCTCGGCGAGATCGAGGAACGCGCGCTCCTCACCACCCGCAACTCCGTCTCGGAGGGTGTATCCGTCGAGGATGAGGCGAAGGCGGTGCGCGACACCGTCTCGGTGCTCCAGAGCCTCTTCGCGCAGTGGCGGGCGGACCATGCGCCGCCCGCCTCTGACACGGCCCCGACCGACCCGCCGCCGGGCTGAGAGCCCTGCGGCGGCGTCATCCCGTCAGGCGGCGTCGCCGAGGGCCGGGTAGTCCGTGTAGCCGCGCGCGTCGCCACCGTAGAAGGTGGTGCGGTCGTAGCGGTTGAGGGCCGCGCCGCGGCGGATGCGCTCCGGCAGGTCCGGATTGGCGATGAACAGGCGCCCGAACGCCACCGCGTCCACGTGGCCGCTCGCCACCGCGGCGGCGGCGCTCTCGGGCGTGAAGCCGCCTGCCGCGATCAGCGGGCCGCCGAACCGCGCCTTGACGCGCGAGGCGGCGTCCGGCGCGTTCGGATCGAGGGCGTTCGTGTCGCTGGTCTGGTCGGCCCGCGGCTCCACCACGTGCAGGTAGGCGATGCCGCGCCGGCCGAGTTCGGCCGCGACGTGGTCGAACAGCGCGCCCGGATCGCTGTCCTGCATGCCGTTGAAGCGCCCCCAGGGCGAGATGCGCACCCCGACCCGGTCCGCCCCGATGGCGCCGGCCACGGCGTCCACCACCTCCAGGAGGAAGCGGGCGCGGTTCGGAATCGCGCCGCCGTAGCGGTCGCTGCGGCGGTTGGTGGAATCCTGCAGGAACTGGTCGATCAGGTAGCCGTTCGCGGCGTGGATCTCGACCCCGTCGGCACCGGCCTCGCGCGCGTTGAGGGCCGCCTGCCGGAAGAGGCCGACGAGGCCGGGGATCGCGGCCTCGTCGAGCGCTCGGGGCGTCTCGAACGGCACCGGGTTGAACCGGCGGTCCATGTGCTGGCCCGGGGCGGCGACGGCGGAGGGCGCCACCGGCAGGGCGCCGCCCGGCTGCATCGAGGAATGCGAGACCCGGCCCGTGTGCCAGATCTGGACGAACAGGGCGCCCCCCGCCGCGTGGACGGCCTCGGCGACGCCGCGCCAGCCGGCGATCTGCTCCGGTGAGTAGATGCCCGGCGCGCCGGGATAGCCGCGGGCCTGCTCGGCGATGTCGGTCGCCTCGGCGATCACGAGGCCGCCGCGGCTCGCGCGCTGGCCGTAATAGGCGGCGTTCAAGGGCTGGGGCACATCGCCGGGCTGGCGCGAGCGCATGCGCGTCAGCGGCGCCATCACGACGCGGTGATCGAGGCGGATCGCCCCCAGGGTCAGGGGCTCGAAGAGGGAATCAGTCGCCATGGTGGGAAGCGTGCTCCAGAACGGGACCGGCGCGCGGCCCCCGTCGTCTCGCGTCCGGGGCTCGCACGGGGCGTGCGCCCGCCGGACGGGACCAGAGATGGTCACTCGGCGGTGCGCCGGGAGACCTCGCTGCCGGCGCCCGCTCCGCGCAGTGCGCTTTCGCACATGCGAGACGGGTCAGGCGGCGCCGCGGTCCGGGGCGGCGTTGGCGTGCAGCGCGTCGCGCAAGGCCACGATCTCGTCGCGCAGCAGCTTCAGCCGCGCGGGCGACTGGCCGGCGGCGCAGACCACCGCCTCCGGGAACGGCAGCGCCTTCTGGCGCAGCGTCCGGCCCATCTCCGTCAGCGTGATCCGCATCAGCCGCTCGTCCTGCGTGTCGCGGCTGCGCGACACGAAGCCGGCGCTCTCCAGCCGCTTCATCAGCGGCGTGAGCGTGCCGGAATCGAGGTAGAGCCGCTGGCCGATGGTCTTCATCGTCTGGCCGTCCTCTTCCCAAAGGAGGAGGAGGACGAGATATTGCGGGTATGTCAGGCCGAGGCCGTCGAGCAGCGGTTTGTAGATGCGGTTGAAAGCGTGCGCGGCGGAGTAGACCGCGAAGCAGATCTGGCTGGCGAGGTGCAGGTCGCTCTCGCCGGTCTGGGGAGCCGGGGTCGGGGCGTACGTGCCTGACATGTCCGCCTCCTTGCGCGACGGCGCGCAGGTCCGGCACACGGCCGGAGGTGATGTGGGGTGAGCGCCCGAGAGCGCACAACCGCCACGATAGCGACTATGGGGTAGAAAAACAAATTGCAAAAAATTAGATTGCGCACTATGTGAATGCCCGACGGTCGAATGACCGCCGGATCCATCGGGCGAGATCAGCCCGTCCAGCCACGGAGAGCTTCGATGCCGGTCGACGTGAAGTACACCACCCAGGCCACCGCCACCGGGGGCCGCGACGGTCGTGCCAAGACCCAGGACGGCAGCCTCGACGTCAAGCTGACGACGCCGAAGGAACTCGGCGGCGGGGGCGGCGAGGGCAACAATCCCGAGCAGCTCTTCGCGGCCGGCTACTCGGCCTGCTTCCTCGGCGCCATGAAGTTCGTCGGCGGCCAGGAGAAGATCCAGGTCCCGGCCGACACCACCGTGACCGCCACCGTCGGCATCGGCCCGCGCTCCGAGGGCGGCTTCGGCATCACCGCCAACCTGAAGATCTCGCTGCCCGGCCTCGACCGCGCGACGGCCCAGACGCTGGTCGAGAAGGCGCACCAAGTCTGCCCGTACTCGAACGCCACCCGCGGCAACGTGAATGTCGGGCTCGAAGTGGTCTGAAAGCCGGCTTTCCAAGTTCAAGCCGACTCGGATCGCTGGGACGCCTGATCGGCTGTGCGCCTTCCTGACCAAGCACGGGAACCCCTCTCCCGGGTGGGAGAGGGGCAGGGGTGAGGGTGTGACGGTGCTGCAGTCAAGCGGGCAGCGTGGTGAGGGGAGCGGAACGGGTCAGGTTCGAGCACGAAGCGTGGTGCTGGTAGCGGGCAGCGTCGCGACTGCTTGCTGCACCCTCCCGCACCCCTACCCCTCTCCCACACGGGAGAGGGGATGCTGCCTGCCCTCATCAGGCGCATCCCACGTCCCGCATCCGGCGGCGCGCTCCGCCCATCCGGGGGCAGCCTGTCGTGACGGGCTCAGCCGGGTCGGCGCAGGCAGGACGCCGCGAGGGACAGGAAGGCGCGCGCGCGGTGCGACAGCGCCTCGCCCCGCTCCCAGTCGATCCCGTGCTTCTCCTCGGCGCCGAGTTCGCCGAAGGTGAGCGGGCTCTCGTCGGGCTTGAACATCGGGTCGTAGCCGAAGCCGCGCGTGCCGCGCGGGGGCCAGACCAAGTCGCCGAAGACGCGCCCCTCGAAAAGCTCCTCGTGGCCGTCCGGCCACGCCAGGACCAGCGCGGAGACGAAGTGCGCCCGGCGGTCGGTGGCCCCACGCGCCGCCAGTTCGCGCTCGATGCGCGCCATCGCGCCGGAAAAGTCCTTCGAGCCGCCGGACCAGCGCGCCGAGAAGAGGCCCGGCGCGCCGTCGAGCGCGTCGACGCAGAGGCCGGAATCATCCGCGAAGGCGGGAAGGCCGGTGATCGAGGCGGCGCTGCGCGCCTTGATCGCCGCGTTCTCGGCGAACATCGTGCCGGTCTCCTCCGGCTCGGGCAGCTTGAGTTCGCCCGCCGAGACCGCCTCGACGCCGAAGGGCGCGAGCAGGTCGCGCATCTCCGTGAGCTTGCCGCTGTTGTGGGTCGCGATGACGACCCGGCCGGAGAGGATCCGGCCCATCAGCCCACCGCCTGCTTCTGCAGCGCGACGAGCTGCGCCACGCCGCCCTTGGCGAGGCGCAGCAGGCCCAGGAACTCCTCCTCCGAGAACGGCGCGGCCTCGGCGGTGCCCTGCACTTCGACGATGCCGCCCGATCCCGTGATGACGAAGTTGGCGTCGGTGTCT
The DNA here is from genome assembly GCF_046557895.1 of Methylobacterium oryzisoli. Lineage (NCBI taxonomy): Bacteria > Pseudomonadati > Pseudomonadota > Alphaproteobacteria > Hyphomicrobiales > Methylobacteriaceae > Methylobacterium > Methylobacterium oryzisoli. The sequence continues at coordinate 69,691 of NZ_JBKIBX010000033.1, read as the reverse complement.
GCGGCCGAATCCTCGTCGTAGTCGAGGTCGAGGATCGGCGTGCCCTTGTGGATGCCGCAGGAGACCGCCGCAACATGGTCGCGCATCGGATCGACCGAGATGATCGAGCGCCCGCGCATCCAGGTGAAACACTCGTGCAGCGCCACCCAGGCGCCGGTGATGGAGGCGGTGCGGGTGCCGCCATCGGCCTGCAGCACGTCGCAGTCGATCACGATCTGGCGCTCGCCGATCGCCGGCAGGTTGACCACCGCGCGCAGCGAGCGGCCGATCAGCCGCTGGATCTCCTGCGTGCGGCCCGACGGCTTGCCCGCGTTCACCTCGCGCCGGTTGCGCTCGTGGGTGGCGCGCGGGAGCATGGCGTACTCGGCCGTGACCCAGCCCTTGCCGGAGCCCCGCAGCCAGGGCGGACCGCGCTCCTCCAGCGAGGCGGTGCAGAGCACCCGCGTCTCCCCGAAGGTGACGAGGCAGGAGCCCTCGGCGTAGCGCGCCACGCCGCGCTCCAGCGTGACCTTGCGCATGTCGTCGGGCGCACGCTTGGACGGACGCATCGGGCTCTCCTGAAACCAGCACGGGCCCGCGCTCTTAGGCGCTGGCGCCCTCAGCAGCAAGCGGTGCGCCAAAAGCCCGGACGCGCGGGGCGTCCGGGCCGGCAGGCTCCCGCTCAGTAGCGGTAGTGGCGGTGATGCCGGTGGTGCCAGTGGCGGTGATGATGACGGTGATGCCAGTGGCCGTGATGCCGGCGGTGATGCCAGTGGCGATGGTGGTGGTGACGGTGGCCCCAGCCGTGATGGTGGTGGCGGCCTTGGACCTGGATCAGGGGCGAGCCTGCGGCCTCGGCGACCGCCGGTGCGGGCGCGAAGGGTGCGGCCGTCGCGCTGCCGGGAGCCCCGAAGACGAGGCCGGCCGCCAGGAGGGCCGCGACGGCGAGGAGCCGGCGCGCGCGTGTCACGAATGCAGTGGTGTTCGACATGGCGTACTCCGAGGTGTGGACGCGGGTGAGCCCGGAAGCTCATGAGAGGCAGGATGGGCGCGCGCGGATGAACGGAGTCTGACGCGGCTGAGCGCGATCACCGCCGCAGCGGCGACGCGGCGCGGCGCTGTGCGCTTGCACACGCCGCGCGACCGTCTCACATTGATTGTCCTGTCAGTCCCATCGGTTGATGAACACGCGCGACCTCCCTCCCCTGCCCGCCGGCTCCGGCCATGCCCGCAGCCTCGCCGAGTTGAACGACCGCTCGCGCGAGATCTTCCGTCAGATCGTCGAGAGCTACCTCGCGACCGGCGAGCCGGTGGGCTCGCGCAATCTCGCCCGCATCCTGCCGATCGCGCTCTCGCCGGCCTCGGTGCGCAACGTGATGGCGGATCTGGAGCATGCGGGGCTGATCTACGCGCCCCACACCAGCGCCGGCCGCCTGCCCACCGAGACGGGCCTGCGCTTCTTCGTCGATGCCCTGCTCGAACTCGGCGATGTCGGCCAGGAGGAGCAGGGGCGCATCGAGGCCCAGATGCGGGCCGCCGCCTCTCGCCACACCTTCGAGAGCGCGCTCACCGAGGCGTCCGTTTTGCTCTCGGGCATCTCGCGCGGCGCGGGCGTTGTGATGACCACGAAGCAGAACGCCAACCTGCGCCACGTCGAGTTCGTCCGCCTCGATCCCGGCCGCGCCCTGGTGGTGCTGGTCTCCGACGACGGCTCGGTGGAGAACCGGCTCCTCGACCTGCCGCCGGGCCTGCCCGCGGGGGCGCTGCAGGAGGCCTCGAACTTCCTCAACGCCCGCATCCGCGGCCGCACGCTCGGCGAGGTGCGGGCGGAGATCGAGGCGGGCCGCGAGGCGATGAAGCGCGAGCTCGACGCGCTCACCGAGCGGCTGGTGGAGGCGGGGCTGGCCCGGGCGGTGGGGCCGAGCGACGAGCGCCAGCTGATCGTGCGCGGTCAGGCCAACCTGCTGGAGGATCTGCGCGCGGCCGAGGACCTAGAGCGGATCCGCCTGCTGTTCAGTGACCTCGAGAGTCAGAAGGACGTCATCGACCTCTTGGTGCGCGCCGAGGGCGGCGAGGGCGTGCGCATCTTCATCGGCTCGGAAAACAAGCTGTTTTCGCTCTCCGGCTCGTCGATGATCGCCGCCCCCTTCCGGGACGGACGCCAAAAGATCGTCGGCGTGGTCGGGGTGATCGGCCCGACCCGGCTCAACTACGCCCGCATCGTGCCGATGGTCGACTTCACCGCCCGCGTCGTGTCGCGGATGCTGGAGAGCGGGCGGGGCTGAAACGCGATCGGCCGGCCCGGGAGCCGGACCGGCCGAGGTCTTGGTGGGGGCAGCCCGCGCCGGAGCGGTCACCGGCCCGGCGAAGGCCGCCGCGGGCTCACGACCGGATCACGTCCACGATCTCGAAGGTGTCGGGATCGATGATGACGATGTCGTCCTCGACCAGCACGTAGCGGAAGCCGCGATAGGCCGGCACCAGCGAGACGATCGTCGGCGGCAGGGTGTGCAGCGTCACCGAGCGCGGCACCGCCGTGCCGACCGACAGCGAGAAATTGACGCCGCGCACCGGGCGCACGCCCGCGTTCACGATCGTCTGGCGGAACTCGGTGCGCTGGCGCGTGTCGAGCCGCGAGGCCGCGCCGCGGGCCTCGCCGATCGCCCCCGTCCGCTCGCCCCGGTCGCCGCGCACGCCGTCGCGGTCTCCCCGCTCGCCCCGGTCGGCGGCGCGGTCGCCCCGCTCACCGGGCCGATCACCCCGCTCGCCGGGCCGCTCGGCCGCGCGGTCGCCGCGCTCCCCGGCGCCGCCCGCTCGCTCGGTCCCGCCGCGCGGGCCGCCCTGCTCGGCGGTGCCGCGGCCGGTGCCCTCGCCGGCCCGGCCGGCGTTGCCGCCTGGCTGGCCACCCGGCTGGCCGCCGGGCTGCTGCGCGGTGCCGCGCTCGCCGCCCGCCGTCGTGCCGCCGGCCCCGCCCGGACCGCCGGCCGCTCCGCGCCCGCCGCCGGCGCCACCGCCCTGCCCCATCCCGGCGCCACCGGCTCCGCCAGCGCCGCCGCCTCCACCGGCCCCGAGGCCGCCGCCCGCGCCGCCGCCTGCGCCACCCCCGGCTCCGCCACCGACGCCGGCGCCGCCTCCGCCGCCCCCGGCACCGCCGCCGCCCGCACCGCCGGCGCCGCCACCCTGGGCGAGCGCGGTCGCGGCGCCGAGCGCCAGAACAGCCGCGGTCAAGGTTCCTCGAACGAGCTTGCTCATCTGTGTCTCCTCGTCAGGACCGGGCAGGCCATTCGTGCGGGACCCGCCGAAGTGAGCCCGCAACGGCGTCGCGGAGTTTTTGGTTCCGCGACCGACGAGGAGCGACGGCTCAGCCGAGCGCCTCCGCCACGGCCTGCCCGCAGGCGGCGGTGTCGGCGTTGCCGCCGAGATCGCGGGTGCGCAGCGTCCGCTCGGAGAGCACCCGCTCGATGCCGGCGACGATCTCGGCCGCCGCTTCGCGCTCGCCGAGATGCTCCAGCATCATCGCGCCCGACCAGATCTGGCCGATCGGATTGGCGATGCCTTGGCCCGCGATGTCGGGGGCCGAGCCGTGCACCGGCTCGAACACCGAGGGAAACAGCCGGTCCGGGTTGATGTTGCCCGACGGCGCGATGCCGATCGTGCCGGTGCAGGCAGGGCCGAGATCCGACAGGATGTCGCCGAACAGGTTAGAGGCGACCACCACGTCGAAGCGGTCCGGGTTCAGCACGAAATGGGCGGTGAGGATATCGATGTGGTACTGGTCCCACCGTACCTCGGGGTAGTGCTCGGCCATCGCGCGCACCCGCTCGTCCCAGTACGGCATGGTGATCGAGATGCCGTTCGACTTCGTGGCCGAGGTCAGGTGCTTCTTGGGCCGGCTCTGCGCCAGCTCGAAGGCGAAGCGCAGCACCCGGTCGGTGCCGTGCCGGGTGAAGATCGATTCCTGCACGGCGAATTCGCGCTCGGTGCCGGCGAACATCCGCCCGCCCGCGTTCGAGTACTCGCCTTCGGTATTTTCGCGGACCACCCAGAAGTCGATGTCGCCGGGCTGGCGGTTGGCCAGCGGGCTCGGCACGCCCGGCATCAGCCGCACCGGGCGCAGGTTGATGTACTGGTCGAACTCGCGCCGAAAAAGGATGAGCGAGCCCCAGAGCGAGACGTGGTCCGGAATCTTGTCCGGCCAGCCGACCGCGCCGAAGAAGATGGCGTCGTGGCTGCCGATCTGCGCCTTCCAGTCCTCCGGCATCATGCGGCCGTGCTTGGCGTAGTAGTCGTAGGAGGCGAAGTCGAACCAGTCCTGCTCCAGGGTGAATCCGTGGCGCTTGGCCGCCTGCTCCAGGACCCGCACGCCCTCCGGCACCGTCTCCTTGCCGATCCCGTCCCCGGGGATCACCGCGATGCGGTAGCGGCGCTGGTTCGTCGTCATACTGGCCTCCCTGCGTCCTCGCGACATTCGTCGCCGCGGTGTCCGGCTCCGCGTCGCGCATCCGCAGGCGGCGGTCAATCGCCGGCGGGGTCCGCGCGCTCCATCAGGGCGCCGGCCGGGCGGTGCGGTAGGGCCCGATCATGATCATGCCGATCGCCGCCAGCAGCGCCGTGCCGGCGCCGAACAGGATCGGGCTCGAGGCCGAATCCGCGGCTTCGCGCACGATGCCCGCCACCACCGGCAGGCCCGTCATGGTGAGATAGAAGCAGAGATAGAACACGCCCATGCCGCTCGACCGGGCCTCGGCCGAGAGCAGTTCGCCCGGCAGCGAGAGCAGCAGCCCCGCCGGCAGGCCGAAGAGCAGCGCGAGGACGAGCAGCGCCAGGATCGACTGGTTGGTGAGGGCCAGCGCGAGGGCGGCGCCCGCGACCAGCACGAGGCTCGTCACCGAGAACGCGGTCGGGCGGCCCACGCGCTGCGCGATCAGGCCCCCGCCCGGCAGGACCAGCACCAGCACCCAGCCGAGGATGCTGGTGATGAGGCCGGCGGTCTCCACGCGGTAGCCGTTGGCCAGGAAGAGGTCGGGTGCGGCCGAGACGAAGATGACGAGCGAGACGTTGTAGAGCCCCCAGATCAGCCCCGCGCCCGCCGCGAGCGCGTATTCGCGCGTCGGGATCGACGCTGTCCGCAGTTTCTGGCCGGGCGTGGCCGCCGGGGGATCGGTGTAGAGCGCCTGCACGAGGACCAGCGCCGCCACGCTCGCCACGGCGCTCGCGGCTGCGACGCTCGCCCAGCCATACGCGATGGCGAGCGCCGGCAGCGTGACGAGCGCGAGCGCGATGCCGAGCGGCCAGCTCGCCACGAAGATGCCGAAGGCGGCCACCATCTCGCGCCCGACGAACCAGTCCGTCACCATGCGGGTGAGGACCACGTTGAGGAGCGCCGCGCCCGCGCCGCTGACGATGCGGCCGGAAAACAGCGCGCCGGTCGAGAGGCTCGCCATCATGACGCCGCCGAGCGCCATCAGCGCGAGGCCCGCGAGCACGATCGGCTTGCCCCCGAACCGGTGGGCCAGGAACCCGCCGGGCAGCGCCAGGACGATGCCCGGCAGCATGTGGCAGCCGATCAGGAGGCCCAGCCCCGCGAAATCGAGGCCGCCGTCCTGCACCAGCGCGAAGGAGGCGGCGGCCACCGACTGGAACTGGTAGGCGATGACCGTCCGGGCCGCGAAGAGAACGGCCAGCATCAGCCACCGCCGGTGCCTCATCGCCGTGCCGTCCTCAAGGCCGCGCGCCGGATCAGAGGGTGAGGCCCGCGCCCGCCGGGCGCAGCTCCATCGGCCAGATCGCGCCCGGCAGTCCGGCCTCCGGCACCAGCGGCATGGCCGGCTCGAACAGGCCCGCGCGCTCGGCCGGGGTCGAGGCGAGGAAGGGGTGCCGCTCCAAGACCTGCTCCCTCACCGCGCGGTAATCCACCACCGACAGCCCCACCGGCTTGGCGAGCTTCGGGTAGGGCCGCGCCTCGCACAGTTCGATAGCGCTCCAGTAGCGCCGGTAGAACGCCCGGTGCTCCGGCCGGATGGCGAGCAGGATCCAGTCACCGTCGAAATGCTCCATCGCCAGCCATGCGAGGCGCAGCGTGAGGTAGGGCAGCTCCGGCAGGTGGCGAGAGATCGCGTGGCGCGCCACGAAGCGCGTCGGATCGACGACGACCGCGCCGGCGGCGATCTTCGGCCCGACGAATTCCGGAAAGACCGCGGTGGTCGGCAGGGCGTGCTGCCGGGGCAGCGTGACGCTGAGCCGGATCGACCCGGCGAGCTCGTCGTCGACGTAGACCCCGAACAGGAAGGTGTTGTCCTGATCATCGACCGGATCGTGGAACCGTCCCGCCGCGCAGGCGTCGATCGCGCCCTCCCGCAGGTAGGCGTCGTAGCGCAACCGGAAGATGTCGTCGCGATCGTCTTCATCGACGGCACGCCGATACGTCACGCGCGACAGGAGAGACTTCGCACGGACGTTCAGACCCTGCTGACGCGCGGCGTTGATCGACGACATCACGATGCCCTTGCTTTGAAGTAAGGGAACCTTAACCGAGTTTCCGTATCCCGGCACGCGTAACCCTTCATTAAGCTTAACGCAGCACGAGGGTTTGAGGAGGGCGCCGGTCGGGCGGTGCGAGGTCACGCGGGGGTCGCCGATCGGACGCTCCGGCGCCGCTCTATCAATCCAGATGACCGCACGAGACGGTGTTCCGGTCCGATTGGTCCCACTCACGAAGGTCCGATTGGTCGAACGTTAATCTCATCGAAGGACGGTTCATTCAGCTTGACGGGCGTTCACTGTCGTTGGAGCGCCCGCGTGCAATCTCGATCGGCACAGGCGGCGGAGGACGTCGTCGCGCATCCCGGCCCGGACGTCAGCCGTGCGTGGTCGTCCCTGACCGAGGCCAACCGGCTCCTGCGGATGGCCGAGGAGATGGCCCATGTGGGCCACTGGCAGTTCAACCAGACCACTGGCCAGGGGTATTTCTCCGACGAGGCGCTGCGCATCTTCGGATTCCGGCAGGCAGGACCCCAGCTCACGCGGGCGGACGTGCTGGCCGCCTATCATCCCGACGACCACGAGCGGGTCACCTCGCTGCTGCGCCGGCACATCGAGACCTGTACGCGCTTCGAGTATCCGGCGCGCATCGTCCGGCCCGACGGCGAGATCCGGGCGGTCCTCGTGCGCGGGCTCTGCGACCGCGATCCGGCGGGGACCGCCGTCATCACCTTCGGCACCGTGCTCGACGTCACGGAGATGCGGCGCACCGAGGAGCGGCTCCAGGCGACCACCGCGCTCCTCACCACCACCCTCGACACCATGGAGCAGGGGCTCGTCATGGTGGATGGGGGCGGCACCGTCGCGGTCTCCAACCGCCGGGCGAGCGAGCTGCTCGGGCTCGATCCGGCCTTCCTGGCCGGCCAGCCCTCCCTCGCCGAGCTGCGGCGCGCGCTCGCCGGGGCGGGCGAGGACGCGCTCCTCGGGGCGATCCTGCGCGGCGGAGAGGCGGGGTCCGTTCTCCCCTCCCCGGCCGAGGAGCGGACGCGCACGAACGGCATGGTGCTGGACGTCCGCAGCATCGCCCTGAGCGGCGGCGGCGCGCTGCGCACTCTCACCGACATCACCGAGCGCAAGCGCGCCGAGGAGCGGGTCGCGGCGAGCGAGGCCCGCCTGCGCGCGCTCACCGACGCCCTCCCGCAAATGGTCTGGCTGGAGGATGCGGACGGCGAGGTCACCTACGCCAATCCGCGGCTTCGCGACTTCTTCGGGTCGGCCCTCTATGTCCGCCTCGCCGACCGGGTCCAGCTCTACCATCCGGGCGATGCGCGGCGCCTGAACCGTGCCCATACGCGGGCGCGCGCCACGCAATCGGCGACCTCGGCGGAGGGCCGCCTGCGGCGACGCGACGGCGTCTATCGCTGGCACAAGCTCGTGAGCGTCCCGGTCGCGCGCGAGGACGGCGGCGTCGAGTGGCTGAGCACGGCGCTCGACATCGACGAGATCGTCACCGCTCGGGAGGCCCTGCGCACCAGCGAGGAGCGCCTCACCATGGCGCTCGATGCGGGCAGCGACGGCCTCTGGGACCGCGACCTGATGCGCTGCCGCTCCTGGCACTCGGAGCGCTGGCACACCATGCTGGGCTACGCGCCGGGCGAACTCGGCGGCCAGGGCCGCGACTGGGAGGACCTGATCCACCCCGACGACCGGGAGCGGGCGCTGCGCCTGTTCGCCGACCACATCGAGGGGCGCACGCCGATCTACGAGTGCGAGCACCGCCTGCTGACCAAGGCCGGGACCTTCGCCTGGGTCCTCTCGCGCGGCAAGGTGGTGGAGCGCAGCCGCACCGGGGCGCCCACCCGCGTCGTCGGCACCCACATCGACATCAGCGCCCGCAAGGTCGCCGAGGCGCAGATCGCCCACATGGCGCGCCACGACCCGCTGACCGGCCTGTCGAACCGCACGCTGTTTCGCGAGCGGCTGGACCAGCACCTCGCCGACATCGCCCACCAGGGCGGCTCGCTGGCCGTCCTGTGCCTCGACCTCGACCGCTTCAAGGCGGTCAACGACACGCTCGGGCACCCGGCGGGCGACACGCTGCTCGAAGCCGTGGCGCGGCGCCTCCAGGGCCTTCTGCGCGTCGAGGACACGGTGGCGCGGCTCGGCGGCGACGAGTTCGCGATCCTGCAATCCGGCAGCCGCAGCGCCCAGGACGCCGCCGCGCTCGCCCGCCGGGTGCTGGCCCAGCTGAGCGAGCCCTTCGCGGTGGCCGGCCGCGACGTGCGGATCGGCGTGAGCATCGGCATCGCGATGGCGCCCGAGCACGGCCTCTCCGGCACGATGCTGTTCGGCCGCGCCGATCTCGCGCTCTACCGCGCCAAGGCGGAGGGGCGGAACGCCTTCCGGTTCTTCGATGCGGCCATGGATGCGGCGGTCGAGGCGCGCGAGCGGCTCGAACTCGATCTGCGCGGCGCCCTCGCCCGCGACGAGTTCGTGCTGCACTACCAGCCGATCATCGGCCTCGCGACCGGGCAGGTGGTGGGGCGCGAGGCGCTGCTGCGCTGGCGCCACCCGGTGCGCGGCCTCGTCTCTCCGGGCGAGTTCATCCCGCTCGCCGAGGAGACGCGCCTCATCGTGGAGATCGGGGCCTGGGCGCTGCGGCAGGCCTGCGCCGATGCGCTGGCCTTCGGCGACAAGGCCCACATCGCCGTCAACGTCTCGGCGGTGCAGTTCCGGCAGCCCGGCTTCGCCCACACGGTATTGGCCGCGCTCTGCGCCTCGGGTCTGCCGCCGAACCGGCTCGAACTCGAGATCACCGAGACGATGCTGATGCAGGAGGCGGAGTCGCTCATCGCCACCCTGACGGTGCTGCGCGACCTCGGCGTGAGCATCGCGCTCGACGATTTCGGCACCGGCTATTCCAGCCTGAGCTACCTGCGCCGCTTTCCCTTCGACAAGATCAAGATCGACCGCTCCTTCGTGGCCGACATCGCCAACCCGGAGACGGCCGCGATCGTGCGGGCCATCGTGGGCCTGGGCGCGAGCCTCGGCATGCGCGTCACGGCCGAGGGCGTCGAGACCGAGGCGCAGCGCGCGATCCTGCGCAGCGAGGGCTGCGACGAGGCGCAGGGCTACCTGATCGGGCGCCCGGCGCCGCTGGCGAGCGCGGCCGAACCGCGCCGCCGCGCCGGCTGAGCCGGCGACGCGGGCGCGGTCGGCGGGTCAGCCGCGACGATGCCGGTCCGGCGCGGACGACCGCGCCGGAGCCCGGCGGATCAGGAGCCTTCGAGGGTGAAGCCGACCTTCAGCGTCACTTGGTAGTGCAGCACCTTGCCGTCGGCGACGTCGCCGCGGGTCGAGACCACCTCGAACCAGCGCAGGTTGCGGATGGTCTCCGCCGCGCGCCGGACCGCGACGTCGATGGCGTCGGAAACGCTCTCCTTCGAGGTCCCGACGAGTTCGATCACCTTGAAGACGTGGTCCGCCATCGCGGCCTCCCTGTCATGTCCGGGCGTGCGGCCGCCGGAGATCGGCCCGCCGCGGGATGCATCGGGTCGAGACGGCGCGGCCGTGACGGCCCGGATGGGATGCTACCAGCCGTCCGCTCGCACCGCCACGCGCGGACGCCTTGCCCGGATTCCGGCCGGATGGTGCGGTGCGGCAGCCCGCCCCTTTCCGGCTGGGGCGGTGACACCCACATCAGCGTGGCTCTTCCGTCGTCTCCGGACTTCCCTTGCTCAGGATCCTCCTTCTCGCGTTCGCGCTCGTCTTCCTCGCGCCGATCGCGGTCTCGGCCGCGCTCTACTACCTGCAGGACCGGGGCGACTGGCGCTCGGCCGATCGGTCGAGCGCCGGGCTCCTGCCGGCCCCCCTCGCCCATCCCGAGGCGATCGTGCGCGTGTTCTCGGCCCGCACCGTGAGCTGGCGCGGCATCGTCGCCACCCACAGCTGGATCGTCGTCAAGGAGGCGGGCGCCTCGGCCTACCAGCGCTTCGACTACACGGCCTGGGGCCTGCCGATCTGGGTGGACCGCTTCGTGCCGGACGGGCGCTGGTTCGGCAGCACGCCGGAGATCGTCTTCGCGGCCGACGGGGCGGAGGCGGAGCGGATGATCCCGCGCATCCGCGACGCGGTCCGCACCTACCGCTACGACAAGCCGGGCGACTACCAGGCGTGGCCCGGGCCGAACTCGAACACCTTCGTGGCGGCGGTGATGAGCGCCGTGCCGGAGATGCGCGCGAGCCTGCCGGCCACCGCGATCGGCAAGGATTTTCCCTATGACGGCCGCTGGATCGGCCTGACCCCGTCGCGCACCGGCGTGCGGATGAATCTCGGGGGCTATCTCGGCTTCACCCTCGGCTGGGTGGAGGGGCTGGAGGTCAACATCCTGGGCGCCGTGGCGGGGCTCGACATCCGCCGGCCGGGGGTGAAGCTGCCCGCGCTCGGCCGCTTCGGCGTCTGATGAATCGGGGAGCCGGTCCGATGCGCTCACTGGTCTTCTTCGGGCGATTCCGCCCGGCCCTGGCCGGGGCGGCCCTGTGGCTCGCCTCCGGGCTGCCGGCCGCCGCCCAAGCACAGGAAGCGCCTGCGCCGGAGGCTCCCGCGCCCGAGGCCGCCTTCGCCGCCTGCACCCGGGACCTCGCCGTGGCGGCCGAGGCGCAGGGCATCCCCCGGTCGCTCGCCGAGGAGCAACTCGCCCCCCTCTCGCCCGATCCCGAGGTGCTGGCGGCCTCCCGGCGGCAGGCCGAGTTCGAGACGCCGCTCTGGGACTATCTCGACACCGCCACCAAGCCCTCCCGCGTCGCGGCCGGTCAAGCCAAGCTCAAGGAGTGGGAGGGACCGCTCGCGGCCATCGAGGCCCGCTACGGCGTCGACCGGCACGTGCTGGTGGCGATCTGGGGCATCGAATCGGGCTACGGCGCCGTGCTCGACGATCCCGCCCGGGTCCGGCCGGTGATCCGCTCCCTGGCGACGCTCGCCTGCGGCGGGGGCGAGCGCGTCGCGATGTGGCGCGAGGAGCTGATCGCGGCCCTGCGCCTCCTCGCCCAGGGCAGCGTGCCGCCGGGTGCGATGACGGGGTCCTGGGCGGGGGCGATGGGCCACACGCAGTTCATGCCCACGACGGCGCTGCGCCACGCGGTGGATTTCGACGGCGACGGCGCCCGCGACATCTGGCGCTCGGTGCCGGACGCCCTCGCCTCCACGGCGAGCTACCTGCGCAGCGTCGGCTGGCGCCCCGGGGAACGCTGGGGCTACGAGGTCGTGCTGCCGCCGGGCTTCGACCTCGCGCTCGCCGACGAGGTGACGACCCGGACCCTGCCCGAGTGGCAGCATCTGGGCCTGCGCCCGGCCGGACCGCTGGCTTTCGCGGAGGCGCAGACGCCGGCCCGGCTGGTGCTGCCGGCGGGGGCGCGGGGGCCGGCCTTCCTGCTGCTGCCGAACTTCGACGCCATCCTGCGCTACAACACGGCGCTCGCCTACGCGCTGGCGGTGGCCCACCTGTCCGACCGGCTGCGGGGCGAGCCTGCCTTCGCGCAGGACTGGCCCCGTGGCGACCGTCCGCTCACCGCCGAGGAGCGCCGCGACCTGCAATCCGGCCTCGCGGCGCGGGGCTTTGCGGTCGGCGGCATCGACGGGCGGGTCGGCCCGCGCACCCGGGCGGCAATCCGCGCCTTCCAGGCCGCCGAGGGGCTGGTGCCGGACGGCTATCCCGATCCCGCGCTGCTCGACCGCCTGCGCCCCGCACGCTGACTCCGAGGCAGCCACGCCTACGGCGATCGGTGGCCCGAGCGGAACGGCTCGGCCGACTCCGCTCGGGCCGTCGGTTCGTCATCGATCGCGCCGCCGGACCGGTGCCCGGTCCGGCGGCCAAGGCCTATTCCTCGCCCTCGTCCCACTCGTCCGGCGTGTGCAGCACCGGGGCGTAGCCGATCGCCGGAACCGCGGCCGTGCTCGGCGCCGAGGGCAGCAGGCCGGCCCCGATCGCCGTGAGGCCGGCCAGCATGCGCACGTCCTCGGGCTGGCGCGGATCGCGCGAGATCAGCTCGGCCTCGCGCTGGAGCCGCAGGTTGCAGGCTTGGCTGGCCAGGCCGCCGCGCGGCGTGCAGGCGTCGTGGCGGGCGCAGGCCGCGTCGAGGGCGTCCACCGGCGGGAGCGGGGCGTTGTTGCCCGGGCCGCAATAATTGCCGTGCAGCAGCATCGCCGGCGGCCGGCCGAGCTGCTGCTGCGCAAGGGCGGGCGCCGCCATGCCGGCGGCGAGGACGAGCGGAAGGGCGAAGCGGATCATGTTGCCTCTCGTGTGGTGGATGAAGGCCGGAATGCCCGGCGCCGCACGAGCCGCCCCCTCGCGGCGGCAGGCCGGGAGGAACCATCCCGGTCGCCAGGCCAACCGGAGGTCTCCCGCCCAGGTTCCCGCGCCGCGCGCCGTCGCCGCACCCTGCGTCAGCCCGCAAGCGCGACGCCGGAGCGCGACTCCAAGGCACGCCGCGAGCCGAGGGAACCGATCGAACTGATCGCCCCGGCCGCTCGTTGGACCGCCGCCGACCGTCTTTCCACGGCGCGCCGGTTCCGGTCGGAGGAGAACCAGATGTCGCAAGATGCCAGCGCGCACGAGCCCGAGCCCGGTACTGCGCATTACGATGGCCCGGCCGGCGGCTGGGGTTCGGTGCGGGGCATCGCGAGCATCTTCGGCAAGGAATGGGCGACCCCGCTCGCCACCGAGACACTGTTTCGGCAAAATAAGCCGCGCGGGTTCATGTGCGTGTCCTGTTCCTGGGCGAAGCCTGCCGATCACCATCCCTTCGAATTCTGCGAGAACGGCGCCAAGGCGACGCTGTGGGAGCTGACGTCGCGCCGCTGTACCCCTGATTTCTTCGCCAAGCACACGCTCACCGAACTGCGCCAGTGGTCGGATCACGACCTGGAGCAGGAGGGGCGCCTCACGCATCCCCTGCGCTTCGACCGCGCCCGCGACCGCTACGTGCCGTGCGGCTGGGACGAGGCCTTCCGGGAGATCGGCGCCGAGTTGCGCCGGCTCGATCCCAAATCGGCCGTCTTCTACACCTCGGGCCGGGCCAGCCTGGAGACCGCCTACCTCTATGCGCTGTTCGCGCGGCTCTACGGCCACAACAACCTGCCGGACTCGTCCAACATGTGCCACGAGACCACCTCGGTGGCGCTGAAACAGGTGATCGGCGCGAGCGTCGGCACGGTGGTGTTCGACGACCTCTCGAACTGCGACGCGATGTTCTTCTTCGGGCAGAATCCCGGGACGAACTCGCCCCGCTTCCTGCATCCCCTGCGGCAGGCGGCCAAGCGCGGCGTGGAGATCATCACCTTCAATCCCGTGCGGGAGCGCGGCCTGGAGGTCTTCACCAATCCGCAGAGCCCGGTCGAGATGCTGACCGGCAAGGAAACGCGGATCAGCACGCAGTACCATCAGGTCCGCCCCGGCGGCGACATCGCCGTGCTGACGGGTCTGTGCAAGCACGTCTTCGCCGCCGACGACGCCGCCAAGGCCGAGGGCCGGCGCGTGCTCGACGTCGACTTCATCGCGCAGCACACGCAGGGCCTGGAGGCCTTCGAAGCCAAGGTCCGGGCGACGCCCTGGGAGGAGATCGAGCGTGAATCCGGCCTCGGCCGCCGGGACATCGAGGCGGCGGCCCAGGTCTACGTCGCGGCCGAGCGGGTCTGCGCCTTCTACGGCATGGGGCTGACGCAGCACGCGCACGGCTTCGACAACGTCGCGCTCCTCGTCAACCTGCTGCTGCTCAAGGGCAATATCGGCCGCGACGGCACCGGCATCTCGCCCGTGCGCGGGCATTCGAACGTGCAGGGCCAGCGCACGGTCGGCATCGCCGAGAAACCCGAACTCGTGCCCCTGGACCGCTTGGCGGCGCAGTTCGCCTTCGACCCGCCGCGTGACAAGGGGCTCAACACGGTCGAGACCTGCGAGGGTGTTTTGGCCGGCCGCGTGAAGGCCTTCATCGGGCTCGGCGGCAACTTCCTGCGGGCCATCCCCGAGACCGAGCGCATGGAGGCGGCCTGGACGCGGCTGCGCCTCACGGTTCAGGTGGCCACCAAGCTCAACCGCAGCCAACTCGTGACCGGCGAGAGCGCCTACCTGCTCCCCTGCCTGGGCCGCACGGAGGAGGACCGGCAGGCGAGCGGGCCGCAGGCGGTGACCATCGAGGACACGTTCAGCTGCATCCAGGGCTCGCTCGCCCGCCGCACGCCCGCGAGCGAGCATCTCCGCTCCGAGATCGCCATCGTGGCGGGCCTCGCCCGGGCGACGCTCGCGCCCAACCCGAAGGTGACCTGGGACGCCTGGGTCGGCGACTACGCCCGCATCCGCGACCAGATCGCCGAGACCTACCCGGAGGAATTCCACGACTTCAACGCGCGGATGTGGACGCCGGGCGGTTTTTACCGGGGCAATTCGGCCCGCGAGCGCATCTGGAAGACGAAGAGCGGCAAAGCCGCGTTCACCACCACCGCGCGCCTGTCCTCCACCGGCTTCCCGGACGCGCCCGGCCGCTACCGCCTCATCACGCTGCGCTCCAACGACCAGTTCAACACCACGATCTACGGCTACAGCGACCGCTTGCGCGGGATCGAGGGCACCCGAACCGTCCTGCTGATCAATCCCGACGAGATGCGGCGGGCGAAGCTGCGCGAGGGGCAGGTGGTGTCCCTGGTCGGCGACGCGGAGGACGGCGTGGAGCGCATTGTGTCCGGCCTCACGGTCACGCCCTTCTCGCTCCCCGACGGCTGCCTCGGCGCCTATTATCCCGAGATGAACCCCCTGATCCCGCTCTCGCACCACGACGAGCAGTCGAAGACGCCGGCGGCGAAGTCGGTGCCGGTGCGGATCAGGGTCTAGCGGTCCGGGTCTGCGGCGGGGGATCCGCGAGTGGGGCCGCTTGCGGCCCCAGTCGGATTGTCACCACGTCCGCGCGACGGCACTCCACGATGCCGGTTCTGAATGGACGGTTCGGTCCGGACGGCCCTCATCGGGATCCGGACCATCGCGGATGCGGCTCTCCCCGCTTCCGGCCTCGCTTCGCGCCTTGCGGCAAAGTCGATACTGCCAAAACCGAAGTTCTCCTGAGTGTTGTGCTGCTGCAACCCCAGGAGAACGATCGTAGGATGGGACAAATCCCCTTCCTCAGGCGGCCCGGACGGTGTCGAGGAAGCGGCTCACCTCGGCGGTCAGCTGCTCCGACTGGCGCGCCAGCTCGGAGCTCGACGCGAGCACCTGGGCCGCGGCGGATCCGGTATCCTCGGCGGCACGAGCCACCCCGACGATGTTGGCGGTCACCTCGCCCGTCCCCGACGAAGCTTGCGCCACGTTGCGGACGATCTCCTGGGTGGCCGCCCCCTGCTGGTCCACCGCCGCCGTGATCGCCGCGGTCACCGTGTTGATCTCGCGGATCTGGCTCGTGATGCCGCCGATCGCCGCGACCGCGTCGTTCGTCGCCGTCTGCACCTTGCTGATCTGATCGGCGATCTCGCCCGTGGCCCGCGCGGTCTGCCCGGCCAGCTCCTTGACCTCGGCCGCCACGACGGCGAAGCCGCGGCCCGCCTCGCCCGCGCGGGCCGCCTCGATCGTCGCGTTGAGCGCCAGCAGGTTCGTCTGGCTGGCAATGTTCGAGATCAGCCCGACGACGTCGCCGATGCGGGCGACCGCGCCGTTGAGTGCCTGGACGAGGTGCGCCGTCTGGTCCGCTTCGCCCATCGCGCGCTGGGCCAAAGCGGCCGAGCCCTGCACCTGGCGACCGATCTCCTGCACGGAGCTGCCGAGTTCCTCGGCCGCGCTCGCCACCGTTCCGACGTTCGAGGCCGCCTCCTCGGCCGCCGCCGCCACCGTGGTGGACTGGGCCGCGGTCTCGTTCGCCGTCGCGGTCAGCTGCTGGGCGGTGGCCTGCAACTCGGTGGCGGACGACGAAACCTGGCCGACGATACCGCCCACCGCGGCCTCGAAGGCATCGGCCATCTGCCGCATGCCCGCCTTGCGCTGCTCCTCCGCCGAGGCACGGGCCAGCACCGTCTCCTGTTCCAGCTGGCGCGTCCGGATCAGGTTGTCCTTGAACACCTGCACCGCCGCCGCCATCGTGCCCAGCTCGTCGCTGCGCTTGGTCGCCGGCACCTCGGCGGTTGCGTCGCCGGCCGCGAGCGCGCTCACACAGGTGGCGAGTTGCCGGACCGGCCTGCCGATCGCGAGCGCCGAGAACACCGCCGAGCCGATCAGCACGAGGATGACGGCACCACCGACGGTGCGACCGATCACGGCCGCGGATGCGATCGTTGCGACCATGTTTTCCCGGGCCGCGTCGGTGAAGCGCTGGGCGTTCTTGACCGAGGCCGCGGCCGCCTCCTCGAACTGCTTGGTCATCCGCTGCTGCTCGCCCGCAACGTGAGACAGAATGGTCCTGTCGATGGAGCGCGTCCCGCCTTCGAAGTGCGTCGCCCCGGCCAGCGCCGTCGCCAAGTCCGCATAGGCCGCAAGGCCGTTCTGAAGATCGCGGAGGACATCCGGGATCATGGCGATGCGGATCGGCTCGACGAGCCCCGAAACACCTGCTGCCTTGGCTGCGCGGACGCGATCGGCGGTGCGGGTGACCTGTTCGGCAGTTTCCGCGGCGAGGATGTTGCCGACCGCCGTTTGAATCTGGGCTTGCGAGAGACGCGCTTGCTGAATGCCGTCGAGGATGATCTGCTCGCGACTGGCTGCAGCGTTGGCTTCAGCGATTTGGCTGCCACTGATCCACTGGTTCACGACAAGGCCCGCAACGAGCAAAACTCCCAGGGCTGCAGCCGTGGCGAGTTTCTTACCGATAGTCCAACGCATGATCGTCTCCATTTCACTTCGGTGGGAGTTCGAAAACTAACGGGCCGGGTCGAATTTAAGACGGATAGCCTATATGACCCAGTACGATCATTGAACCAGATCGTGAAACCGATTGTGACGCGCTCCGGTCGCGAGCGCGTGGGATCGCCTCACGCCGCCCGGATGGTGTCGAGGAAGCGGCTCACCTCGGCGGTGAGGCGCTCCGACGGGCGCGCCAGCTCGGAGCTCGACGCGAGCACCTGCGCTGCGGCGGATCCGGTATCCTCGGAGGCACGAGCCACCCCGACGATGTTGGCGGTCACCTCGCCCATCCCCGACGAGGCTTGCGCCACGTTGCGGACGATCTCCTGGGTGGCCGCCCCCTGCTGGTCCACCGCCGCCGTGATCGCCGCGGTCACCGTGTTGATCTCGCGGATCTGGCCGGTGGTGCCGCCGATCGCCGCGACCGCGTCGTTCGTCGCCGTCGGGACCTTGTTGATCTGATCCGCGTTGTCGCCCGTGGCTCGCGCGGTCTGCCCAGCCAGCTCCTTGACCTCGGCCGCCACGACGGCGAAGCCGCGGCCCGCCTCGCCGGCCCGGGCCGCCGCCTCCTTGTCGACAAGCTTGGAATAGTCGGAATCGATCGACGACATGCGCGACTGAACGAAGAAAATGCACCCGCCGACCACCACGACGATGATGCCGACGACCGCCAATAGCTTGTGCAGAATTGTCAGCCGAGACAGCACCGGCATCCCCCTCTTCCGATCGGCGATTTGGTTCGTAGCCAGACTTCGTTAAAATTCAGCTACTTCGAGATCCGGAACCTAGAGGAAATAAAATCTATCTGAGCTAAAATTAGGAAATTATGCAACATCAGATATGTATTGGCATCTATAAATCTACGTAACGTGGCGAAACATGCTTCGAGATCCACATGTCTCGTCTAGCAGTTGTATTGCGAGATGAACATGTTCATTATCAGCTCAGATTTGGCTTAAGCGCGAAGGCTCGCCCGGCGCCGCGAATAGCCACCCGAATCAAGAGGCTGCTTGATTATAGTCATCCGGATCGGCACCTCTCTCCGAGGTTGTGATCGAGACATGAGACCGGTCCGCGCGATGACATTCTCACTTGGACCGCGTCGCCGGCCGCGAGCCGGCGAGGAATTGCACTCGGATGTGCTGTCGTCGCCGTCGGTGTTTACCTAACGAAATCGGGGAGAGCGCCGCTCCGTCGGGAGTGCACGCAGAACGAACCGAGCGATCCCCGCTTCGAAGTTCGGCCTTGGCGTGCTGACCCGTATCTCACCCGCGGTGGTCCTCGCGAGCGGACCCCGCCGGTCCGACTCCACCACGGCTGGAAGCAGGTTTATTTGCCGCCGCGCCACCGACCCGTTCGGCGCGTGCGCTTCAGCGCAGGAACCCGGCCGCGCGCAGGTCCTGCTCGACCGCCTCGCAGAGCGGCCGGTGCGGGTCGTCGTTCTGGGCGGGGGGCGGCTGCAGGGGCCGCATCGGCGGGAAGCGCAGGGCCTCGTCCAGCACTGCCGCATCATCGAAGGTCTCGTCGGCGTCCGGGCGCTCCTTCCGGCGCAGAGCGGACGAGATGAGCTTGCCGATCATGATCAGGTCCCGCGAGTTCACAGGTGACGAACGCGAACAAACCCTCATCGTTCGCAGGCAGAGGCAGAGAAATGGCTGATTCGCACCGATAAGGCACCTCGGGCGACGGATCGGTGCATCGCGTCGCCCGTCCGGATGCTGGACCGGCCCGCGGCGTGACGGTCGATCCCGACGCTCCGGCCCCGGGCTCGACGGGGCCTGTGGGGATCGCCGGCCACGGCCAGGAACCGGCTATCCTACGCCGAGTTGCCCCGTTCCCCGCCGCGGACGAACACTGCGGCGGGCGTGGCAGGCCGGACCGGGCCGGTGCGGCGCCCCATGGGCCGGCTGTCGGCCGCAGCAGCAGGAGTCGCACCCGCGTGAACATCGCCATCCGTCGCGTCCGGCGCAGTACCCTTCCGGTGACGCCATGACGCTCGACCAGATCCTCGCGGTCTCGGTGATCGGCGGCATGATGGTGCTCTTCGTCTGGGGACGGTTGCGCTACGACGTCGTGGCCGGCGGTGCGCTCCTCGTCGCGGTGGCCATGGGGCTCGTGCCGGTGAAGCAGGCGTTCAGCGGCTTCTCCGACGACATCGTGATCATCGTGGCGAGCGCGCTCGTGGTCAGCGCCGCGGTGGCCCGGTCGGGCGCGATCGAGGCCGTGCTGCGGCACGTCTCGCCGCATCTGCGCTCCACGCGCGCGCAGCTCGTCGGCCTCGTCGTCGCCGTCACGGTGCTGTCGGCCTTCATCAAGAACATCGGCGCGCTCGCCATGATGCTGCCGATCGCCTTCCAGATGGCCCGGCGCGGCAACGTCTCGCCCTCGCTCTTCCTGATGCCGATGGCCTTCGGCGCGCTGCTGGGGGGCATCGTCACGCAGGTGGGCACCTCGCCCAACATCATCGTGGCCCGGCTGCGCGGCGAGATCACCGGCACCCCGTTCACGATGTTCGACTTCACGCCCGTGGGCGTCGGGCTGGCGCTCCTGGGCGTCGCCTTCCTGAGCGTGGGCTACCGGCTGATCCCGCGGGAGCGCCGCGGCACGGTTTCTCTGGACGAGGCGGTGGCGGTGGCGGATTACGCCACGGAGGCGCAGGTGCCGGAAAACTCGCCCCTCGCCGGCGGCACGGTGGCCGACCTCACCGCCCGGGCGGCCGGCGACGTCGCCGTCACGGCGATCGTGCGCGACCGGACGCGCCAGGCCTCGCCCCTGCCCGACGCGGTGCTGCGGGCGCACGACAGCGTGATCCTGCGGGGCGAACCGGCGGCCCTCCAGCGCTTCGTCGGCGAAGCGGGCCTCACGCTCGAAGGCGAGAACCGCCCGACCGCGCGCGAGGACAACCCGGACGGGGCCCACGCGGTGGAGGCGGTGGTCGGGCCGACCTCGCTGCTGATCGGCCGCTCGGCCGGCCAGCTCGTCCTGCACCAGCGCTTCGGGGTCAACCTGCTGGCGGTGAGCCGGGCCGGCAAACGCTTCACGGAGCGGCTGCGCGACATCACCCTGCGGGCGGGCGACGTGGTCGTGCTCCAGGGCGACGCGGCGGCCATGCCCCAGCACCTGCGCGACCTCGGCGCCCTCCCCCTCGCCCAGCGCTCGCTGCCGCTCGGCAGCGCGCGCCGCGGCTGGATCACCCTGACGATCCTCGCGCTGACGGTCGCGGCGGTGGCGTTCGGGACCGTGGAGGTGGCTGTGGCCTTCTTCGCCGCCGCGCTCCTGATGGTGATGACCGGCACGCTGCCGGCGCGCGAGGCCTACGAGGCGGTGGAATGGCCGATCCTCGTCATGCTCGCGGCCCTGATCCCGGTGAGCGACGCGCTGCGCACCACCGGCACGACCGACCTGTTCGCGGGCTGGCTGTCGCAGGTCGGCGCGCTCCTGCCCGCCTGGGGCGCTGTCGGGCTGATCATGCTGGCCGCGATGGCGGTGACGCCCTTCCTCAACAACGCCGCGACGGTGCTGGTGATGGCGCCCATCGCGGCGAGCTTCGCCCGCTCCCTCGGCTACGGGCCCGACGCCTTCCTGATGGCGGTGGCGATCGGGGCGGCCTGCGATTTCCTCACCCCCATCGGCCACCAGTGCAACACCCTGGTGATGGGGCCGGGCGGCTACCGCTTCGGGGATTACGCGCGCCTCGGGGCGCCCCTCTCGCTCCTCGTGCTGGCGGCCGGCGTGCCGCTGATCCTGCTCGTCTGGCCGCTGCGCTGAAGCCGCGTCAGGGCGCGCGGCAGGCCATCAGCTCGGCGGCCTGGGCCACGCTCAGGGCGCGGCGGCGGATCTCAAGGGCGAGGCCGGGCCGCTCCGACACGAACGTGGCCTCTCTTTGCAACGAAAGGTTGCAAGCGCAGGAGCGATGCCCCGCGGCCTCGAAACAGGCATCGTGGCGCTGGCAGGCGGCGTCGAGGGCGTCGGTGGGCGCGAGGCCCTCGCCGCGCTGGCCGGCACCGCAGTAATGGCCGTGAAAGAGGTCCTGACCCGTCAGCACGGCCGCGAGATCGCCCCGGGGCGCGGTCGGTTCCTCCGGCAGGCCGCCGGGATTGAGGTCGTTGGCCGGGCCGCCCGCGCGTGAGCCCGAACTGCGCAGCGCCCGCGGGATGGCGGAACGGGGGCCGGGCTCGTTCAGCGACTCGGCCGACCGGGCATTCGGCTCGGTGAGGTTCGGCAGCGGCGGCGGCGGGCCGGGCTCGGCCTCCTCGGTCTCGGCCGGCGCGGTCGGGACGGGCTGGGCCGGCGCCGCGGTGGTGACGGCCAGCACGGCGGCGAGGACGGCGAGACGGACGAGGTTCTTCACGCAAGGGCTCTCCTGTGGCGGCTCCGGAGAGCCGGGCTCGAAGAACCACGACCTTGGCCAGATCGTTCCGGTGCGTTTCGAGCGGTCGCCGTGCCGACCGATCCGCCTATGTTAATTCCAAGACGTCAATCTTGTGCTTCAAAGCCTGTAACAGGTGAGGCGGTATCATGGCTCGACAGCGCCGGATGATCGTGGGCACTTACAACGTCTTTCGCCATCGGGATAAGCCCGCGCTCTATTGCGCGGTGCGGCAGGACCGGCCGGTGCCGGGCTTCCTCGAGGGTGAGCGGTGGGATTACAGCCACACGCTGCAGGACATGGCGGCCGTGCCGGTCGAGTTCAGGCCGGAGGCGGCGGAGGAAGCGACGCGGCATCTCGGCTTCTACGTCTTCCACGCGTTCAGCCAGCCCGAGGCCCGGCTCAACGCCGCGTGAGCGGCTCCCGCCTCAGCGCGACATGTTGCGGTAGACGCATCGGTCGCCCTGGTCCTCGTATCCGCCCGGGCAGCTGCGCACGCAGGCGCCGGCCACCCATTTGAGACCGGGCGGGCAGGAATCCCGGACCTGGGACCAGGACGGGACGGGTGTGGCGCCGGCGAGCAGGATCGCCGCCGCGAGGGTTCGGTGCAGCCGAGACATGATCGAGGTTCTCCGACCGGCTGCCGCGAGGCGGCCGAGCACGGCCGTATCTGAACCGGTGTGTCGAGAACGCGGACCATGCGGTCCGCGTGCCACGGGCGGCTGCATGCCTGACTTGCGTTCCGGTCGAGGCACAACCCGCACTCGTGCCCATCGAAATCCGGGATGCTGCGCCGCACAGGGGCGTGCGCCCCGGGGCTATCGCATTACAATTATTGGTTGTATTTAGCCCCTTCGAGAGGTCCTCCGGCCCAAGGAACGGCGTTGAAAAATCAGATCAAATCTGGCACCGAGCTTGCCTAGTCCAACATCGACGCCTTCATTTGAAACATTCTTCCAATCCGCGAAGGGTTGCCGAACTAGGAAATCCCGCTACGTTCATGTAAGTGTATCGCTTGTCGCTCCGATGACGCGGCGGGTGGGGGAGCGTCTTACTCAAGGGAATGAGAAGTCTCTGTTGAGAGTTGCTGCCGAATCGAGAAGGGATGCCAGGCATGTCGCACCATCAGAACCGTGATGATATCGTTCGTGCCCTGGCTGGTGCGCTGGATGTTGCAGCGCATCGTCTGACGCAGGGCGGCGCCTCGGACCTCGAAGTCGGACGTGCGATGGTGGCCGCCGGCTTGTCGCGCTGGGCGCGGGCGATCCCGGCCGAACAACTTGTCGACGAACTCGCGACCATCACCGGCGGCATCGCGGTGGCGGCCGGAATCGATGTCCTGCCCGACGCCGTGCAGTGATGAACAATCGACAATACGCTGGCACCGCCGGCGTGCATTGGCGCATGACCCTGGCAGATTGCGCCGGCGCGGCCGTTGAACCGCACCTGGACGGCTGGCCGAAGCGGTTGATCGAAGAACCACAGCTCTGAGAGTCCAGGTGGCCTTGAGGCACCCCGTCGGCGAATTCCCCCTGCCCGGCCCCCTCAGCGTCCGGCCGAGGACGGCCGCTCCCCCGCCACCCGGGCCGTGAGGCTGCGATAGGCGCCGAGCGCCGCCGCGAGATCGGCCCGTAATCGCGCCTCGTCCGCGAGGTCGGCGAGCCCGTAGGTGAGCCCGCGGATATGGGCCGCCTCGTAGCCCCGCGGCAGCCCGCCCTCGCTGCCGAGCGTGATCTCGGTCACCGGCAGGTCCGATCCCGCGACCAGCGCCCGCAGCCGGGCGCCGCCGCTGCGCAAGGCTGCCTCGGCGCGCGGCCCGTGCGCCCGGATGGCCGCGACGGTGCCCTGCGCGAGCGAGAGATGCACCGCC
This sequence comes from Methylobacterium oryzisoli, assembly GCF_046557895.1. NCBI lineage: Bacteria > Pseudomonadati > Pseudomonadota > Alphaproteobacteria > Hyphomicrobiales > Methylobacteriaceae > Methylobacterium > Methylobacterium oryzisoli. The sequence continues at coordinate 46,123 of NZ_JBKIBX010000033.1, read as the reverse complement.
TCCCGGTGCGCGGGAAACAGGTAGACCAGGTAGATGCCGCGCGTGGCGCTGGTGGTGACGGCCGGGTCGAACACCGCGATCCACGGCACTGCCGCCCAGTGCCGCCCCCGACCGGGGCTGCCCTTGACGAGGAAGCCGCGCGCCGCCTCCGGCAGGGCGGCCCGCACCTCGTCGGCCGCGCCGCGCCGGATCACGTCGGCGAGCGGGTGACCGGGCAGCGGGTCGAGGCGCGCGAGCGGATACTCGCGCACGATCCGCCCCAGGGCGTGGCCGAGGCTCATGCGCTCACGGAAGGAACGTCTCGCCCCCGGTGAGCGGCGCGGGCACGCCCGTCGTGCCCGGGAAGGTGATCGGCAGCCCGCGCCGGGCGCGCGCCGCCAGATACGCGAAGGCCTGCGCTTCGAGGTGCGAGGAGGACCAGCCGATCGCGTCCGCGACCGTGATCTCGGCGGACAGGCGCCGGGCGAGCCCGGCCACCATGGCGGCGTTCTTCGCGCCGCCGCCCGCCACGATCCAGCGCCGCGGCGGCTCGGGCGCGAAGGCGAGCGCGCGCGCCACCGCCTCGACCGTGAAGGCCGTGAGGGTCGCCGCCCCGTCCTCGGTGGAGAGGAAGCCCGCCAGCTTGTGCGAGAACCAGTCCCGGTCGAGGGATTTCGGCGGCCGGCGCGCGAAGTACGGGTGGTCGAGGAGCCAGCCCAGGAAGGCCGCGTCCGGCCGCCCCCGGGCCGCGGTGGCGCCGTCCGCGTCGTACTCGGCGCCGGTCCGCTCCTTCATCCAGTCGTTGAGGAGAGCGTTGCCGGGGCCGGTGTCGAAGGCGAGCAGGTCTCCGCCCGCGGAGATCAGGGTCACGTTGGCGACGCCCCCGATGTTGAGGATGCCGAGCCCGTCCGTGAGGCCCGCGGCCGCGGCGAGCGCCCGGTGGAAGACCGGCACCAGCGGCGCCCCCTCTCCGCCCGCCCGCACGTCGGCGAGGCGCAACTGGCCCACCACCGGGATACCGAGGCGGCGCGCCAGCGCCTGCCCGTCGCCGATCTGCAGGGTGAGGCCCTGGCCGGGCTTGTGCACGGCGGTCTGCCCGTGGAAGCCCACCGCGTCGATGTCCGAGGGGGCGAGGCCGTTCGCGGCCAGGAAGGCCTCCACGGCCTCCGCGTGGCGGCGGGTGATCAGGTCCTCGGCCTCGGCGAGGCAGCCCGGCCGGTCGGTGTGGCGGGTGGCCGCCCGGGCATCGGCGAGCGCCCGGCGCAGCAGCGCCCGCTCCTCCTCCGCGTAGGCGCGGTAGCCGGTGGGGCCCAGGGGGGCGAGATGGCCGTTATGGCCGCGCGTCGCCGTCACGGCCTCGCCGTCCGTCTCGATCAGCGCGACGTCGATCCCGTCCAGGGAGGTGCCGCTCATCAGGCCGATCACCCGCCCCATCTGCCTCGCCCCCGTGCGTTCGCGGCCGCGCGCTGCTATGAGCCGGCGCGTATCCCCCGGACCTAGCATGGCAGGACGGCTTCGTCCCGCCGCCTCAGCCCGCCCGCCACGAGACCCGCAACCATGGCCGCGCCCGACAGCTTCGTGCCCCGCTCCGACTTCCTCGCCGTGCTGTTCGAGCGCGGCTACGTCCACCAGTGCTCCGATTTCGCGGGGGTGGACGCGGCGGCCCGCGAGGGCCGGCTCACGGCCTATGTCGGCTACGACTGCACGGCGCCCTCGCTCCATATCGGGCACCTGCTCTCGATCATGATGCTGCACTGGCTGCAGGCGACGGGCGGGCGGCCGGTCGCCCTGATGGGCGGGGGCACCACGCGGGTGGGCGACCCGTCGGGGCGCGACGAGAGCCGCAAGATCCTCACCCTGGAGCAGATCGACGAGAACAAGGCCGAGATCGGCAAGACCTTCGCGCGCTTCCTGCGCTTCGGCGACGCCGCGACCGACGCCCTGATGGCCGACAACGCCGAGTGGCTGACCCGGCTCAACTACATCGAGATGCTGCGCGACATCGGCCGTCATTTTTCGGTCAACCGCATGCTGGCGATGGACAGCGTGCGGCTGCGGCTGGAGCGCGACCAGGAACTCTCCTTTCTCGAATTCAACTACATGATCCTGCAGGCCTACGACTTCGTGGAGCTGAACCGGCGCTACGGGGTGACGCTGCAGATGGGCGGCTCGGACCAGTGGGGCAACATCGTCAACGGCATCGATCTCGGGCGGCGCCTCGGCACCCCGCAGCTCCACGCCCTGACCTGCCCGCTGATGACCACCGCCTCGGGCGCCAAGATGGGCAAGACGGCCTCGGGCGCCGTGTGGCTCAACCCGGACCTGCTGTCGCCCTGGGAGTACTGGCAGTTCTGGCGCAACACCGAGGATGCGGATGTCGGCCGCTTCCTGCGGCTGTTCACCCTCCTGCCGCTGCCCGAGATCGCCCGCCTGGAAGCACTCGGCGGCGCCGAGATCAACGAGGCCAAGAAAGTGCTCGCCACCGAAGCCGCCGCGCTGCTGCACGGCCGCGAGGCCGCTGAGGCCGCCGCCGAGACGGCGCGGCGCACCTTCGAGGAGGGCGCGGCACCCGAGACCCTGCCGACCGTCGAGGTGCCGGCCGCGCTCCTGGCCTCCGGCCTCGGCGTGCTGGCCGCCTTCGGCCCCGAGCACGCCCGGCTCCTGCCCTCGACCAGCGAGGCGCGCCGCCAGGTGCGCAGCGGCGGCCTCAAGGTCAACGACGTCGCCGTGACGGACGAGCGCGCTATGCTCACCCCCGGCGACGTGACGGGCGAGGGCGCGATCAAGCTCTCGTTCGGGCGCAAGAAGCACGTGCTGCTGCGGCCGGTCTGAAGCCCGCCGTGCCGACGTGGGTGCCGGTTCGGGAGGCTCCCTGAAATCTCCGCACCCGCCCTCCCCGCTCTCACGCTGTCGTGGCCCGTGTCGTGCCATGGTCGGATGCAGTCCAGTCCCACCGTGCGGCATTGCGTCAGGTCGGTGGTGGAGCGAAGGGACTGCTTGAGGACTAAGCCGCACGAGCACTTGACCGGCGGCGCGCTCCGGGCGCATCGACACATCCGCGTCGCAAAACCCGCGTATCCGCCCGGCGCCCCACCTCGGTCCGTACGACCCGCCTCTACGGAACGACCGGTGGCTCGACGGCGTCTCTCAGGTCACGCTTCATGGACGTAGCCGACAAGGATCTCAGGCCGCTGTCGATGAGGCCCTGGGTGCAGCTTCTGATCGTCGCCGGCCTCGCGACCGGCGGGGCCGGGGCGTTCTGGTATTTCGGCCGCGCCCCGCAGGCCGCGCCGGCGGCGGCCGTCGGCACGGCCTTCGTCCAGCCGCGGAGCACCGGATTCACCCTCACCGAGGCGCAGCTCGCGACGCTCGGGACGGAGGCGGTCGTCCAGCGCCAGTTCTACGAAGAACTCGCGACCGAGGGTAAGATCAGCGTCGATGAATATCGGGCGACGCCGGTCTTCTCGCCCTATCCGGGCCGGGTCATCCAGATCTTCGCCCGCACCGGCGAGCGCGTCGAACAGGGACAGCGCCTGTTCTCGCTGCAGGCCAACGAGATGGTGCAGGCCCAGAACGACTATCTGGCCGCCATCAACGTCCTCAACAAGAGCCGGGCACAGCTCAACTACGCGACGGCGGCCGAGAAGCGCCAGCGCGACCTGTTCGAGACGCGCGCCACGACGCTGCGTGATCTTCAGACCGCGCAGAACGACCTCTCGAACGCGACGAACGACATGAAGACCGCGGAGGTCGGCGTCGAGGCGGTGCGCAACCGGCTGCGCATCCTGGGCTTGCGGGACACGGACATGAACGCCCTGCTGCAGAAGGGCGTCATCAATCCCGAGACGACCATCAACGCGCCGCTGAGCGGGACGATCATCCAGCGCAAGATCGGACCCGGGCAGTACGTGACCACGGGCGGCTCCGATCCGTCCTACGTCATCGGCGATCTCTCGAAGGTGTGGCTGGTGGCCCAATTGCGCGAGCCGGATGCGGCCAAGGTCGATCTCGGCGAACTCGTGCGCTTCCGGGTGCTCGCCCACCCGGACAGGACCTTCGAGGCGCGGGTGAACTTCATCGGCTCGTCGGTCGATCCGGCGACCCGGCGTATCACCGTGCGGGCGGAGGTCGACAACCCGCAGCGCCTCCTGAAGCCCGAGATGTATGCCAGCGTGCGCATCATCAACGAGCACGAGACCCTGTCGCTCTCGGTGCCCCGCCCGGCGGTCATTTACGAGGGCGACCGGGCGAGCGTGTGGGTCCTGCGCGGCGACAACACGGTCGAGAACCGGTCGATCCGGCCGGGGATCGTGAGCGGCGGGAACGTCGAGGTGCTCGACGGGCTCAGCGAAGGCGAGCGGGTCATCACCAGAGGCTCCCTCTTCGTCGACCGCATCGCCGCACAGGAGTGACGGCGGTGGTGCGGGACGGCGCCCCCGGACCGGCCGTTTCCGGCGCGGCTCCGGATGCCCGCCCGGAGACGAAGAGCAGGACCCCAGCTAGCAGGATCCCATGAGAGGACTCGTCGGTCTCGCCCTGCGCCAGCGCGTGCTCGTCATGCTGGGCTTCGTCGTGCTGATCGTGGCGGGGGCCATCGCCTTCCGCTCGCTCAACATCGAGGCCTATCCCGACCCGACGCCGCCGATGGTCGACGTGATCACCCAGGTGCCCGGCCTCTCGGCGGAGGAGGTGGAGCGCTACATCACCATCCCGATCGAGATCATCACCTCGGGGCTGCCCAACCTCAAGCAGGTGCGCTCCAGCTCGCTCTACGGCCTCTCGGACGTGAAGCTGCAGTTCGGCTTCGAGTTCACCTATCAGGAGGCGGAGCAGCAGGTGCTCAACCGGCTGGCCCAGCTCGACGGCCTGCCCAACAGCGCCAAGCCGACGATCTCCCCGGTGAGCCCGATCGGCGAGATCTTCCGCTATCGGCTCCGGGCGCCGCCCGGCTACAGCGTGCTCGATCTCAAGACGCTGCAGGACTGGGTGCTGCGGCGGCGCTTCCGGGCGGTGCCGGGCGTCATCGACGTGATCGGCTGGGGCGGCAAGACCAAGACCTACGACGTCGCGGTCGATCTCGACCGGCTGAACGCCTCGGGGGTCACCCTGCCGCAGATCGTCCAGACCCTGAACGACAGCAACCTGAACGTCGGCGGCAACCGCATCAGCATCGGCAGCCAATCGGCGGTGGTGCGCGGCGTCGGGCTGATCCGCTCGATGGACGACATCCGCGCCACGGTGATCAGCCAGGTGGGCGGGGCGCCGGTGCTGATCGGGGACGTCGCCACCGTCTCGGTCGGCCACCAGCCGCGGCTCGGCATCGCCGGCATGAACGACGACGACGACATCGTGCAGGGCATCGTGCTGATGCGCCGCGGCGAGAAGAGCACGCCCTCGATCGACGCGGTGAAGGCCGAGGTCGCGCGCATCGAGGCCTCCGGCCTCCTGCCGCCGGGCGTGCGCATCGAGCGCATCTACGACCGCTCGGACCTGATCGAGGTCACGACCCACACCGTGCTGCACAACATGGGGGTCGGCATCATCCTGATCCTGATCGTGCAGTGGCTCTTCCTCGGCAACCTGCGCAGCGCCCTCATCGTCGTGGCGACGATCCCGTTCGCGCTGTTCTTCGCCGTGGTGATCCTCGTCGCGCGCGGGGAATCGGCCAACCTGCTCTCGGTCGGCGCCCTCGATTTCGGGCTGATCGTGGACGGCACGGTCATCATGGTGGAGAGCATCTTCCGCTACCTGTCGGGTCACGGCGCGGTGCCGGGCGGCTCGCCGGCCCGGGCCTCCGCCGCCGAGGCCAAGCTGCGCAAGATCTCGTTCGCCGCCTCCGATGTCGGGCGATCGATCCTGTTCGCCGCCGCGATCATCGTCACGGGCTTCCTGCCGCTCTTCACGCTCACGGGCGTCGAGGCCTACATCTTCGGGCCGATGGCGCAGACCTACGCCTACGCGCTGCTGGGCGGCCTGATCGCCACCTTCACGGTGACGCCGGTGCTCTCGGCGATCCTGCTGCCGAGCCACGTGAAGGAGGTCGAGACCGTTCTGGTGCGGGTGCTCGACCGGCTCTACCGGCCGGCCGTCCGCGCGGCGGTGGGCAACCGCGTCCTGACACTCGCCTGCACGGCCGTGCTGCTCGTCGGCATCGGCCTCACGGTGCGCAGCCTCGGCCTCGAATTCCTGCCCAAGCTCGAAGAAGGCAACCTCTGGATCCGCGGCACGATGCCGGCGACCATCTCGCTCGAAGAGGGCAACGACTACGTCAACCGGATGCGCCGGATCATCGCCGCCGTGCCGGAGGTGGAGCGCGTCGTCTCCCAGCACGGCCGGCCCGACGACGGCACCGACGTGGCCGGTTTCTTCAACGGCGAGTTCTTCGCGCCCCTCAAGCCCACCGACCAATGGCGCAAGGGGGTGACCAAGGAGATGCTGGTCGCCCAGCTCTTCGAAAAACTTCAGGCCGAGTTCCCGGGCGTCGAGTTCAACCTCTCGCAATACCTTCAGGACAACGTCGCGGAGGCTGTGTCGGGAATCAAGGGCGAGAATTCGTTCAAGATCTTCGGCCCCGACCTGCAGACGCTCACCGATCTGGCCGCGAAGGTGAAATCGGTACTCGCCACCGTGCCCGGCGTCACGGACCTCGGAGTGTTCACCTCGCTGGGCCAGCCGACGATCCAGATCGACGTCGACCGCACGCGTGCCGCCCGGTACGGGCTCACCCCCGGCGACATCAACACCACCCTGCGCACCGCGATCGGCGGCGACGCCTCGGGCGACCTCTACGAGCCCAGCAGCGACCGCCACTACCCGATGATCGTGCGCCTCGCCGCCCCGTTCCGGCAGAGCATGGAGGCGATCAGCACCTTGCGCATCGTCGGCCGCAGCGCCGGCGGCTCCTCCGTGCAGCTGCCGCTCCAGGAGGTGGCCAAGGTGCGGCTGATCTCGGGGCCGGCCTACATCTACCGCGAGGCGCAGGAGCGCTACCTGCCGGTGAAGTTCAGCGTGCGGGAGCGCGATCTCGGCAGCACCATCATCGAGGCGCGCGAGCGGGTCGAGCAGGAGGTCAAGCTGCCGCCCGGCTACCGGCTGGAGCTGGTCGGCGAGTTCAACAACCTGCAGAGCGCGCTCGCCCGCCTCTCGGTGACGGTGCCGCTCGCGGTGGCGCTGATCGCGCTGCTCCTCTACGTGAACTTCGCCTCGGTGACGGACACGCTGCTCGCGCTCAGCGTGATCCCGCTCGCGCTGGCCGGCGGCGTCTTCGCGCTGGCCCTCACGGACACGCCCTTCAGCGTCTCGGCGGCGATCGGGTTCATCGCGCTCCTCGGCATCGCGGTGATGGACGGGATCATCGTCATCACGCACTACAACGGCCTCATCGCCGCCGGCTACGAGCGCACCACCGCGATGCTGCGCACCTGCTACACGCAGATGCGCCCCGTGGTGATGACCTGCGTGGTGGCCGGCGTCGGCCTCCTGCCGGCGGCCTTCTCCACCGGGGTCGGCTCGCAGGTGCAGAAGCCCCTCGCCCTCGTGGTAGTGGGCGGGATGGCACTCGCCCCCGTGCTGATCCTCGTGATCCTGCCGGTGCTGATCCTGACCTTCTCGCGCCGCAAGCCGGCACCCGGCACGGTCGCAGAGGCGGAGAGGCCGGTTCCGGCCGCGGTCTGAGCTGTCGGGCGATCGAACCGATCGTCCGGCCGCCGCCTCACTCCGCCGGTCGGCGGGCCGCAGCCCGCAGGTGGCGCGAGATCCGGCCGCGCAGCCCGGCCGCGAAGCTCCTCGCCCGGCCGAGCGCGGAGCGTTCCGCCGCCGCTGCCGCCGCCTCCTCGGCGGCGTCGCGGGCGTCCAGGGTGTCGAACGCCTGGGCGCGCTCCACCAGCTCGGCGGCGACGCCGCGCGGGTCGCGCACGGTCCAGCCGAAGTGAAAGGCCTCCGCCTGCGCGTAGCGGGTGCCGAGCGGGAAGTAGTAGCGCGCGCTGTGCCCGCCGATCCCGTCGAGGAGCGCGAAATTCGCGTGCACCCGGCGCATCCAGTTGAGGCCGAGGATGCGCCGCCCCGGCGCCGCGAAGGCCGCGGTGTGGAAGGCGGAGCCGGTCGAGCCCATCACCACGCGGCGCGTGGAGAAGAGCCGCACCTGCTCGCCGAAGGGCAGCGTCTCGGGAAACACGATCTCCACCCCGAGCCGGTCGAGTTCCGCGACGATCGCCTCCTCGTTGGCGATGCGGGAGATGCCGGCCGCGAGCCGGGACTTCGACAGGTAGACCGGCCGCGCGACCGCATCGACCTCGTCCTCCCGCCACAGGCCCTGCCCGATCGCGCGGCAGAGCTCGCCGAAGGCCCGGTGCACGAGGCTGCGCTCGCGGAAGGCCGGGTCGGGCACGACGAGGTGCGGGATTCGCAGGGGGCGGTCCGCCACCACGAGGTCGGCGGGCGTGAGGCCGAGCCGGCCGAGGATCGCGGCGGCCGCCTCCCCGCCGGCCGCCGGCCAGGGCGCCAAGGAGAGGAGTTTTGGCCGCGGGCCTTCCCAGGTTGCGAGCGGCCACAGGCGGGCGAGGGTGTCGGTGACGAAGTGGCCGTAATGGGGGGCGATCGGATCCACGAACAGGTGGGTGGCGTCCGACGCCGCCTCGTGCGGCAGGCCGTCGGGGGCGGTCTCCTCCGGCCCGTCGATCCGCTTACTACCCGCGTAGAGCCCGAACCCGCCGTCGGGACGCGCCAGCACCGCGGCGTCCGCGACGCTCAGCAGGCGCGGTGGGGCCTCGCTGAGGACGCAATCCCCCCATAGCTCCCGGCAGCGTCGAAGCCGGCTCGCCATCATCCCTCCCGCCCCGCGGCCGCCGAGACCAGTCCCACCCGCACCCTTGCCACAGTTTCGGCGCGGCCGTGAACCGTCGCGAATCGGCATCCCTGCCGCCCTTTCCGCTTGCTCCCCGCGCGGGCGCCTCCCCATGATGGCGCCACCGCGTCCCCGCCCGAGAGATCCGCCGCACCGCCGATGACCGATCCCGTCGCCTCCGGAGCTTCCTACAAGGAGGCCATCCTGTTCCTGGCCACGGCCGGTGTCGTGGTGCCGCTGTTCCTTCGCCTCAGGATCAGCCCGGTGCTCGGCTTCATCGGGGCGGGTGCACTGCTCGGCCCCTCCGGGCTCGGGCGGCTCACCGACAGCTTCCCCTGGCTCGCCAACGTCACCATCGGCAGCCGCACCGAGATCGCGCATCTGGCGGAACTCGGGGTGATCTTCCTGATGTTCATGATCGGGGTGGAGCTGTCGTGGGAACGGCTGCGCATCCTGCGCCGGCTGGTCTTCGGTCTCGGCTCGCTGCAGGTGCTGGTCTCGGGGGCGGTGCTGGGCGGCGTCCTGCTCCTCCTCGGGGTGGCGCCGCTCGCCGCTGCGCTGGTCGGCCTCGCGCTGGCGCTCTCCTCGACGGCGATCGTGATCCCGGTACTCGCCGAGCAAAAACGCCTCAACACGCCGGCCGGCCGCGCGAGCTTCGCGGTCCTGCTGTTCCAAGACCTCGCGGTGGCACCGGTCCTGTTCGCCATCGCGGTGCTCGGGCGCAAGGACGGCGACGCGGTGGGCGGGCTCGCGCTCGCGCTGGGCCAGGCGGCGGTCGCCGTCGCGATCATCGTGGTGGCGGGGCGGCTCGGCCTGCGCCCGCTGTTTCAGCTCGTCGCGCGCACGCGCAGCCCCGAGCTGTTCATGGCCGCCTGCCTCCTCGTCATCGTGGCGACCGCGCTCGTGGCGGCGGCGAGCGGCCTGTCGATGACGCTCGGCGCCTTCGTGGCCGGGCTGCTGCTCGCCGAGACCGAGTACCGCCGGGCGATCGAGGCGACCATCGATCCGTTCAAGGGCCTGCTGCTCGGCGTGTTCTTCGTCTCGGTGGGCATGAACCTCGACCCGGCGCAGCTCCTCAGCACGCCCGCGACGATCCTCGGCCTCGCGCTCGCGGTGATCGCCCTCAAGGGCGGGGTGATCCTGGCGGTCGCGGCGGCCCTGCGCCTGCCGCGCGCCGTCGCCGTGGAGGCGGCCCTCCTCCTCGGGGCGGGGGGCGAGTTCGCCTTCGTGCTGATCGGCAGCGCGCTCGCCGCCTCCCTGGTGCCGGAGGATCTCGGGCAGGCCGCCCTCATCGTCACCACCGTGACGATGGTGATGATCCCGGGCCTCGCGGGCCTGGCCCGCCGCCTGGGGCGCCGGTTCGACCGCACGGCGGGCGCGCAGCAGAGCGCCGCCGAGCCGCTGCCCGAGACGGCGCGGGGCCGGGTGATCATCGCGGGCTACGGCCGCGTCGGCCGCCTCGTCGGCGAGATGCTCGACCGGCACAAGGTTCCGTACATCGCTCTCGACATGGATGCGGCCCGCGTCGCCGACCAGCGGCGGCAGGGCCGGCCGGTCTATTTCGGCGATTCGGCCAACACCGAGCTGCTGCGCCGCTGCGGCATCGCCACCGCGCGCGCGCTCGTCGTCACCCTCGACACGCCGCGCCTCGTGGAGGCGGTGGTGGCGGCCGGCCGGGCCGAGCGGCCCGACCTCACCATCGTGGCCCGCGCCCGCGATGCCCGCCACGCCACGGCGCTCTACGACATGGGCGTGGACGACGCCGTGCCGGAGACGATCGAGGCCTCGCTCCAGCTCTCCGAGGCGGTGCTGGTCGATGTCGGCGTGCCGATGGGCCTCGTCATCGCCTCGATCCACGAGCGCCGCGACGAGTTCCGCGCCCTCCTCAAGCGCAAGGAGGAGCCGCCCGCCGCCGAGTTCCAGGCCCGGCGCACCGTCGGCAAGGCCGGCTGAGGCGTGGCGCCCCGCTTCGGTCCCCAGCAGGAGGCGGCCCTGCGCGCGGTCTCGGCCTGGCTGCGGGCCGGCGAGCCGCAGGTCTTCCGGCTGTTCGGCTTCGCGGGCACCGGCAAGACCACGCTCGCCCGGCACATCGCCGAGGACGTGGAGGGCGGCGTGCTGTTCGCGGCCTACACGGGCAAGGCCGCCGCGGTGATGCGCCAGCGCGGCTGCCCCGACGCCGCGACGATCCACAGCCTGATCTACCGCACCCGCGAGGACAAGGAGGGCGGGCCCGCCTTCACCCTCAACCGCTCGGGCGCGGTCTCGAAGGCGGCCCTCGTCGTCATCGACGAGTGCTCGATGGTGGATGCGGATCTCGGCAACGACCTCCTGTCCTTCGGCAAGCCGGTGCTGGTGCTGGGCGACCCCGCGCAGCTGCCGCCCGTGCGGGGCGGCGGCTTCTTCACCGAGGCCGAGCCCGACGTGATGCTCACCGAGATCCACCGGCAGGCCGCCGACGATCCGATCGTGCGCCTCGCCTTTCAGGTGCGCGAGGGCGGGCGGCTGGAGCCGGGCCGCTACGGCGCGAGCGAGGTGCTGACGCGCCGCGCCATCTCGCCCGAGACCGTGCTGGCCGCCGATCAGGTGCTGGTCGGGCTCAACCGCACGCGGCGGCTCTACAACGGCCGCATCCGGGACCTCACGGGCTACGACGACCCAATGCCGGCGGTGGGCGAAAAACTGGTCTGCCTGCGCAACGACCGCACCAAGGGCCTGCTCAACGGCTCGACCTGGACCGTCCAGGCCCTGCGAGCGGCGCCCCGGCCCGACCTCGTGCGCCTCGACGTGGTGCCGGAGGACGACCCCTCGCTGCGCCGCCGGCCGCAGGAGATCCGGGTGCTCCGTGCGGTGATCGAGGGCAGCGACGAGGTGATCCCCGCCATCCTCAAGCGCGAGACCGACGAGTTCACCTACGGCTACGCGCTGACCGTGCACAAGGCGCAAGGGTCGCAATGGGACCGCGTCGTGCTCTTCGACGAGGCCTACGCCTTCCGCGAGCACGCCCGGCGCTGGCTCTACACCGGCCTGACCCGGGCCGCGCAGGCGATCACCGTGGTGGTGTAGCCCGCAGATCCTGCGGCGATTGCGGGCGCCAATCTCCGCATGTTATGCGGTCTTTATGGCGTACATCTACGACCGGCCCGACTGGCCGGCCTTTCGCTGGGACGAGGGCGCGCTGGCCGTCCAGCTCGCGGCGGTGCGCCATCACCAGGGTCGCCTCCTCGGCCGGATGGAGGCGCTCGGCTTCCCGCTGCGCGATGAGGCGATGCTGCAGACCCTGACGCAGGACGCCCTCAAGACCAGCGAGATCGAGGGCGAAGTGCTCGACGGGGCGCAGGTGCGCTCGTCCCTCGCTCGCCGGCTCGGCATCGACGCCGCCGGTCTCGTCCCGGCCGACCGTCACGTGGAGGGCGTCGTCTCCATGCTGCTCGACGCGACCGGCGCCAACGACCGGCCGCTGACGGCCGAGCGGCTGTTCGGCTGGCACGCGAGCCTGTTTCCAGATGGCGCCGACCGCCGACCGCCGATCGTTGTCGGTGGCTGGCGCACGGACGCGCACGGCCCGATGCAGGTCGTGTCGGGCGCGCTCGGCCGCGAGCGGATCCACTTTCAGGCACCGCCCGCCTCCCGCGTCCCCTCCGAGATGGACCGGTTCCTGCGCTGGTTCGAGGATCCGACCCTCCGCATCGACCCGGTGCTGAAGGCGGTGGTCGCCCACATCTGGTTCGTGACCATCCATCCCTTCGACGACGGCAACGGACGGATCGGGCGCGCCGTCGCCGATATGGCGTTCGCGCGCTCGGAGGAGACGAGCCGGCGCTTCTACTCGTTCTCCGCGCGTCTGCGCGTGGAGCGGAACGCCTATTACGCGACGCTCGAAGCGGCGCAGAAGGGCGATCTCGACATCACGCCGCGGCTCGCCTGGTTCCTGAGCGCCCTCGACGGCGCGCTCTCCGATGCCGAGGCGGCCCTGGAGCATGTGTTGCGCAAGGCCGGGTTCTGGCTCGACATCGCGGGGCAGCCGATCAATGCGCGCCAGCGGATGATGCTGAACCGCCTCCTCGACGGCTTCGTCGGCCATCTCACCACGTCGAAATGGGCGCAGATCGCCAAGTGTTCGCAGGATACCGCGCTGCGCGATGTCGACGATCTCGTCGGCCGGGGCGTCCTGGTCCGGGTGTCCGGCGGCCGCAGCACGCATTACCGGCTGGCGCCGTGACGCCCTGCGATTCGTCTTCGAATCACTCGCCGCGCTGACGCTTCTTGATCTCCCGGGTATTCCGGTCGTAGACCTCGGCGGCGACCTTGAGCGCCAGCAGGCCTCCCACCGCCAGGACCAGTGCGACACCGACGATCTGCAGGGCGATCGACACGGCTCACTCCTCGGCGCGGAAGAATCTCAGGACGATCTGCCCTATGCCATGTAGGCATACTCCGCCAAGGAGAAGAAGCCAGCCGCCCTCGGCGAAGACGTCGTAGCGTCGCCGGGCGACCGGGACGACGAAGGCCGCCCCGAACACGCCGATGGACAGCGCATTGAGCAATGCGGCGAACAGCTTCACCCCTTCGTTGAAGCGTTTGGCGCGATGCTTCAGATCACCGGTCGGCACGGCAGGGTGGAGGGTGGGCAGAGCGGACCGGACCATGGGCCAGCAATGATGACATTAGGTCAAGTCGATCGGGAGTGCGCCTCCTTCCGCTCGCGCGACGCGGATCCCTGCTCCGAGGTGGACGAACGCCACCGCAGCCCCCACCTACGCCGTGAGGCAGCCGCACGGGAGACATCCTTGGCGAACGACGAGGCGGGGGCCGCCCCCCGCATGCACGCGACCACGATCCTGATGGTGCGCAAGGGCGGGCGCGTGGTCATCGGCGGCGACGGTCAGGTCAGCCTTGGGCAGACTATCGTCAAGGGCAACGCCCGCAAGGTCCGGCGCCTGTCCAAGGGGACGGTTCTGGGCGGCTTCGCGGGCGCGACCGCCGATGCCTTCACGCTGTTCGAGCGCCTGGAGGCCAAGCTCGAGCAATATCCCGGGCAGCTCACCCGCGCCTGCGTCGAACTCACCAAGGATTGGCGCACCGATCGCTACCTGCGCCGGCTGGAGGCCATGATGCTGGTGGCCGACCGGGAGGTGAGCCTGCTCCTGTCGGGCGCCGGCGACGTGCTGGAGCCGGAGGGCGGCGTCATGGCGATCGGCTCGGGGGGGAACTACGCTCTCGCGGCGGCGCGCGCCCTGGAGGACCAGGACCTCGACGCCGAGACGATCGTGCGCCGCGCGCTCGGCATCGCGGCGGAGATCTGCGTCTACACCAACGGCAACCTCGTGATCGAGAGCCTGGAGGCGGCCTGAGCGGAGCCGCCGCCGGCGATCCCGCCAGGCCCTCGTTCCTGCATCATCGCCGCCGAGCCGGCGATCGCCGCGGCGGATGATGCCGGGAGCCGCCCCATCCTTCCATCCCCTCCGAGCGCGGCTCGGACGGCCTTTTCGGACCCCAGATGACGACCTTCTCTCCCCGCGAAATCGTTTCCGAACTCGACCGCTACATCGTCGGTCAGGCGGACGCCAAGCGCGCGGTCGCGATCGCGCTGCGCAACCGCTGGCGGCGCCAGCAGCTCACCGGCCCCCTGCGCGAGGAGGTGGCGCCGAAGAACATCCTGATGATCGGGCCGACCGGCTGCGGCAAGACCGAGATCTCGCGCCGCCTCGCGCGGCTGGCCAACGCGCCCTTCCTGAAGGTCGAGGCGACGAAGTTCACCGAGGTGGGCTATGTCGGGCGCGACGTCGAGCAGATCGTGCGCGACCTCGTGGAAGTCGGCATCGGCCTCAAGCGCGAGGAGAAGCGCCGCGGCATCGCGGCCAAGGCCGAGGCGGCCGCCGAGGGGCGCATCCTCGACGCCCTGGTCGGCCCCACGGCGAGCCCGGCCACCCGCGACAGCTTCCGGCGGCGCCTGCGCGCGGGCGAACTCGACGACAAGGAGGTCGAACTCGAACTCACCGGCGGCGCGCCCGCGGGCCTGCCGATGTTCGAGATCCCGGGCATGCCGGGCGCCGCCATGGGGGCGATCAACCTCGGCGACATGCTCGGCAAGGCGCTCGGCGGCCAGCGCGGCAAGCCGCGCCGCATCACCGTGCGGGATGCCCACGCGCCGCTGCTCGCCGAGGAATCCGACAAGCTCCTCGACCAAGACAGCATCGTCCAGGAGGCGATCCGCGAGGTGCAGGACAACGGCATCGTCTTCCTCGACGAGATCGACAAGATCTGCGCCCGCGAGGGGCGCGGCGGCGCCGACGTCTCGCGCGAGGGCGTGCAGCGCGACCTCCTGCCGCTGATCGAGGGCACCACCGTCGCGACGAAGCACGGGCCGGTGAAGACCGACCACATCCTGTTCATCGCCAGCGGCGCCTTCCACGTCTCGAAGCCCTCCGACCTCCTGCCCGAGCTGCAGGGCCGCCTGCCGATCCGCGTCGAGCTGAGCCCCCTCACGGTGGACGATTTCCGCCGCATCCTCACCGAGACCGAGGCGAGCCTGCTCAAGCAGGCGGTGGCCCTGATGGACACCGAGGGCGTGAGCGTGTCGTTCACGGACGACGCCGTGGACGCGCTGGCGCGCGTCGCCGTCGAGGTGAACGGCTCGGTGGAAAACATCGGCGCGCGGCGCCTGCAGACGGTGCTGGAGCGGGTGCTCGACGAGATCTCGTTCACGGCGCCCGACCGCTCGGGCGAGAGCGTGACGATCGACGCCGCCTACGTGAAGGCGCGCGTCGAGAGCCTCGCGCAGAACGCGGATCTCAGCCGCTTCATCCTCTGACGGGCATCCGGCAGCCCTGCCGGCCTGAGGCATGAAGAGGCCCGCCGCGGCCGGGAGGCCGGGCGGGCCAGGAAGGGTCTCGGTGAAGATCCCACCCGAATGCAGCACGGGACGGGGCCGGCGTCATCATCCGTTCGGGGGATGACGCGGCTCCCAGACCTGTCCAGGGCGCAGGGCCAGGAAGCGCTCGGGCGGCAGGTCGGCGGCGTCGAGGGCCGCAGCCAGCGCCTCGATCGGCCGCTCGATCCCCTCGTTGGTGAGCCGGAAGGTGCCCCAGTGATGGCCGAGCACCTGCTCGGCCGCGACCTCGCCCGCGGCGCGCACGGCCTCCTCCGGGTTCATGTGCTGCGCCTGCATGAACCAGCGCGGCTCGTAGGCGCCGATCGGCAGCGTGGCGAGGCGGACCTTGCCGAACTGCTCGCGCACCTGCGTGAAGATCGCCCCGTCGCCGTAGCCGGTATCGCCGACATGGTAGAGGGTGCCGTGCGGCGTGGTGAGCACGAAGGCCGACCACAGCGCCATGCGCCGGTCGTTCACGCCCCGGGCCGACCAGTGGTAGGCGGGCGTGAGGTGCACGGTCAGCCCGTCGCCGAGATCCACCGACCCGCCCCAGTCCCGCGTCTCGACCGTGACGGTGTCGTCGTAAGAGCGGATGATCGCGTCGTTGCCCAGGGGCGCCACGAAGCGCGGCTGGTGCTCGGCCCAGAGCCGCGCCAGCGTCGGCCCGTCGAGATGGTCGTAGTGGTTGTGGGTGACGAGCACCGCGTCGATGGGCGGCAGGGCCTCGAAGGCGATGCCGGGCGGCTGCGCGCGCTTCGGCCCGGCGAAGCCCACGGGGCTCGCCCGCTTGGCGTAGACCGGATCGATCAGGATGTTGCGCCCCGCCACCTGGATCAGCAGGCTCGCGTGGCCGATATGGACCACCCGCAGGCCCGCGACGCGCTCGGGCGGCGTATCGGGCGGGTGCGGACTCGGCCAGCGGGCCGGCCAGTCCTCGCGCCCGCCGCCGAGCTGCCAGCGCGCCAGTTCGGCGAGGTCCTTGTCCTGGGGCTGGTTGGGCGAGAAGAAGCGGGTGCCGTCGAAGTGGTCGCTGACCGGCCCGCGGTAGTACGGGTTGCTGCTGCGCCGGTGGGCCGCGTAGCCGACCCCGCCCAGCGTCATCACCGTGACGGCGCTCGCGAGCTTGATGAGACGCCTGCGCTTCATCCCCCGTGCATCCGCCGCCGCATGGCTCCGGTCAAGGCGGCCGGGCCAGGGCCGAACGCCGCGGCGCGCCCGGCTTGCGCGGCCACCGGCCCCTCGCCACATTTAGCGTGTCGTCAACAACCGAAAGGAGGTGGTCCAGTGTCTCATTGTCATCAGCCGCACACGGCGGGTCAGACCTGGATCGTCGCCTCCGGCTTCACCGCCTGAGCGCACGATAGGGTTTCCGCCGGACCGCGGTTCGGCAATGGAAGGGCCGCTCCCGGCAAAGGAGCGGCCCTTCGGCTGTCTGGGGGTCGGCTACGTCCGGCTCGTGTCCCGGGTCAGGCCTCAGGCGGTCCGCTCCAGCATCGCCGCCTCGGCTTCGGCCACGAGGCGACGCAGGGTGGCGTTCTCGGCCTCGAGGTCATGGATGCGCTGCAGCAGCAGCATCACGGAGCTTTCCGCAGAGGGTGCGGGCTGCACCGCTTGGCGGTCATCCAGGAAGGCCACGCCGACGCCGTCGCTGCGCCGCCAGCGCAGGGCCGCCTTGTAGACCTTGTCCTTGGCCGGAATCAGGAGGTCGAACGCGTCCGGCAGCGCCGCCGTCTCGGAGAGCGCCAGGCGCGCACCGATCCCGGACAGGTCCCGGACGAGGCAGTCCATCGTGGCGTTGCCGTTGTTGAAGACGATGCGTCCCTTCAGGAACGTCCTCAGACGCACTTCCTTGCGCAGATCAGACATCCCGGCCACCACCCTCAGGACCCCTTGCGGTTCAGTCCGGGGATGCTCGCACGGGCGCCTTAAGGAATGCTCGCCGGAATGCCGGAGGAGAGGGCATGGCGACGGCCGGGTGCGTCGGCACCCTCGGCCGTCGCTGTCACGCCCGCAGCGCGTCCGCGCTCTGGAACAGGTAGAAGCCGTTGAATCGCACCGCCGTCGCGGCGGCGGCCCCGTCGAAGCCGAGCGGACGACGCGCGCCGCCGTCGACCTTGCCGCCGAAAACCCAGCGGGCGCCCGTCACGAAGGCCGGCACGGCATAATCCTCCGGCACGGCGCAGACGAGCCCGTCGAGATCCTTGCGACAGAACAGGTTGTAGCTTCGCATCGGCTCGCCTCCGCCCTGGTGGGATGTCATGGCTGTCTGCTACCCGACGAATCGGACGGGATGATGTCAGGCCTTGCCCGAAAAAGCTACGGCATGGCGCGGGCGAAATGCGGATTTTGTTTCTGTTCCAAATCAATCCTTCACGTCCGCGTGTGGTCTTGTCCGCAATGTGCTCTGGCGCACAGCGCGGACGTCCTCACGGACAAGCGGAAGGATTGCTGCGGCGCGGGATTCACGGCCGTCAGATCCAGTTGTGCAGGATCTGATCGATCCGCGCCGTCTCGATCTGCTGGCCGAAGCGTTGCTGGTAGAGGGTCAGCAGAGCATCGTGGGTCTCGTCGCAGGACGAGCACAGACCATCGGTCGCCAGCACCACGCGGTAGCCCCGGTCGACGGCGCCGAGCACGGTGGCGAGCACGCAGACGTCGGTCTCGCCGCCCGTGATCACCAGCGCCCCTGTCTCGCGCCGGCGCAAAGCGGTCTCCAGGGCGGGATCGAGCCAGGGGGAGTAGACCGTCTTGTCGACCACCTCGGCCGGGGGCGTCAGGGCCGCGAGGTCGGGTACGAGCTCGATCATCTCCGGCCCGAGCGCCTCGACGGTCATCGAGGACCAGCGCTCGTAGTAGCGCTTCCAGCAGCCCCTGCCCTCTCCGGGGCGCCGGGCCGGGACGAAGCGGGTGAAGATGGTGCGCTCGGGATAATGCGCGGCGAGCCGCCGGACCTCCGGCAGCACCCGGGCGAGCCAGGGCGTGTGCCAGTCGGTGTCGCGCGCGAAAAGGTTCTGCATGTCCACGCAGAGATGGACCGCGCTGGCATCGAGCGGCCCGTTGGGGAGGGCGTGGGTGTCGGCAGGCGTCGGTATGCCCATCGGGCCGGGGCTCCTTCTGGCGGGGCGCGGCGGCCCCGGGGGGCGGACAACACGCGGGCCAGGGGTTGTGTTGCGACCGGCACGCGATGGTTGCGGATCCGTCACCGCGCCGCACGGGATTCGAGCGAGATCCCTGACCGGGTCTTGGTCCTGTCCGCAGCGACCCGGCCGGCGGCGGCCGATCGATAAAATTGCGCGCATCGGCTTCAGCGCGGCCGAGCGGGCGGTCGGCCATCCTCCTCTCAACACAAGGGGATGGCACCGATGTCGGGCGTGGCGAAGGGAATGCGGGCGTGGATCGAGCGGGGCACGGCGGCCGTGCTGGCAGGCCTCTGCCTCGGGTCGTCGGGCGAGGCGCAAACGCTCGCGGCGCTTCCCGCCACCACCCTCGCGGCGCCCTCCACCGGGCCGGCGCGGCCGATCGTGGGCTGGGTCGAGTTCTGCGCCCGCTACGCCAGCGAATGCGCGGTGGATGCCTCCGAGCCGGAGGTGGTCACGCTGACGCCCCGCCTCTGGCAGACGGTCGTCTCGGTCAACCGCGCGGTGAATGCCGGCACGCACGCGGTCACCGACCAGGAGCACTGGGGCGTGCCGGACCGCTGGGACCTCGCGGAGGACGGCTCGGGCGATTGCGAGGATTTCCAGCTGCTCAAGCGCAAGCTGCTGGCCCAGAGCGGGCTGCCGCGACGGGCGATGCGCATGACGGTGGTGATCGACGAGAAGGGCGAGGGCCACGCCGTGCTGATGCTGCGCACCGACCGCGGCGACCTGATCCTCGACAACAAGACCTCGGCTGTTTTGCCCTGGCAGCGCACCGGCTACGTCTTCATCAAGCGCGAGGCGCAGGGCTCGGGCGGCTGGGTCTCGCTCGGCGGCGCCTCCGGCCCCACCACGACCGCAAATCGGTGATAGGCCGAATCGGGCCGGGAATCAGGTCGGAAATCGCGTCTCGAATTGGAACCAAAGTGCGGCAGGCGCGTTCACCCTGGTTTAAATTTTTCTGTTGAGTGGGCGAATGCCCCGTGGCAGCCTGCGTGCAAGAACGATGCACACAGGTCGATGGGGCGATGCGGGCAGTATTGGACGGCCTTGGCCGGGCGGGTCACGTCGATCGCCAGGGCCTTCTCTCGCGGTGTGCCCGCGGCGCGCAGCTCAGCCTGCTGGGCGCGACATTGCTGATCGGCGGGGCCACCTCGCAGGCCCAGACCCAGACCCTCGCCGCCCTCCCCGATGCCAGCGCCGCGATCGAGCGCGGCGGCACCGCCAAGCCGGTGAGCGCCTGGGTGGAGTTCTGCAACCGCTACGCCGCCGAATGCGCCGTCGACACCGCCGAGCCCACCACGGTGCCGATGACGCCGGCCCTGCTGCGCACGCTCCAGGCCGTGAACCGCCGGGTCAACGGCCGGATCAAGCCGATCGTCGATCAGGCCCATTGGGGCGTGGTCGACCGCTGGGACTTCCCGGATGACGGCTTCGGCGATTGCGAGGATTACCAGCTCCTCAAGCGCCGCATGCTGGTGGAGCGCGGCCTGCCCCGCCGGGCCCTGCGCATGACCGTGGTGATCGACGAGATCGGCGAGGGCCACGCGGTGCTGATGGTGCGCACCGACCGGGGCGACTACATCCTCGATAACAAGACCACGGCGATCCTGCCCTGGCAGCGCACCGGCTACACCTACGTGAAGCGCGAGGGGCAGGACGGTTCGGCTTGGGTCTCGCTCAACGGCGTCGCCTCACCGGTCACCACCGCCAACCGCTGATCAGGCGCCCGCGACCAAGTGGGCGAGATCGAGGACGACACGGCCCGAGACGAGGCTCCAGCCGCAGGCGATCATCGTCGCCAGCATCACGAACGGCACCGGCCGTCCCTCGATGCGCCGGCCCCGCACCGTGTTGCGCAGGATGATGAAGGGCGCGCCGAAGGCCAGGATGGGCAGCGCCGCGAGGGCCGGCAGGACACCGCCCTGCAGGAGCTTGAAGCTGGCGCGCCGCGCCGTCAGGACCTCGAAACCGGTCGCGAGCAGCCCCGCGAAGGCGAGCCCCAGCACGAGGGTCTGCAGGTTCTCCACGGCCATGGGCGAGAGGGCCATCGTCAACTCCGTCGCGTCTGCCTCGACGGAGCCCACTCTGCCGGACACGTAACATCCTGTTATGGTTAACCTTTCGTTATCCACAGGGATGTCATTCGGGTCCCCCGCCGGGACGCGCTCTGCGCGCATCGGCCTTCATCTGTGGCAAGCCGCGTGCCGTCCGTACTGATTCGCGTCGGCGACGCGTTCCGGTAAGCGGGCATTAAGCCTCCAGGCCGATCGTTCTCGTCGCGCGCCATCGCGGCGCGGGGTCGGAGGGCAGAGCCATGGGGCCTGCAGCGGGCATCCCGGCGGCCAGGGCGAGGCGGCTCCCTGCGCCGCGCCGCGTGCCGCTCGATCGCAGCATCGCGCTCGCCGGCCTCATCGGCCTCGCCGGCGCGCTGGCCAGCACCGGCCTTCTCGCCGCGTGGCTGATCCGCGCGCCAGCGGCGGACGGGACGCTCACGCGGCAGGGCCCGGCGGGGCGCCCCGTGGCGCTGCCGGCCGCGTGGTTCGTCCGGCCGTCCGTGTCCGCCTCGCCCGACCGTCTCGACCTGATGATTCCCTGGGGAGCCCTGACCGGCGGCGAGGGCGGGGACAAGCTGCACGTCACCGTGACGCGCTCGCCCGAGACCGAGGCGCCGCTGAGCCCGGCCCGGCGCTACGCCCGGTTCCTCACCGTGGAGGTTCAGCCGCTGCCGGACGAGGGCTTGGTGCGGCGGCGCTTCAAGGCCGGTTCGCCGTTCGAGGGCGAGGATCTCTACCTCGCCCAGACGGATGGCAGCCGCTTCGCGGCGCGCTGCACCGCGGCCGGACAGGCCGACCACGAGACCGCCTGCCTCAGCGAGGTGCGGATCGGCGACCTGTCGCTGCGCCTGCGGTTCGCGGCCGAGCGCCTGCCGGCGTGGCGCGGCCTCCTGCGCGGCCTGGAGCAGCTCTTCGCCCCCGCGCCGCCCGAGGGCTGATCGCCACGGCGGTCACGCCGGCGCGTCCCGCTTCGGCGAGGATTACTCCTCCAAATTACTCATCCAAGTCGGTGTCGAGGATCGCCATCGAGAAGTTGTAGGAGCGGTCGCCGTCCTCGTCGTCGACGGACAGCACGCCGATGAATTCCTCGCCGAGATAGACCTCGGCCGAATCCGTCTTCTTGGGACGGCCGACGAGCCGGAGGGAGTGGTTCGCGAACTTGCGGCGAAGATAGCCTTCCACCTTCGTCATTTCGGACTTGTTCACGCGGACCTCTTCGCGGTTGGAGCCGAGGGATGCGGCTCGAGCGGGATGGCCAGGGCCATACCGCCGGGCTGGTGCGCTGGCCGCATCGGCGCCGCCGGACCGGTGACCCTGTCGGCGCCCGATGCGGAGCCGCCCGGCCCCGCGGGAGCGCGGGGCGTCGCAAGGGCGGCCGGGGTGGGGAGCCCCGCCTTGCCACGCCGCGCCGGCCGGAGCAAGCGCGCCGTCCTCTCGCCGCTCAGATCCCGTCCATCATGTGCACGAACTGGTCCATGGTCATGTGCACGGACTGATCCATGGTGCGGGCCGGGTCGGCGCAGCCGGCCGAGCCCACCACCCGGGCCGGCACGCCGACCACCGTGGTGGAGGGCGGCACCGCCTGCAGCACCACCGAGCCGGCCGCCACCCGGGCGCAGGCGCCGACCTCGATGTTGCCGAGGATCTTGGCGCCCGCGCCGATCATCACGCCGTGCCGGATCTTGGGATGGCGGTCGCCTCCGTGCTTGCCGGTGCCCCCGAGGGTGACGTCGTGGAGCATCGACACCTCGTCCTCGATCACCGCCGTGGAGCCCACCACGAGGCCGGTGGCGTGGTCGAGGAAGATGCCGCGCCCGATCTGGGCGGCGGGGTGGATGTCGGTCTGAAACACCTCGGAGGCGCGGCTCTGGAGGTAGAGCGCGAGGTCGCGCCGGCCGCGGCTCCACAGCCAGTGGCTCAGGCGGTGCGCCTGGATGGCGTGGAACCCCTTGAAGTAGAGCATCGGCTCCAGCGCCCGGGTGGTGGCCGGGTCGCGGTCGACCACCGCGCCGATGTCGGCCCGGAAGGCCTGCCCGATGCGGGGGTCCTCCGCCACCGCCTCGGCGAAGCTCTGGGCGATCAGGTCGGCCGAGAGCGAGGCGTGCCCGAGGCGCGCCGCGACGCGGTGCGAGACGGCGGATTCGAGCGAATTGTGGTTGAGCACCGTCGCGACGATGAACGAGGCGAGGCGCGGCTCGTCGCGCACCACGACCTCGGCCTCCTGGCGCAGGCGCCGCCAGACCGGATCGACGACGCCGGCGACCGCATCCGGCCGGCTGATGGAAGTGGCGGAGGGTGACGACACGGGTCTTCTCCTCGGCGGGGCGGATACGGGAGTACTCTTCTCGCGCCCGGGGCATACCCGAACGGGAATCCTCCCGATACCCTGGGGAGAATGGACCGATCCATCAAGGTCCCGAACATCTCACTGGCGGGGACGTGCCATGCGTCGGCGTCAGGCTCCTCCCGCTCCCCTCGCCATGCCGGATTCCTACGCCCCCCGCCTCGTCTCCACCGGCCGCACCCTCGCGGTGCGGGGTCTCTCCCTCCACGTGCGGGCTTGGGGACCACCGGAGGACCCTCCCCTCGTGCTCCTGCACGGGAGCCGCGACGCCTCCGCGACCTTCCAGTTCGTGGTCGACGCGCTGGCCGGTCCCTGGCGGGTGCTCGCGCCCGACTGGCGCGGCCACGGCCTGAGCGCCTGGGCGCCCGGCGGCTACTGGTGGCAGGATTACCTCGCCGACCTCGACGCGCTCCTCGACGCGCTGGTGCCCGGCGCCCCGGTGCGCCTCGTCGGCCACTGCCTCGGCGGCAACATGGCGCTCCTCTACGCCGGATTGCGGCTGGAGCGCGTGGCGCGCCTCGTCTCCCTCGATGGGTTCGGGCTGCCCGAGCGCCGGACCGAGGAGGCGCCTGCCCACCTCGCGCGCTGGCTCGACGCCGCCCGCCGCCCGGCCGATCCCGTGGTCTATCCGAGCCTGCCCGCCCTGGCGGCCCGCCTCGCGGCGGCCAATCCGCGGCTCGGCACCCCGCGCGCCCTCTTCCTCGCCGGGCATCTCGGGCGCCGGCTGCCGGAGGGCGGCTGGACCTGGGCCTTCGACCCGGCCCACCGCCGCCCCTTCGCGACGCTCTACCGCTTCGCGGAGGCCGCCGCCTGCTGGGCGCGCGTGCGCGCGCCGACGCTCTTCCTCGCCTCGGGCGCGCCCTTCCCGCCCGCGCTCGCCGACGAGCCTGGCGGCGTGGAGGCGCGCATCGCCCTGGTGCCCGGCGCGGCATGCGAGCGGCTCGCCGGCACCGGCCACAACCTGCACCACGACGCCCCCGAGGCGGTCGCCCGCCACCTCGACGGCTTCCTGGCCTGAGCGCACGTCAGCGCGCATCCCTGGTTCTTGCGCGCCTCGGCGCGCCTGCTTGGTTCCCGCGTGCCTCAGCGGGCTTGCCGCAGGCGCAGGGTTTCTTCCACCAGTGCGGTGAGTTGGGCGGCCGTCTCGGCCACCGAGACGCCGGCGGTGTCGATCACCGCGCGGGACCGGGCGTAGAGCGGCTCGCGGCTCAGCAGGACCGCCCGCAACTCGCGCAACGCGTTGTCGTTGTCCGGCAGGCGCGCCGGGGCGGCGCCCTGGGCGGTCTGCTCGCGCACGCGGCGCATGTGCTCCTCGGGGCGGGCCTTCAGCCAGACCGTGAAGAAGCTGGAGAGCAGGAGGTCGAAGGTCAGGGGTTCGGCGACGATGCCGCCGCTGGTGGCCAGCACCATCGGCCCCGCCTCATCGGCCAGACGGCGCAGAGCCGCCTGTTCGAGCCGGCGATAGCCGTCCTGCCCGTAGATGGCGAAGATCTCGGAGACGAGGAGACCGTTCTCGCGCTCGATCTCGCGGTTCAGCTCCACGAAGCGCCAGCCGAGCCGCTCGGCCAGGATGCGCCCGAGGGTCGACTTGCCCGCGCCCCGCAGGCCAATCAGGGCGACCCGCCTCGGGATCTCGGCGTCGCTCCCGCGTCCGGTGCCCGCCAGGATGCGCTTGGCCTCGGCCACCTGCTCGGGGGTGGCGGTGGCGAGGAGGTCGCGCATCACCGGCCAGTCGGGCGGGCTCTCGACCGCGGCGATCAGGTCTTCCAGACGCACGCCCATCGCGTTCGCGACGCGGCGCAGCAGGATGATCGAAACATTGCCCTGGCCGCTCTCCAGCTGCGCGATGTAGCGCTCGGACAGGCCCGAGGTCTGCGACAGCACCTTGCGGGACATCGCCCGCACGGCCCGCATGGTGCGCACCCGCTGCCCGAGATCCGACAGGAAGCGGCCCTCCGCCTCCACCGGGTCGACCGAGGGGACGCTCATCGGTCCCCCGGCCGGCTCGGTCGCGGCGGCCTCGCGCTCTCCAGCGGGAGAGCGCGTGCGGGCGGCGTGGAGGGAAGAGCCGAGGGGCATCGCATCGCAACGTCGTCGAGTTGGGGCCGGGCCGATGCCCAACGCCAGGGGTCAACCCCCGATGGGCAACCCCCGATCCGGCCGGAGGGTCTGATTACCCCATATGATCGCAGCTGACGATGCGTCGTGTTGCACTGCACACCGCAAAAAAGATCGGCGTTCGCGCCGCGCAGCCGTCACCGCGCAGCGGAACCGGTGCTGTTCGCGCCGGTTTTCGCGTCGGTTTGGAATGGGCTCCGTGCGCCGCAGGCGGCGCTCAGGCGACCCGCTCCACCGCCATTGCGACGCCTTGCCCGACGCCGACGCACATCGTGGCGAGGCCGAGACGCCCACCCCGGCGCGCGAGTTCGAGGCTCACCGCCCCGGCGATGCGCGCCCCCGACATGCCGAGCGGGTGGCCGAGCGCGATCGCGCCCCCGTGCGGGTTCACGTGCTCGGCATCGTCCGGCAGGCCCAGTCCGCGCAGGCAGGCGAGCGATTGCGACGCGAAGGCCTCGTTGAGTTCGATCGCGTCGAAGTCGGACGGCTTGAGCCCGAGCCGCGCGCAGAGCTTTTCCACCGCCGGCACCGGCCCGATCCCCATCACGCGCGGCGCCACGCCCGCCGAGGCGAGGCCGAGCACGCGCGCGAGCGGCCGAAGGCCGTGGCGCGCGGCCGCGGCCTCGCTCGCCAGCACCAGCGCGGCGGCACCGTCGTTGACGCCCGAGGCGTTGCCCGCCGTCACGGTGCCGTCCCGGCGCACGAAGGGCTTCAGCTTGGCCAGGGCCTCGGCCGTGGTTTCGGGCCGGGGATGCTCGTCGCGATCCACCCGGACGTGGCCGCCCTTGCGGTTCGGGATCTCCACGGGCGCGATCTCGCCCGCAAAGGTGCCGTCCTGCTGGGCGCGGCCGGCCCGCTGCTGCGAGCGCAGCGCGAAGGCGTCCTGGTCGACCCGGCCGATCTGGTAATCCTCGGCCACGTTCTCGGCGGTCTCGGGCATCGAATCGACGCCGTACTGGTGCTTGAGCACCGGGTTGATGAAGCGCCAGCCGATCGTGGTGTCGTGGATCTCGGCCGAGCGCTGCCACGCCCCCTCGCTCTTGCCCATCACGAAGGGCGCGCGGGTCATCGATTCCACCCCGCCCGCGAGCGCGAGGTCGATGTCGCCGGACCGGATCGCCCGGGCGGCGGCGCCCACCGCGTCGAGGCCGGAGGCGCAGAGCCGGTTCAGCGTCACGCCCGGCACGCGCTCGGGCAGCCCGGCGAGCAGCAGGCTCATGCGGGCGACGTTGCGGTTGTCCTCGCCCGCCTGGTTGGCGCAGCCGAGAAAGACTTCTTCGACGCCCTCCTTGAGGGAGGGATGGCGGTGCAGGAGCGTGCCGAGGGGGATCGCCGCGAGGTCATCGGCCCGCACTGCGGCGAGCGCACCGCCGTAGCGGCCGATCGGCGTCCGCACGAAATCACAGATGAAGACGTCCCGCGTCTCGCCCATCACCGCCTCCCGGATCCCTGCCGCGCTTTCGAAAACGCGGTACGCCGGCCCGTATAGCGGGGATCGGGCAGGAGCGGAACGGGGCCGGACGCGCGGCTCGCGGGCCGGGTACGGATCGGCCTACGGGTTGGCGGAGGGCTGGACCGGGGCGGCCGCGGCGGTCATCGGCAGCGCGGACGCCGGCTTCTTCACGGCGAGGCGCCGGAATTCGGCCGGGCGGCGCGGGGGCAGCGGCACGGAGACGGAGGCGTCCTCGGCGGCCGCCGCCACCGGTGCGGCCGAGGCGACGATCGTGGCGGCCGCGGGCGCGGCTGCCGCAGGGATCGCGATCGGGGCGACCGCAGGAGCTGCGGACGCCGCGGTGGGCACGGCCCGTGCCGGGACTGCCCCGCCCTGGAGCCCGTAGGTCGGGAACGGCAGACCGGCCACGGCGGAGCCGCCCGCATAGGCCAGGGCGGTGGAGGGCGGCGCCGGACGCTGCGGCGGCAGCGGCGCCGCGGCGGCAGCGGCCGGCGCGGTCTGAGGTGCGGGAGAAGCGGCCTGGGCCGCCGGCTGCGGGGACGACGGCGCTTGCGAGGCAGGCGCTTGCGAGGCAGGTGCTTGCGAGGCGGGCATCTGGGTCTGCACGGCGTTCGACAGCGCGGCGACGGAGGGGTCGGCCGAAGCGGTGACGACGGTCGCGGGCGCCCGGCCGCCGCCGAAGACCTTGCCGAAGAACTGGCCGATCGGGTTGACGGGCGTGGGCGGCAGCGGCGCCGGCGGCTCCAGCTCGGCCACGTCGGTGCGGATGCCGGCCCGCTTGGCGGCGTAGTAGTAGCCGCGGGCGTAGTAGCTGTAGGCCTGCGCCTCGTTGCCCCGGGCGGTCTTGTAGGCCCCCGCCAGGTAGGCGACCCCGTAGGTGAGGTTCACCTTGGCGTCGAGCAGTCCGGCGGCCGAGCCGCCGTAGCCGAGCCCGCGCGCCGTGGCGTGCTTGATCTGCATCAGCCCCATGGCGCCGCCGCGCCCGACCGCGCGCGGGTTGTAGCCGCTTTCGCGCTTCACCACCCGGTGCACGAAGCTCGCCGGCACGCCGCTCGCCCGGGCCTGCTCCTCGATTAGGGCGTCGATGCTGTCGCGGGCCGGGCTCTGGGACAGGGCCGGGAGCGGCGCCGCGATCGCGAGGACGGCGAGGAGGAGGCGCTGGCGCATGCAACGATCCGGGTCTGGGAGGCAGGTGCGGAATCGCACACCGCGGCGGTCTCTCCTGCTCCGGTTGAAATGCGGCAGGAAAGAGACTTGGCCGTTCTCTCCCGGTTGAGACCGGACTCGACTTGACCGTTTCGGATCGGCCTGTGGCGGGACGGGCACAGGTCCCGTCATCCACAGGCCGAGACGGCTTTCGCGCCTGCGAAAAGCGCCGGAGACTTGTGTTCTGTTAAAGGTTTACTAGCCGCGGGCCTGCCCCAGCCACGCACCCGCGAAGCTGAACACGGCCTCGCCGTGCTGGTTCACCCCGGTGGCCGCGTGGCTGACCACGCCCCAGCCCGGGCGCGACCGTGAGGGACGCGCCTCGGTCAGGGTCAGGGCGAAGCGGATCGTGTCACCGATATAGACGGGCTTGAGCCATTTGAGGTCCCGGAAGCCCGGCGACGGCCCGCTCGCCGGGATCGTCGCGCCGCTCGCCAGCGCCTCGGCCCGGCCCCGGTCGCGGGCCGCCACCATGCGGCTCATCCAGGCCGCGGCGGTGTGCCAGCCCGAGGCGCACAGGCCGCCGAAATGGGAGGCGCGCGCCGCCGCCTCGTCGATGTGGAAGGGCTGCGGGTCGAAGGCGCGGGCGAAGGCCAGCACCTCCTCGCGCTCGAACCGGTAGGGGCCGAGGTCGTAGGTCGTCCCGACCGGCAGATCCTCGATGAAGCCCGCCGGGAAGGCGTCGCCAGGGTCGGACAGGTCCGGCTCCGGGGCCTGCCGTTCCGGCAGGACTCGCGGCGGCAGGGGGGCGGCCCCGCGCCGGCCAAAAATCACCCAGAAATCCTGGGTCATGACGCGCTCGCCGCCCCCTTCGAGGAGGTCGAGCTGGAAGCGCACGAAGCCGCGATCCGGCTTCGAGGCGGAGGGGCGGCTCTCGCGGACCACGAGGCGCATCGAGAGCGCGACGCCCGGGCGCACGGGCCGCAGCCAGCGCACCACGTCGATTCCCGGCGAGCCCATCGAACTCGCCCGCAGCATCAAGGTGTCGGCCATCAGCCGCATGCCGATCGCGCAGCTGTGCCAGCCCGAGGCGATCAGGCCGCCGACCGCGCTGCCCCGCCCCGCCTCCTCGTCGAGGTGGAACGGCTGCGGATCGTAGGCGCGGGCGAAGGCCACGATGTCCTCGCTCGTGACCGTGACCGGACCGCCAGTGAGGGTGACGCCGGGGGCGAGATCCTCGAAGTGATAATGCTGCATGAAGGCCGGCCCGCGGCAGGGGAAGGGACCGGCACGGCTAGCACCCGCGGCGGCGGGGAGCCAGGGGGCTCTGGCCGGAGGGGCTCAGGACAAGGCTCAGGTGAACACGCCCGCCGCCTTGTGGGCTTGGCGGATCGGCTCGGGCAGCCGGAATTTCGGAGCGCAGGCGAGCACCAGCGCCACCGCGCTCGGGATGTCGGCGAGGTGCCCGGGCGAGATGAAGAGCGGGTGCGTGCCCGTCCGCGTGCGCACCACCGCCCCGATCGTCTCGGCCCTGTCGACCAGGGGCACGTGGGCGCCCTTCTCCTCGGGCAGGGGCGCGTTGCGGCCCACCAGCCGGGTCTTGCCGCAGCCGATGGTCGGGCGCTCCAGCCACAGGCCCAGGTGGCAGGCGATGCCGATCCTCCGCGGATGCGCGGTGCCCATGCCGTCGAACAGGAAGACGTCGGGCTCGGTGTCCAGGCGCCTGAAGGCCTCTTCCAGCACCGGCCCCTCGCGGAAGCTCAGGAGGCCGGGGATGTAGGGAAACGGCGTCGGGCGCTCCGCCGTGACGGTCTCGACGACGCGGAACTCGGGGAAGGTCGAGACCACGATGGCGGCCTGCGAGCGCCCCTCCTTCACGCTCACGTCGACCCCCGCGACGAGCCGCACGGCCGACAGATCGATCGGCCGGTCGGTGACGAGGTCGGCGGCGAGCCGCTTCTGCAGCGCCACCGCCTCGCCCGGGGTCACGTCCCAGGCGTGACGCGGGTGAAGGCGCATCGGTCAGTTGGCGAAGCGGAAGTGCAGCACGTCGCCGTCCTGCACCACGTACTCCTTGCCCTCCAGCCGCAGCCGGCCCGCCTCGCGCGCCCCGGCCTCGCCCTTGAGGCTCGTATAGTCGGCGAACGCGATCGTCTCGGCCCGGATGAAGCCCTTCTCGAAGTCCGTGTGGATCACGCCCGCCGCTCCGGGCGCCCGCGTGCCCTTGGTGACGGTCCAGGCCCGGGCCTCCTTCGGCCCCGCGGTGAAATAGGTGATCAGGCCGAGCAGGTCGTAGCCCGCCCGGATCACCCGGTTGAGGCCGGGCTCGGTGAGGCCCACCGCCTCCAGGTACTCGGCCTGCTCGGCCGGCGGCAGCACCGCGATCTCGCTCTCGATCTTGGCCGAGACCACCACGGCCTTGGCGCCCTCCTCGGCCGCGCGGGCGAAGACCGCCTGCGACTGGGCGTTGCCGGACTCCGCCGAGCCTTCTTCCACGTTGCAGACGTAGAGGACGGGCTTGGCCGTCATCAGGCCGAGCTGGGAAAACAGCCGCTCCTCCTCGGGCTTGCGGACGACGAGGCGGGCGGGCTTGCCCTCGCGCAGGAGCGGCAGGGCGCGCTGCACGAGGTCGAGGGTCTCCTTCGCCTCCTTGTCGGCGCCCTTGGCCTTCTTCTCCAGCGCCGTGACGCGTTTCTCCAGGCTGTCGAGGTCGGCGAGCATCAGCTCGGTCTCGATCGTCTCGATGTCGGCGATCGGATCGACCTTGCCCTCGACGTGGGTGACGTCCCCGTCCTCGAAGCAGCGCACCACGTGCGCGATGGCGTCGACCTCGCGGATGTTGGCGAGGAACTGGTTGCCGAGTCCCTCCCCCTTCGAGGCGCCGCGCACGAGGCCGGCGATGTCCACGAAGGTCAGCCGCGTCGGCACGATCTCCTTCGAGCCCGCGATCGCCGCGAGGTCGTCGAGGCGCGGGTCGGGCACCGCCACCTCGCCGACATTCGGCTCGATGGTGCAGAACGGATAGTTCGCCGCCTGCGCGGCGGCGGTCTGCGTCAGCGCGTTGAAGAGCGTCGACTTGCCGACGTTCGGCAGGCCGACGATGCCGCATTTGAAGCCCATCGGTTCATTCCATTGCTCGGGAGCGGCCGGCCCCCGGCGTTGCGCCCCTGATTGCCGTGACGAAGGATCGGATCAAGCCTGTCGCTCGCCGACGCGCTTCACCTCGTCCCAGCCCCGCCCCTGCATGGCGAGGTGGACCTTGTTCTGAAAGCTCGCATCCTCGCCCGCGGCGAGCACGCCGGCATGGTCAGCCACCGCGTCGCAGAGGTCGTCCACCCAGGGCCGCTCCGCCTTGGCGAAGTCGTTGAGCACGTAGGCGTGCACCAGCGCCTTGTCGCCCGGATGGCCGATGCCGAGGCGCACGCGCCAGTACTCGTTGCCGCACAGCGCGGTGATCGAGCGAAGGCCGTTGTGGCCGGCATTGCCGCCGCCGCGCTTCACCCGCAGCTTGGCGGGTGCGAGGTCGAGTTCGTCGTGGAAGACCACCACGTCGTCGAGCGCCACCTTGTAGAAGCGCTGCGCCTCCGCCACCGACCGGCCGGATTCGTTCATGTAGGTCTCGGGCTTGAGCAGCAGCACGCGCTCGGTTCCGAGCACGGCCTCGCTCGCCTCGCCCTGGAACTTGCGGCGCCAGGGCGCGGCGCGGTGGCGCCGCGCGATCGCGTCGAGCGCCATGAAGCCGATGTTGTGCCGGTTGCCCGCGTAGCGGGAGCCGGGATTGCCGAGGCCGACGAACAGCCGCATGGCGCGAGGGCTCCGCGAACGGCGAAACGCCCCGGCGCGAGGCCGGGGCGTTCCGGATGAAGGTTGGGAGAGGGCCCTGAGAGCCTCAGCCCTCGTTGTCCTTGGCGGCCTCCTCGGCGGCCTCCGACGCGGATTCGGCCCGGGCGGCCTCGGCCACTGCGGCCTCCTCGGCCTCGACCTCGGCGCCGAGCACCGTCGGCGGCACGATCGTGGCGACCGTCTCGCCCGCGTCGATCGCCAGGGTGGCGCCGGCCGGCAGGGTCAGGTCGGAGACGTGCACGACGTCGCCAATATCTTTGCCGGTGAGGTCGACGTTGATCGCGTCGGGGATCGATTCCGGCGCGACCTCGAGCGGCAGGGTGTGGAGCACGATGTTGAGCGTGCCGTCCTTCTGCTTCAGGCCCGGCGCCGCGTCCTCGTTGATGAAGTGGACCGGCACCGCGACCTCGATCGTCTGGCCGGCGGTCACGCGCAGGAAGTCGACGTGCAGCGGGAAGTCCTTGACCGGGTCGAGCTGGTAGTCGCGCGGGATCGCCCGGACCTTGCGGCCCTCGACCTGGATCTCGAACACGGTCGACAGGAAGCCGCCGCCGTAGATGAGCTGGTTGGTCTGGTTGGCGTCGAGCGAGATCGACTGCGGCGACTGGCCGCCGCCGTAGATGACGGCGGGCACCCGGCCCTGGCGACGAACGGCCCGGGCGGCCCCCTTGCCGACCCGGTCGCGTGCCACGGCCTCAAGCGGCTTCACGGCGCTCATGGCGTGATCCTTCAGGAATGTGGTGGTGTGGCTCAAACGCCGAAGGCCGCCCCGATCGAGAGCGGCCTTGTGAACCGACGTCGCCGCGCCCCGGCCTCCAAGGGTGTCCGGTGGGCGCGGCCGGGCTTATAGCGGCGCCCTCCGTCCCTGGCAAGCCGGGCGCGGGCCGCGCGGCCCCCGGGATCTGTGGCATTCGCGGCGATCCGGCAAGGCACCCGCAACCACGCGCCGCGATGGCGTGACGCCGCACGGGGAATCCTTAAGCAGACCGGCCGGAGCATCCCCCCGTCGCGGACAAATGGAGTGTTGCGATGACCCGCCCGCTGCACTGGGCCTTCGGCGTACTGGCGGGAGCGGTCGCCCTCGGGGGCGGCACGGCCGAGCGCGTGGCGCACCTCTTCGGCCAGACCCCCGCCCCGGCCGCCGCGGCGGTCAATGGATCGGGTGCCGGAACCGCGCTCACCGTCACCCTGCACCAGGACCTCGCCGGCCACTACACGGTGCATCCCCTCGTGGAGGGACGCCGCGTGCGCATGATGGTCGACACGGGCGCCACGCTCTGCGCCTTCACGCAGGACGACGCCGAGCGCGCCGGCATCCGCCTCGACCCGCGGGCCTTCACCAAGCCGATGGGCACCGCGAACGGCGTCGTGCGCGGCGCGCCGGTGCGAATCGCCGAGATGCAGGTCGGCGGCATCACGGTGCGGGACGTCGAGGCCGTGGTGCTGCCGCGGGGCCGGCTCGGGACGAGCCTGCTCGGCATGTCCTTCCTGCGCCGCCTGCGCGGCTTCGAGGTCGAGGCGGGCCGCCTGACCCTGCGGGGCTGATCCGGGGCGCCGCGAGGCGCCCCGCCCGCGATGTGCACACCTGAGACAGGTCATCCGACCCGTCGCGGGTTGACACCGCGCCTGAGCGGAGCTGCTATAAGAACAAATAGGGAACATGAACCGTGCAGCCGCCCGTCGCCCTCTCCGCCTTGCGTCGCGCCGTCATGGCGCTGGAGCCGGGCGTGGCCAAAGCCGCGGCGAGGCCGTTCGCGACCGGGTTGGACGACCTCGACGCGTGGCTCGGGGGCGGCTTGGCCCGCGGCGTCCTGCACGAGGTCCATGCCGGTCACGCGCGCCATCCCGCTGCGGCGACCGGGTTCGGCCTCGGCCTGGCGCTGCGGGCCGCGGGCGGGCGCCCGCTCATCTGGGTCCGCCAGGATCCGGTCGAGGCGCGGGTGGGAGGGCTCTACGGCGACGGACTCGCCGCCTACGGGCTCGATCCGTCCCGCCTCGTCGTCGTGCGGGCGCGGGATCCGACCGGGGCCTTGCGGGCCGTGGACGAGGCCGCGCGCTGCACCGGCCTGGGCGCGGCCCTCGTGGAGATGGGCGGATCCCCGAAGAACCTCGATCTCAAGGCGAGCCGGCGGCTGACGCTCTCCGCGCGCGCCTCGGGGGTGACGCTGGTCATGATCCGGCTCGACGCCAGCGCCTGTCCGAGCGCGGCCACGACCCGCTGGAGCGTCGCGTCCGTGGCCTCGGCGCCCTTCGAGGCGCAGGCGCCCGGCCGTCCCGCCTTCGCGGCGACCCTGCTGCGGCACCGGGCGGGGCGCCATTCCCGCACCTGGCACCTGGAATGGGACCGTGACAGCCTGCGCTTCTCAAGCCCCGTCGCTGCTCCGGCCGCAACCGCGCCGCTACCTCGCACTGTGGTTTCCGTTCCTGCCGTCGGACCGGGTCCGGTCGAGGACGCTGCGGGACGGCGCCGCGCAGGATGAGCCCCTCGTCCTCGTGGCGCAGGATCGGGGCGCCCTGAGGCTCGCAGCCGTCAGCCGGCAGGCGACGACCCTCGGCCTCAGGCCGGGCCAGACCCTCGCCGACGCCCGCGCCCGCATCCCCGACCTCCTGGCCATCGACCAGGACCCGGCAGCGGATGCGGCGCTGCTCGGCCGCATGGCCGAGGCCTGCGACCGCTGGACCCCGCTCGTCGACCTCGATCCGCCGGACGGGCTCGTCCTCGACGTGACCGGCTGCGACCACCTCGTCGGCGGCGAGGCGGCGTTGCGCGTCCAGAGCCTGCGCCGCTTCCGCCAAGCCGGATACGCCGCCTGCGCCACCATCGCGGGCACGCCCGATGCCGCCCGCGCGCTGGCCCGGTTCGGCCGCGCCGGGTCGGTGCCGCCGGGGGGCGAGGCGGAGGCCGTCCGCTCCCTGCCGGTCGCGGCGCTCGGGCTGCCGAAGCGGACGCGCGCGGCCCTCGCGCTGGCCGGCCTGAAGCGCCTCGGCGACCTCGCCGGCCTGCCGAGCCAAGTCCTGGCGGCCCGGTTCGGCGAGGAATTGGGGACGCGGCTGCGGCGGGTGCAGGGCCTGGAGGATCGCCGCATCACGCCGCTGCGGCCGCGCCCCGCCTGCTGGGCGGACGAGGTCTTCGCCGACCCCCTCACCCACCGCCCCGCCCTCGCGGCGGCGCTGCAGCGGCTGGCGGGTCAGGTCGCACAGCAGCTTGAATCCACCGGCGAGGGCGGCCGTGCCTTCGAGGCCAGCTTCTTCCGCAGCGACGGTGCGGTGCGGCGCATCGGCATCCGGACCGGCCGACCCCAGCGCGACCCCGAGGCGATCCTGCGCCTCCTGCGCGAGCGGCTGGACGCCCTCGCCGACCCCCTCGATCCCGGCTTCGGCTTCGACCGCGTCCGGCTCGCCGTGACGCTCGCCGAGCCGCTGGCGCCGCTCCAGCCGCGCCTCGACGGGGAAGCGGACCACGAGGACGCCGTCTCCGACCTCGTCGACCGGCTGGTGGCGCGCTTGGGAGCAGCCCGCGTGCTGCGCTTCGTGGCGGCCGACACGCACGACCCCCTGCGCTCGTCGCGCCTCGTGCCGACGGGGGAGACCGCGCCATCCGCGCCCTGGCCCGTCCCCGAGCCGAGCGAACCCCCGGCGCGGCCGCTGCATCTGTTCGATCCGCCCCAGCCCGTCGAGGCGCTCGCCGAGGTGCCGGACGGGCCGCCCCTGCGCTTCCGCTGGCAGGGTGTCCTGCACACCGTCGTCCATGCCGAGGGGCCCGAGCGCATCGCCCCGGAATGGTGGCGCGAGCCGGCCGCCCCGACGCGGGACTATTACCGGGTCGAGGATGCGCAGGGGGGCCGCTTCTGGCTCTTCCGCGCCGGGCTCTACGAGCGCGAGAGCGGGCGCCCGCGCTGGTACCTGCACGGGCTGTTCGCGTGAGGGACGATGTCCCGCCCTACGCGGAACTCGTCGCCGCGACGAATTTCTCCTTCCTGCGCGGGGCCTCGCACCCGCAGGACATGGTGCTGACGGCCCTCCTGCTCGGCCAGACCGGCATCGGGATCGCCGACCGCAACTCGGTCGCGGGCGTCGTGCGCGCCTACGCGGCCCTCCGGGAGCTGCGGGCGCAGGGCGCGCCGCTCCCGGCGGCGATCCTGGAAGGTTCGGGACCCGGCGAGATCGCGTATCCCGCCGCGGTCCCCGACCCGGCGGCGCGCGAGGCGCTGAGGCGCCGCGCCGCCTCCTTCACGCTCGCCGTCGGCGCGCGACTGGTCTTCGCCGACGACACCCCGGACATCGTGGCCTATCCGGCGGACCGGGTCGGCTGGGGGCGCCTGTGCCGCCTCCTCACCCTCGGCAACCGCCGCGCCCGCAAGGGCGCCTGCATCCTCCACCGCGACGACCTGCTGGCGGATGCGGGCGGGCTGCTGCTCGTCGTCCTGCCGGGGAGGCGCCTCGACGGGCTCAGCCTCATCCTGGACCGGCTCGCGCGCGCCGCGCCCGGCGCCGTCTGGCTCGCCGCCGCCCTGCACCGGCGCGGCGACGACCGCCGGCGGCTGTCTCGCCTCAAGACCCTGGCGGGCGAGGCGGGCCTGCCCCTCATCGCCGTCAACGACGCGCTCTACCACGAGCCCGGCGCCCGCGACCTTCAGGACGTCATGACCTGCATCCGGGAGGGCGTGACCGTCGAGACGGCGGGCCGCCGGCTCGACGCCAATGCCGAGCGCCACCTCAAGGCCCCGCAGGAGATGGCGCGCCTGTTTCGCGAGGCGCCCGAGGCGGTCGCCGAGACCCAAAACCTCCTCGCCCGGGTCGGCTTCACCCTGGCCGAACTGCGCTACGACTATCCAGACGAGCCCGTCCCGCCGGGCTGGAGCGCGCAAGGGTGGCTGGAGGAGCAGACCCGGCGCTGCGCCGCCCTCCGCTACCCGGACGGTATCTCCGACAAGGTCGCGGCGCTCTTGCGGGCGGAACTCGCCCTCATCGCCAAGCTCGACTACGCCCGCTACTTCCTGACGATCCTCGACATCGTGCGGGTGGCCGAGGACCGAGGCATCCTCTGCCAGGGCCGTGGCTCGGCGGCCAATTCCGCCGTCTGCTACGTGCTCGGCATCACGGCGGTCGATCCGAGCGCGCACGATCTCCTGTTCGCGCGCTTCATCTCGGAGGAGCGGCGCGAGCCGCCCGACATCGACGTCGATTTCGAGCATGAGCGGCGCGAAGAAATCATCCAGCACATCTACGCCCGCTACGGCCGGCACCGGGCCGGAATCGCCGCGACTGTGATCCGCTACCGCCCGCGCAGCGCCATGCGCGAGGTCGGCAAGGCGCTCGGCCTCACCGAGGACGTCACCGCCCGCCTCGCCTCGACCCAGTGGGGGAGCTTCGGCGCGCGGATCCGCAACGCGCATATCCGGCAGGCGGGGCTCAATCCGGAGAATCCGTCCATCGCCCGCGCCCTCGGCCTCGCCCGGCGCCTGCTGGGCTTCCCCCGCCACCTCTCGCAGCATGTCGGCGGCTTCGTGCTGACGCGCGGGCGCCTCGACGACACGGTGCCCATCGGCAACGCCGCGATGCCCGAGCGCACCTTCATCGAATGGGACAAGGACGACATCGACGAACTCGGCCTGATGAAGATCGACGTGCTGGCGCTCGGGATGCTGACCTGCATCCGCAAGGCCTTCGACCTGATGCGCGCGCACGGGCTGGGTGAGCACGACCTCGCCGGCATCCCGCAGGAGGACCCGGCCGTCTATGCCATGCTGCAGAGGGGAGACTCGATCGGGGTGTTTCAGGTCGAGAGCCGGGCGCAGATCAACATGCTGCCGCGGCTGAAGCCGAACACGTTCTACGACCTCGTGATCCAGGTGGCGATCGTGCGGCCGGGCCCGATCCAGGGCGACATGGTGCACCCCTACCTGCGCCGCCGGGCTAAGCTGGATCCGGTGACCTTCCCCTCCCCGGCGCCCGGCAAGGGCGAGCCCGACGAACTGCAGGGGGTGCTGGAAAAAACCCTCGGCGTCCCCCTGTTCCAAGAGCAGGCGATGCGGCTCGCCATGGTGGCGGCCGAGTTCAGCGACGTGGAGGCCAACCAGCTCCGCCGGGCCATGGCAACCTTCCGCCATGTCGGCACCATCCAGACCTTCGAATCCCTGATGGTCGAGCGCATGGTGGCGCGCGGCTACGCGCGGGACTTCGCGCAGAGCTGCTTCGAGCAGATCAAGGGTTTCGGCTCCTACGGCTTCCCGGAGAGTCACGCGGCCTCCTTCGCCAAGCTCGTCTACGTGTCGGCCTGGATCAAATGCCATCACTCGGCGGTGTTCGCCTGCGCGCTCCTGAACGGGCAGCCGATGGGTTTTTACGCCCCCGCGCAGATCGTGCGGGATGCGGCCGAGCACGGGGTGGAGATCCGCCCGGTCGACATCAACCACAGCCGTCACGACACCATTCTGGAGCGCGACGGCGCCGGGCGGCTGGCCCTGCGCCTCGGCTTCCGGCAGGTCGACGGCCTCGGCGCGGCGGATGGCGAGCGGGTCGCCGCGGCGCGCGGCGCGCCGTTCGGCGACATCGAGGATTTCGCCGCCCGCACCCGCCTGTCCCGGCCCGCCCTGGAACGGCTCGCCGCGGCCGACGCATTCCGCTCGATCGGCCTCGACCGGCGCGCGGCGCTCTGGGCCGTGCGCCGCCTGCCCGACGACGCGCCCCTGCCGCTGTTCGCGGCGGCGCAGGCCCGCGAACTCGGACCCGAACCGGAGGTGAGCCTGCCCGAGATGTCCCTCGGCGCGCATGTGGCGGCCGACTACCAGTCGGTGCGGCTCTCGCTCAAGGCGCACCCGATGGCGATCCTGCGGCCGGTCTTCCGGGCCGAGCGGGTGGCGAGCTGCGCCGAGACGGCGTCCCGGCCGGACGGGGCTCTCTGCCGCAACGCGGGCATCGTGCTGGTGCGCCAGCGCCCCGGCGCGGGCAACGCCATCTTCATCACCCTGGAGGACGAGACCGGCATCACCAACGTGATCCTGTGGGCGCGCACCTTCGAGCGCTTCCGCCGCGAGGTGATGGGCGCGCGGCTCCTCCTTGTGGAGGGCCGGGTGCAGAAAAGCCCGGAGGGCGTGACGCATCTCCTGGGCGAGCGCATGGTCGACCGCAGCGCGGAACTCGCGCGCCTGTCGGAGGATCACGATCCTCCCGTCGAGCCCACGCGCGCCGACGAGGTCGCGCATTCCCCGCGGCCGCGCGGCCCGCAGGGCCATCCCCGCGGCGTGCGGATCCTGCCGAAATCAAGGGACTTCCACTGATCCCGCGCATTGATCCCGCGCCGCCACGGATCAACCGGATGTCCGGGGCGTTGCCGGTGACCGTGCCGCCGTCATGGGCCGCTCGCGATCGGGATCGCGGCTTTTCACGCACGTGAATGCGGCTCGTCGGACTGGTCTGCATCGTCGCGCGGCGGTCGAGCCGTCGCACCGGCGGCCGACGGCAGGCCCGTTGCCCGCTCCATCCAGGCGGACCCGTGCATGACCAGCGATCCGAGTCCTCCCCCGCCAGCGCCGTCGGCCGACGATGCCGAACTCTTCCGCATCGTCGTCGAGAGCACTCTCGACTTCGCGATCTTCACCCTCGACGAGGCCGGGATCGTCACGAGCTGGAACGTCGGCGCCGAGCGCGTCCTCGGTCTCAGCCGCTCCGAGATGATCGGCCGACCGGCCGACGTGATCTTCACGCCGGAGGACCGGGCGGCCGGCATCCCCGAATTCGAGCGGCGCACGGCGCTGGCCGAGGGGCGGGCCGAGGACGAGCGCTGGCACCTGCGCCGTGACGGCTCCCGGTTCTGGGCCCAGGGCCAGCTTCTCCCGCTGCGCGACAGCGTCCCGGGTTTCGCCAAGATCATCCGCGACCGCACCGAGGCGTTCGAGGCCGAGCACCAGCTGCGGGAGAACGAGGAGCGCTTCCGCCTCCTCGCCACCAGCATCCCGCAGCTCGTCTTCCGCAGCCGGGGCGACGGCAGCCGCACTTGGGGCAGCCCGCAATGGGAGGCCTTCACCGGCCTGTCGGACGACGAGAGCCGCGCCTTCGGCTGGCTCGGCGCGGTGCATCCCGACGACCGCGACGCCACGCTGGCGGCGTGGCGCACCGCCCAGGAGACCGGCGCCTACCATGTCGAGCACCGCATCCGCTGGGCCGCGAAGGACGAGGACCGCTGGCACCAGACCCGCGCCCGGCCGCTCGCCCCGCTCGGCGACCGCCCGGTGGAATGGGTGGGGACCTCCACCGACATCCACGACCTGCGCCTTCTGCAGGACCGCCAGCAGATCCTGCTCGCCGAGCTGCATCACCGCACGCGCAACCTGCTCGCCGTCGTCCAGTCGCTCGCCCGCAAGACGATGCGGTCGAGCGAGACCCTGGTCGACTTCTCGGCGGAGTTCGAGCGCCGCCTGCGGGCCCTCTCCCGGGTCCAGGGCCTGCTCGCGCGCATGGATTACGACGCCATCGACCTGCGGACCGTCATCGAGGCCGAGCTGACCGCCCACGGCAGCGGCGGGACCGGCAAGGTCCGGGTCGAGGGACCGCCCGTCTCCCTGCCGGCGCCCGCCGCGCAGGCCCTCGCCCTGGGGGTGCACGAACTGGCCACCAACGCGGTCAAGTACGGGGCGCTCCACCACGAGAAGGGGCGCCTCGCCGTGACCTGGGAGATCGAGGCGGCGGGAGAGGAGCCCTGCGTGACGATCACGTGGCGCGAGAGCGGCATCGTCATGCCGGACCCGCGCGTGCCGCGGCGCAAGGGCTACGGCAGCGAGCTGATCGAGCGCTCGCTGCCCTACCAGCTGAGAGCCAGGACGAGCCTGGCCTTCGGCGCCGACGGGGTGATCTGCACGATCACCCTGCCGGTCCCGGCAACCGCCAAGGAGAACGGACGTGGCTGACCCGGACGCGAGCGGGCTGCAGGGGCTGTGCCTGCTGATCGTGGAGGACGACTGGCACATCGCCAGCGACCTCGCCGAGACCCTGGAGGGCGCGGGAGCCCGGGTGATCGGGCCGGTCGGCTCGGTGAAGGGCGCGCTGGCCCTCATCGCGGCGCAGGCGAGACTCGACGGGGCGGTGCTGGACATCAATCTGGCCGACGAGCTGGTCTACCCCGTGGCCGACGCGCTCGCGGCGCGCCGGGTGCCGTTCGTGTTCGCGACCGGCTACGACGCGGGCGTCGTGCCGGCCGCCTACGCCACCGTGACCCGCCACGAGAAGCCGGTGGATCTCGCCGCGCTCGCCGCCGACCTCGCCCGCAAGGCCCGGATGGGCTGAGTGCGGCCCTCGGTCCGTCGACGACGTCTCGGATTCGTCGGCGGACGTGATTGGCGGCAGGGCGCGCGTCCCGCGCGGCGGCGCGGCCTCCCGCCGACCGCGACCGCTCAGGAACGAGGCGCCGCCGCGTAGGGAGACAGCGCCCGCTTGAGGAAGCGGCCACGGCCGGGCGCTCCCAGGATGCGGCCCTCCTCGGCCACGACCTCGCCGCGCAGGATCGTCATGACCGGCCAGCCGGTGACGGCGATGCCCTCGTAGGGCGTGTAGTCGGCGCCGTGATGCATCAGCTCCTGCCGGATCGTCTCCTTCCGGTTCGGATCCCAGATCACGATGTCGGCGTCGAAGCCCGGCGCGATCGAGCCCTTCCCCGGATAGAGGCCGTACATCTTGGCGTGGTTGGTCGAGGTCAGGGCCACGAACTCGTTGAGGGAGATCCGCCCCTCGACCACGCCCTTGGAAAACAGGATCTGGAGCCGCGTCTCGACGCCCGGGATCCCGTTCGGGACCCAGCGGAACCCGGTGCGCGCCTTGGGGTTCAGCTTGCCCTGATCGCCCTCGTAGAAGAAGGGGCAGTGGTCCGAGGAGAATGTCTGGAAGACGCCGGTCCGGAGGCCTTCCCAGATCGCCTCCCAGCTCGCGTGGTCGCGCGGCGGCGGCGAGCAGACGTACTTCCCGCCGCTCTCGTCCATGTTGAGGCCCTTCAGGTCGTCGGCGGTCAGCGCGATGTACTGAGGGCAGGTCTCCCCGTAGACTTTCAGCCCCCTTTGCTGCGCCCAGCGGATCTGCTCCATCGGCTCGCGGCCCGAGACGTGCACGATCATGATCGGCACCTCGACCAGCTCGGCGTGGCTGATCGCCCGGTGGGTCGCCTCGCGCTCCACCGAGGCCGGGCGTGAGACGGCGTGGTAGTAGGGCGCGGTCTTCCCGGCGCGTTCCAGTTTCTCCGTCATGAAGCGGATCGCGTCGTAGCCCTCGCAATGCACCATCACGAGGGCCCCGCAATCCCGCGCGCATTCGAACACGTCGAGCAGCTGCCGGTCGTTCAGCACCAGATCGTCATAGGTCATGAAGACCTTGAACGAGGTGTAGCCGTCCCCCACCAGGGCGGGCAGCTCCTGCCCGAGCACGCTGGGTGTGGGGTCCGAGATGATGAGGTGGAAGCCGTAATCGCAGTAGCTCTTGCCGTCCGCCTCCCGGTGGTAGTCGAGCACGCTCTGCCGCAGGGGGGCGCCGCGGGGCTGGAGCGCGAAGGGCAGGACCGTCGTGGTTCCGCCCGCGATGGCCGAGCGCGTGCCGGATTCGAAGCCGTCCGCCATCGCCGGTCCGCCGAAGGCCGGCTGGGCGAGGTGGACGTGGCTGTCGATGCCGCCGGGCATCACCAGCAGGCCGCCGGCGTCGATCTCGCGCGCGCCGCCCGACAGGCTCTCGGCGACGGCGACGATCCGGCCGTCCCGGATCGCCACGTCGGCCCGGACCGTATCGGCCGCCGTCACCACGGTGCCGCCGCGAATGATCAGATCGTACGTGCTCATCCACCCTCTCCCTCGGATCGTCGCGTCGCCGCCTCGCGCGGGCGGTGCCGCACCCGGGAGGCTTCCCCACCGTCCTGCCCGGTCTCATTGCCTGTCCGGGCGGCGAACAGGATGCAGGACTTGGACCTTATGCGGCCATCCAGCCGCCATCGATCATCAGGTTGTTGATGGCGGCGACGCCGCTCGCCAGGAACAGCGCCGCCGGCGCGACATCGTCGGGAGGGCCGAAGCGCGGCCCGGGCGTGCGGCGGGCGCGGTCGAGCACCGCCTTGTCCACGGGTACGAGGGGTGATGGTGCCTGAC
Organism: Methylobacterium oryzisoli; assembly: GCF_046557895.1. NCBI lineage: Bacteria > Pseudomonadati > Pseudomonadota > Alphaproteobacteria > Hyphomicrobiales > Methylobacteriaceae > Methylobacterium > Methylobacterium oryzisoli. The sequence goes on along the minus strand of NZ_JBKIBX010000033.1, from coordinate 3,216 downwards.
CGACGATGACGCGTCAGGTGAAGGATGCACCATCACACTCCGGGACTGAGCACTCGAATTCCCGCCAGATCGAAACAACCTCGCCGGCAGCATGGATCTCCTCGGCGATTCTGCGCCGATGACGCATCATCTTCGATTCAGATCTGAAGCTTATCGGGCATGACGGTAACGAGCATCGGCATTGCGTCGCCGCTACGCCTTATCCAGGCTGTGCGAACGACGGGCAGCCGCCCATCCGGACAAGGAAATCGGCCAAGCACTTCCCAACGCTCGCCCCACTCATCCTCGTAGTGATCAACGATCGGATGAGATCGTCCATGCGATTCCAGCGCGCGAACAAGATCCAGGGGCTTGTTGCGGGAGAAACCGAACGCCTCGAAGAACGCACGCTTGCCTTTGCCGTCGACGTTCGGCAGGTCGCTCATCAGGTAGTGGGTGACCTTTTCCATGGGGCATCTGACAGAGGTCAGATATTCCCCAAGGGTTGGCACGCGCCTATTCCGAGACGGAGCGGATGGTGGCTGGCCGTACCGTCAGCAGTGCCGCGAAGGGTTGCTGGAACTCGACCATGAAAGCTTCGTGGTCGCCCAGGATCTCCACCACGGTGCCCCGGCTGCCGGCCGGCACGGACCGGCCCTGGCGGGTGCGCTCGGGGCGCAGCAGTTCCACCCGCTCGTACTGCTCGGGCAGACGAGGCGGGGCGGTCGTGAGCATGCGCGGATCGGAGACCATGGCGGAAAGGTAGCGCGCGTTTGCATTCATGCCAACGACGCGCACAGGCATGCGGTGACTGCTTCCCATTGATCTCGCGATGATCTGCCACCGCGGTCGTGCCAACCGTGAGCACGTTCCGATCGATGAACGTGATCGCGATACTCGCGACGAGGTCGCTCGCCACGATGATCCGGACGGTGCTCACGGGCGGTGTTCTCGCCTGAGCCGTCAGACCATCAGCAGGGCAGCCGCTCCCGTCCGATCGATGAGCACAGCCAGGAGGGCCGTGAGCGGAGCGGGAGCGCCAAAAACAAAGCCGAGGCGCCGGTACATCCGCGGTCGCCTCGGCTTCTGTATGCGCCGAATCAGTTCAGCGCTACGAACACAGAATCTCAGATTTCATCGTCCGGATCAACAACCGCGCCATGGCTCCGATGGCTTACTCCTTATGAAGCGCGGTCCGATGGCCGAGATGAACACGGCGACGAGCGTGCAGAATGCTCCTCATCAAGCCTCGAATACCGAGCGTGGCGACGATCCGACCGTCGATAGCAGCAGGAACCAGCGTGCAAACGCGACTGTGCCCGCGAGCTTTGCCCTCGCGGGCGAACCGTCATCGAACCGATGTACCGACACTGACTGACGGCCGCTCTCAGGCCGGGAAGACGCATCCGACCTGCGGATTGGTCTCGTTGTTGGCGTCGGCCCCCTTCCTGAGGGGTGCCGATTCCGAACCAGATCCCCACTGATGACAGCCGGCTTCTGCTCCGTGCGCGGCGCGGTCCCGCTCACGCGGGATCGAGCTGAGCGGGCACGAGCGAGCCGAGGAACCGGAACATCCCGAGCGACAGGCGCTCGTCCGCCCCGTGGGCCGCAGCGTCGGCCAGCCCCCGGGCGCATTCCGTCAGGGCGCCGGCCGGGTCCGTCCAGGCGCCCTCGACCAGCCAGAGCCAGCGCCCGGTTCCGGTCCGCACCTCGCGATAGGAGGCGACGCCGACGCCCGCCTGCGTGGCCGCCGCATCGTTCTCGCACAGATGCGTCGCGAGCGCCCCGGACATCGCCATCATCCGCGGCGCCAGCGCGGTCGCGAGCCATGCGCGCAGGCGCTCCGCCTCGCCGTCCCGGGGGCCGAGTTCGGCCACGAACAGGTCGCCGCCCATCCCGCGGGCGGCCGTGTGCGTGACGGCGCAGCCCATCCGGCTCATGCCGCGAAACAGCGGCAGGGCGGCGAGCGTGCGCGGCGTCGGATTCTCCAGCGACCGCAGGTAGGCCGGCGAGTGCAGGACGGCGGCTCCCTTCACCTCGTAGAGGGTGAAGTAGCGCCAGCCGGCCAGCCGCGCGTCGGTCAGGCTCTCGACGTAGCGGCGCGCGCGCAGGAAGCCCGGGACGGCGATGCGCTCGGGCAGGTGCTCGTGCGTGTACCAGTCGTTGAACTCGGCCTCGCGCCCGGGCTCGATGCCGCCCCACAGCGCCAGGGCCGCCTCGCCGAGGAGCCCGCGCGGCCGAGCCGCCGCGGTGTCGCTGGTCGTCGGCATCGGGCCTCCTATTCGAGGATGATCTTGCGCGTGAAGGCGACCGCGTAATCCGTCATCGCGTCGCAGCAGGCCGAGGCGCCGGCCTCGTCGCCGCGGCCGATCGCTTCGGCGAGTTCCGCATGCACCCGCGCCACCTCCATCAGGTCGCCGAAGCGGTCGTGATGGACGTAGAAGAAGCGGCGCGAGAGGGCGTGCAGCGGCGACAGCGCGCGGGTCGCGTAGGGGTTGCGGGCACACGCGCAGGTGAAGCGCTTCAGGGCGAAATGGACCCGCAGGTAGAGCAGCGGGTCGCGCTTCTCCCCGGCCTCGTGCAGTTCGACCGCGCTGTGCAGATGCGCCTCCCGCTCGGCCTTCGAGGCGCGCCGCGCCGCACAGACCGAGACCAGCCGCTCCAGCTCGCGGCGCGCGTCGAGCACGAGGAGCTGCTCGGCGACCTGCACCTCGGTGATCTTGATGCCGTGCCGCCGCAGCAGGATCACGAGGTGGTCGGCGGCGAGGCGCTGCAGCGCCTCGCGCACGGGGGTGCGCCCGATGCCGGTGCGCTCGCTCAGCGCCGCCTCGGACCACAGGCTGCCGGGCGGCAGCGTCGCGGTGACGATCAGCTCCTCCAGGGCGGCATAGGCCTGGTCGCCGAGGCGCGGCCCGGCATTGGCGGTAGGGGTATCGGCGAACGCGTCGAGGGAGAATGGCAAGGGTGACGGCAAGGGGGCACGAGGCTTTCGAGGATCGGGACCCTCGTGGTAGGCCGAATCAGCCCGCGGCGCCAACGCTCGCTCCTCCTGCGGCAGCGACGCGCTCACCCGAGGCGCGCCCCGTCGCGGTTCAGCCGCGCCCGCAGGTCCGCCCCCGCGATCGCCCGCGGCGCCACCCGCTCCAGCGCCGCGATCGCCGCCGCATGACCGATCGCGTGACCGTAGCTGAAACACTGCGCCGTCACCCGCGCCGACGCCACCGCCTCGTGCTCCGC
>NZ_JBKIBX010000032.1:0-76249 GCF_046557895.1 Methylobacterium oryzisoli | reverse complement strand
TCGCTCAGGCGGCGCGCTGGAGCGAGGTCTGGGCGTTGTCGTTGACGGCCACGAACATGCCGGCGGTCTCGGCGTCGGGCGCCGCGAGGCCGAGGCGGTCGGTGAGGAGGGCGAGCGCCGGCCCGACGGCGACGGCGGCGAGACCGGCGAGGAGGAGGGCGATCGTCATGGCGGGCGTCCGGTGGTGTGTGCGGCTGCGATGAGCGGTGTATCGCACTGCACAACGCGCATTGGTATACCACATGCCACAGATCGGATATGCGGCGGCTGCATGCGGGGCGAGATGGGCCCGACGTCGCCCCCTCGCGCCCTCGCAACGTTCGCTGATCGGGCGTCTCCCTGATCGCGCAGGCGGTACGGCGATACGCCGGTGCCTTATGCGAGTGGCGGGCCGATATCTGCAGGCACCGGTATGTCGGCCACAGGCAGAACCACGGAGCCGATCTCAGGCACCATCGGCTCCGGAGGGCTGTAGGGGCGGTTGTAGCAGAGCCGGATTGCGCTCCAGAACGCGGCCTGCTCCTCGTCTTCGAGGTGACTGAGGCAGCCATCGAGCAACGCCCGACCGGCTGCCGCGAAGGCCGCTCGTTGCTTGGCCGTCAGGCTCTCAGCCGCAGCGGGAGAGTTCGTGAGTTGCCCAGCGGCCGCCGTGCCGTCGAGGAGATCCTGCACCGCGCTACCTCGTGCTCGAAAGGAACGTCGTCCTAACGCGCGAGGCCTGGCCGCGATCCCGCCACGCGTCGCCCTCATCATCGGCTGCCAGGAACCCCCTCTCCGACCTGCCGTTGGTCGCCGCACGAACAGGACCACAGCAGGACAGGAGTGATTCATGAGCATCTTCGGTTCGATCCTATCGAAGATCTTCGGTGGCCCGGCAACCGCCCAAGCCGCTGCGCCGCACGCCTCGGAGACCCCGAACGTCACGGCAGGAGGGAGCACCGGAGCGGGCGGTCCATCGGGCTCCGCGAGCAGCGCCGCCGCCCCGGCCATGAGCGGGGCCCCCTCCCCCATCGCCAACGATCCAACCGCAGGCACCCCGGCCGGTGTGGACGTGGGCGCCGTACTGCAAGACCTCGCCTCCAACTCCGGCCAACAGCTCGACTACAAGAGATCCATCGTGGATCTGATGAAGCTCCTGGGTCTCGACAGCAGTCTGGCGGCCCGCCGGGAACTGGCGAAGGAGCTGCACTACAGCGGCGACACGGACGATACCGCGACCATGAACGTCTGGCTGCACAAGCAGGTGATGCAGAAGCTGGCGGAGAATGGCGGAAGGGTGCCGGACGATCTGAGGCATGCCTGAGCTCATCTGGGCATCGTCTGGCTGACAAGAACCTTCTCTGAGCGGGCGCGTTGGGCCGTGAAGTCCAGTTCGGAGATATGCCTCATGCGAACCACAATCGTCGCTCTTGCTGCCTCTCTCGCCTTCACGGGCGCCGCACTGGCTCAGGCCACCGCGCCGGGCAGCGCCGAGAGCAACATGAACAACCCTGGCAGCGTGAAGAGCAACGCTGAGAAGGGCATGCCGAACCGTGACATGCCGGCGGCCACCGGGACGGTCACGGCTCCGACGACCGGTGTTGACCCTGGCTCTACGACTGTGCCGACGACCGGTCGTAGCGGAGGATCGAACACCAGCAGCGGATCGGGCACGCCCACGTCCCGCTGACGGCATCGGAGGATCGAACCGAGAGGGGATCGGGCGATCGCTCGGTCCCCTCTTGGCCAAGCTCCACACAGTGCAGCCCCAAGCTCAGCCGCCCGGACCCGAGATGCTGCACACTTGGGCACCTTCTGCCGCCGGCGGATGCAACCAAGTTGTCAGCGTTGAGTTAGGCTAATCAGCCCTGGACGAAAAAGGACCGCACCCGAAGATGCGGCCCAAGTCTAGAGAGGAAACGCCCCATGAGGGCAGCAGCACAGCGACGCCATCGCTGCACTGCACATCGACAACTGTTGGCTTGCGGAATCGTTCCTGCGGCCAAGAGTGATCCTCAGGCCCGCCTTGTGCGGGCCTTTTCTTTATCCTGTGTGAACCGCGTGTGCCTGAGCGCGTTGTCCGGCCTGTTGCCTTCAGCGGAGCAGAGGGATGCGGCGGTCGCGCGGTATGGGCAGGTGGTTGGTGGCAGCCGCGGCTGCTTGGTTGGTCGCAGGCGCGGCCGTGCAGAACACGACGTCCGAGCTGAACGCGCTGGAGATGAGAACGGCGTCGACCCCTGACGTAGGCGCCACTCCCAACAAGAAGCGGTCCCGGACCACCGAATACCGCGCGGCCAGGAGCCAACACCGGGCCGAGCAGGAGGCGGGCCTGTGAGGCGATCTGCGGCTTGGATATAAAAAAGGCCGCCCTCGCAAGCGGCCCGAAGTCGAGGGAGGAAACGCCCGATGAGGGCAAGCTCAATCTAGTCGGCGGAGGATGCGCTTGGCGTGCGCCTGCGCACATGCTCGATAAGCTGTGGAACCAGGCAACCTGGAGCGTTGGCCCTGTGACGGCCGCCGCGCGTCTGCTAGACCCATCACCATCCCTGCTACCTATTCGGTCCGAGGCGCTCCGGCTCCGCGGAGGACTGCCAAGTTGGCGAGGCTCGTGATGACGGGGCGGCCGTGGACCAGTTCTCTGGGCCGACCCTGTGACGCTCGGTGGGCCGGGTGGTCGCGGGAGGGTCGGCGAGGCGGGGAACAGGAACCGCACGCCGGCTGATGGCCCACCCCCATGACAGGCTGCACGACAGGCTGACTGTCGTCGAATGCCACGCAGGTGTTCACCGGACGCCGAGTGCGGCCGTGACGACGCCCTCCATGGCGGAGGGCTTCGTCCGCGGCGAGTAGCGGGCGAGCACCCGCCCATCGCGCCCCACGAGGAACTTGGTGAAGTTCCACTTGATCGCTCGGCTGCCGAACAGGCCGGGGCGCTCGCGTTTGAGATGCACGTAGAGCGGCTCGGCCTTCGGTCCGTTCACATCGATCTTGGCGAGCACCGGAAACGTCACGGCGTAGGTCAAGCTGCAGAACTGTGCGATCTCGTCGGCCGCTCCGGGTTCCTGTGCACCGAACTGGTTGCACGGAAAGGCCAGCACGACGAACCCTGCGGAGCGGTATCGTCGCCAGAGCGCCTCCAATCCTTCGTATTGCGGAGTGAAACCGCAGCGAGAGGCCGTGTTGACGATGAGCAGGACTTTGCCGCGGTATTCTGAGAGCGGGTGCGGAATGCCGTCGGCTCCCGCGGGCGTGAAGTCGTAGAGCGTGGTCATCAAGGCATTGTCCGACGAAGTGGCCACCGGTTCGTCGCAGAGAATGCGACACTATCAAGAACTTGGAGCAGGTCCCGACTGCAACGCGATCGGATCCTGCTCTAGCCACTCATAGCATGGCAACGCTGCGTTTGTTCCGAAGCAAGCGAATGTGCTGTCCAATCCGGCAACCTCCGAAAATCGGCCGGCTTCATCTTGTCGGGCAGCGCGCGCAGGCGGGGCTACCCTCTCGCGGCACGCCGATCGGCACCAGTCTGCGCGGGCCGCTCGGCGGCCTCGATGGTGCAGCCGCGCCTCGGCGATCAGGGGCCGGGACGCGGAGATGCTTCGCCTGCCTGTGTGAGGCGCCTCACAGTCGCGACCGTGCGTCGGGCGCACGGTCCGTTTCCCAACCAGGGAGACAGACTGTGAAATCGACCAAGATGATGATGGCGGGCTTGGCCATCGCAACGCTGGCGGTGGGCGCGAGCGGCGCCGAAGCTCGTGGCGGCCACGGTGGCCGCGGCTTCGGAGGCGGCCGCGGGATTGCTGTCGGCGAACCTCATTCCGGCGGCTTCGGCGGCCACCACGGCGGATGGGGGCGCGGCGGGTTCCACCGGCATGGAGGCTTCCACCACACCGGCTGGGGCTACCCGGCGGGCGGCTACTTCATGAGCTCGTATGGCGGTTACGGCGACTGCGAGATGATCTTCAGTCCCCGCAAGGGCCGCTACGTGCAGGCCTGTGACTGACGGGTTCGCAGGAGCGTGCCGAGGCACGTGCTCGCGAAGGGCCGACCGCCTCGCCTTCAGCCCCCCGGCTGGGCGGTCGGCACCTCCGCTGCCTGATCGATCCATCCTTGGAGACCGGTAGCGCGTCCATGTTCGCGCGCCGAACGGTGGAGCGAAGGTTCTCGGCTTGAAGCGTCGCGGCCCATGTCCTCGGGCTATGCAGCGTCTCCCGGGAGAAGGCGGAACACTTTCGTCGACGAGCCGTAGTACCGGTGGATGAGGCACGTGCGATCAACGCTCGGCTGCCAGCGTCAGGAGCCCGACGGGTCATGCTGCTCTACGAAGTGACTGACGCCCTCGGCATCGGCGGCCTCTTCCGTGATGTCGTGAAGCCGCTCGACACCTACCTCTCGAACGGTGAGAGCGAGGCGGGATGCCCAGCGCGGCATGACGATGCCCGGCCGCCATCGACCGCGCTGCGCGATGGGGTTGTCCGGCGCGAGTCCGTCCGCCGCGTACCAGAGAGTGTTTCTGTTCGCGGATGATCCCTGCTCCCATCGCCGGATCGACGGCGCCCGGTGCGGCTACCATCTCGCGAACCCAGAGACGCTCGCCGGGCGCGAACAGCCCCTCATGCGCCCCGCAATCTCAAGTTCCTCAGGTCCAACACCTGGCCGTCCATCCACGCGCCGCGGAATAGGCCGTGGCGTCCGCTGGCGGTGATGAGAACCGTTCGGCGCCGTCGATGACGTCACGCTCGCCGAAGCGGCGGGAAGTGCGGATCGTAGAGGGAATCCGCCAGGTCGGTCGAGGCTGCCGGCTGAGCGGGGCTCACGCTCTTGCATCGATCGAGCGGGGGAAAATGCGGATCGTGCCCGATCACGGCCGGCCTGACCTCGCGGACCTTCGATCGAGCGGTCGAGCGACGGACATGTGCCTCCAACGACATCGGCGCCTCCCTCGTGGGACCACCAGACGGCGCGATGCCACGGCCGCGCCTGCTATCGAAGCGGCACAGGATCGAACGAACCGGTTACCCGCAGGTTACCAGCGAAGAGGTCTGACGCCCGACATGTCCGTGGCCGAGGCCATCACCTCGACGGCGCGGCCACCATGCTCGTCCGAGACGCGCCTGTAGGTCGCCACGATGGCGTCCGCCTGGTCTTCGCTCAGGTCGCTGATGACGACTTGGCCGAGGTGGAGAGTGCAGCGACCATCGAACGTCACCTCTTTGCGAATGTCTTGCATGTCAGCATGCCTCCTTCTTCCAATCTGACATGCAGCCGCAGGGCCAACAAATCCCCCGAAATTCGTGAATACATACCCCTGAATTGCTGTGCCGTGGCGCAGCGACGCTCGTTGCAGCATCGGAGATCCTGATGACCGTGACGGCTTGCCGAGCGGCGTTCTTCGACATCATGCGTGAGAGACCGTTCGGCGTACGCTTGTCGGCACGCCAGGCCGCCGGCAGGATCTCGATCCGACGCCGCCCCGCCCCATCTCTCGACCGGCCGTCCGACCTGCTGCCTCGCACGAGTATATCGCCGGCCCTGTCATGCTAAAAGCTGGTCCTGAACAAGGGCTGAGGAAGCCGTTACTGCTCCAAGGTCCAGGTATGCAGAGCGGTGCGCCACTGGCCGCCCTCATTCATCAGCACATTCGTCCAGTGCCCGCCAAGTTTCTTCCCTCCGGCGTCGGCCTCCCAACGGCCGTAGGCATAGCCGAGTTCGCCCTTCTGCTCGCCGCCTTGGACCGTGATCTTATGATTCTTGACGCCCCCTTTTACAAAGCCTCCGAACAGCGCCTCAGCTCCTTGCGGCCCAGTGACTGGCTGCCCTCCGGCTGGAAGGATAACAGCATTCTTCGTGTATCCCTGCGCCACCTTGGATGGATCGCCTGCATTGAACGCGCTGTCCCAGCGAGCGGCTGTTGCTGCCGCGGTGTCCTTGAATTCTTGAGACAATGCTGCTTCTGCTGAAAGAGCGGCCACAGCAACCAACAGGAGTCCGGACATACGCCTCATTGCTCCCTCCCTCGTTGGGAGGTTTATTCTACTTCAGCCTGCGGGATCATCCAAACAGGCGGCAGAGACAGGGCGGTGCTCGATCGAGGGGGTTTGAGTGCCGATCCGCGCCCAGCCTCAGCGCGAGCTACCGGCGCCGCCGTGCTCCGACACCGCCACATCCCGGTGCTGCCTCGGCTTGGTCCGCGGGCGGCGCGACAGGTGCGCCCGCAGGAACTCCGCCGTCACTCCGCGCACCGGGTAGAGGCCCGCGAGCCCGCACGACCATTCCGCGCTCACAGGACGTACTGCAAAGACAAGCCGAGACATGCGCCAGTCGCATGCTCATGCCAGACGATTGGAACTGCTTGCGGCGCCGTGTCTTGCTACTCACACCGATGAGGAGCGAAGCGATGGACCAAGCGGACACACCGCAGCCCGGCAAGGATCCGAAACCGCACGATGGCGGCGCACCGTCGGTGCCCGAGGAGCCGTCCCCTTCCATCCCACAGGAAGACGGTCCTGGGATCGAGGAGACCGAAGGGCAGCCGACCTAGAGCAGGATCCGAGCCTTGAACCGGTCTGATCGAGAGCGAGCCTTGCAAAGAGCAATTCACGGCCAGAAGGAATCGAACAGACCGCAAGCACTGTCATGACAGATGACGGATCTATTCGTGGAGCAGATTCTGGAGATGCGCTAACCCGATGGTGAGCACTTCCCAAGTCCGACGACGCCAGCCGTTCGAGCCGTGAAGGCCCTGAGCAGCTGGTGGCCATCGTACGGCTTGGGCACGAACCGGCCCACATAAGATCCGTCAAGACTGCTCAGCATGTGGCGCCCAGAGGTGAGCACCAGATGGATGTGCGGCCAGCGGGCAGCCACCCGTTCGGCCAGTTCGAGGCCGTTCATCGACCCGGGCATCTCAACGTCGCTGAACAGCGCGCTGATCGTCGGGTCGGCCTCAAGGATCGTCCAGGCGGCATGAGCACTGTCAGCCTCGATCACGGCGAACCCGGCCTCCTCCAGCAGGTCGACGGCGGTCGCCCGGATCAGGTCTTCGTCCTCCACGACCAGCACGATCGGCAGCGAGGTGGTGTGAGCCAACGGCATTCCCGACTGCTCCTGGCTCAGGATCAGCGCTTCTGCCGAGTCTGCCCGAGGCCGGCGGCCTTCGCGAGTTCGGAGCGCTGAGCAGCGTAGCTGGCGCAGGCCATCGGGTAGTCGAAAGGCAATCCCCACTTCCGGCGGTACTGCTCGGGTGTGAGCCCTCGGCTGGCGAGGTGACGCTTCAGCGTTCTGTAGGGCCGGCCGTCCTCGAGCGAGATGATGTAGTCCGGCGTCACCGTCTTGCGGATCGGGATTGGCGGAGCGAGGGTTTCGGCCTCGGGCGCAGGCGCGGGCGGATGACCGAGGCTGCCGAGCTGGTCGTACACGCGCCGCATCAGCGCCGGAAGCTCTCCCGGAGGCATGTTGTTGTGGGAGACGTACGCCGACACAATGCCCACAGTAAGCTCAATCAAACCGGACTGGGGCGCGCCATCCAGGGCCATGCAAGACACCATTCTACAAGCTGTAAGTGCCAGAACTGGACACGAAAATAATACATCGCCCGGTCAGGCGATGATATATCGATTCAGATGAATGCTGTGATCCTACTATCCGGCATCTTCTTCGATGACAACTGCAAGGGTCGCCATCAGAATCCTGCTTCCTCTTTCATCATGGACATCAACCCGGATCTGGAATGCGTTCTTGCCAGGTGGCTCATGCCCGAGCAGTTCGCCCAGCAAGCGCTGTACCTCGTGCCGGACAGCGTTCAGGTCGGCGAATTCATGGCCTTGATCGTCTCGATCGATGAGGCCGTCAGAGATTTCAAAGAAGAACCGTGGCATTTCATCTCACATCTCGGATCTGCCGGAAAGGAGGATTTCATCCCAGGGCCCACCATCGCATGAGTCCGCAGGGCGGGATCGGCTCGGATGCCTCGAAACGTCGGCCCTCTGATCGGAGGACAAGATGCACACGGTGTTCTCGACTGAAAACATTCATCAGCGAGATCGATTTGAATACTGGATGGATTTTGTACGCAGTTTCATCATTAAGAACGACGCCAATCCTGCATGCCGTGCTAGTTTCAACGCAGAAATGAAAGCTGCCGTTTGCGCTGAAATGCATATTTCGAGGACAAGAAGCTCGGCGCTATCGGTGAATCACACGGATCGTCACGCCAAAAGAATGGAAAGTGATGATGTCTTTATCTTCATGCCGATCAGCGGTCAGAAAGTGCTGGAACAGGACGGACGCCGAGCCCTGTTGGCGCCGTGCCAATTTGCGCTGATCGATCCTCTCTATCCTCACAAAGGTCAGTTTTCCGAGGCAGCCGATGTGCTTGTCGTGACCATCAAACGGCAGAAGCTCGAAAGCCGCCTCGGGAGCATCAACAATCTGACGGCCCGCATTGTCAGGCCAGCCATGGCGGAGGGCGGTCTGGCCTCGGCATATCTGAACATGCTCCCCTCTCACGCGGGCAGCTTGGACGGGGCTGCGCAGGGGATCGTTGAGGCGCATGCGCTGGACTTGATCGCCCTTTCTCTGACCAAGGCGACGGACGGATCTGTTAACCGCACCTCTCACGCCCGTTCAGTCGTCCGCATGAGGCTGCGTGCGGAAATCGAGGCACGGTTGTCCGATCTTTCGCTCGATGCCGAACTGGTCGCCAGCGCTGCCGGTGTAAGCGTGAAGTATGCCAACGCCATTCTGGCCGACGAAGACACCTCCATTCGGCGGCTTCTTCAGGAGAAGCGCTTGGCACGCTGCCGTGAGGCACTGGAGGACCCCGCACAGCGGCACCGGTCGGTGAGCGAGATTGCCTATGGCTGGGGGTTCTCGGACATGACCCATTTCGGTCGGCGGTTCAAAGCGGCCTACGGCCTTCTGCCCAGCGAATGCCGTCGCCGCGCGATGTCCGGAGCGGATTAGAGCTGCATCCGATCGAGCGACCGTCGAATGCGGCTCTCGGACACTCTGGGCAGCCTGTCATGCGCCATGCGCCGGTCCTGGATGATCACGGTGTCTCTCAGCTTGCCGTCCGAGGGCGCTCTTCGGTGCCGGGCTGGAGTGGTTCGCCGGTGACGACGGCCATGCCTACTCTATTGCGGTGCGGGCGCAACTCGGTACGGGTGCTTGATCTCGACATCCGTTCCGCTCTCGGCCGCAGAGCTGCCGCCCACGAAGATCTGGTACGGGCCCGGCTCGATGACGAGACCTCCGTCCGGATCGTGAAAACCCAGATCGCGCAGAGGAACACGGAAGACCACCGGCTGCGTCTGTCCGGCCTCCAGCTCCACGACCTGCGCTCCCCTGAGAAGGCGTGAGGGGCGGCTCCGTCGGGCCACCGGCTGGCGAAGGTAAAGTTGTGCGACGTCCCGGCCACGACGTTGCCCGGTGTTCGTCACGGCAACACGGACACTCAACTCCTGATCCAACGGTCCGCTCTCACCGTCACTCGGTGATGACACCACAGGCCTGCCGTATGCGAACTGTGTGTAGGACAGGCCATACCCGAATGGAAATTGCGGCTCGGGCGATTCGTCTGCATAGCGCAGCGTCCAGCGCAGGCCGGGTTCATGCGGCCTTCCGCCCGGCAATCGATCATAGGTCAGCGGCAACTGCCCGACGGTTCGCGGCCAGGTCACCGGCAGCCTGCCCGACGGGTTCTCGTCGCCGAACAGGATCTCGGCCACGGCGGGACCGCCCTCGGTTCCGGGAAACCAAGCCATCAGCACGCCACTCGCGTGCTCCAGCGCGGCGCCGAGTTCGAGGGGACGGCCGCCCATCAGCACGAGGATCACCGGCCGCCCCGTCCGCGCCAAGTCCGCGAGCAGCTCCTGTTGGAAGCCAGGGAGGGTCAGGTAGGCGCGGGAGGATCCCTCTCCGGACAAGGTGCGCGGCTCGCCGAGAACGGCCACGATCAGATCCGCCTCCTTCGCCATCGTGACGGCGGAGGCGAAGCCCTCCCGCGTACGGCACAGGGGATCGCAAGCCGGATGGGACATCACGGCCATCCCCGCAGCCGCCGCCCGCGTCTCCAGGCCCTTCAGGATCGTGATGGTGTCCTCCGGGCGTCCGGCTCCCTCGTGAGGCCCCAGCTGATCCCATGGCGCATCGGCCAGCGGGCCGACGACAGCGATCCGCTTCGTCCGGGCAGGATTGATCGGCAGCACTGCATCGCGGTTCTGAAGAAGAACGAGGCTCGCGCGCGCGGCGGCTCTGGCCGAAGCCCGCATCGAGGGTGTGAGGAGTTCACGCGCCGCGTCACGTGGGTCGAAGGTCGGTTGCTCGAACAAGCCGAGGGCGAACTTCATCCGCAGCACCCGCCGAACGGCCGCGTCGAGCTGTGCCATCGTCACCCGGCCGGCCCTCACCTCGTCCGGCAGGTGGCGAACGAAAAGGCCGCTCGTCATGTCCATGTCGATGCCGGCCAGGAATGCCTTTCGGGTCGCCTCTGCCCCGTCGCGAGCGACACCATGGGCGATGAGACCCTCCACCGCCTGCCAATCGGCGAGAATGACACCCGTGAAGCCAAGCTCCTTGCGCAGCAGCCCGAGAAGATCCGCGTCAGCCGAGACCGGGAGACCGTTCAGGCTCGTGAGAGCGGTCATCACCGCTTCGCTTCCGGCTTCGATCCCCGCACGAAAGGCGGGAAGATGAATGTCGCGCAGCTCGGTGGGCGCGGCCCGGGTCGCATCGTAGTCGCGACCGCCTTCGACGGTGCCGTAGCCGATGTAATGCTTCACGGTCGTTGCCAGGCGGCCGGCACGGTAGCCTTCGACTTGAGCCCGCGTGAGCTGGGCCACAAGCCAAGCATCCTCCCCTGTCCCCTCGATGACGCGGCCCCACCGCACGTCGCGCGCGACATCGGCCATGGGGCTGAATGTCCAGTTGAGCCCTACCGCGCGCGCCTCGTGAGCCTGGGCCTCGGCGACGCGGCGCATCAGGTCGGGATCGAAGCTCGCTGCGAGAGCCAAGGGAGGTGGGAAGATGGTTTTGTAGCCGTGAATGATGTCCAGCCCGATCAAGACAGGAATGCCAAGCCGCGAAGAGCGGGAAGCGGCATCGATCTCGGCAACCAGATGCTGATTGTTGAAGTTGATGACTGCGCCGACCTGACCTTGGCGGACACTCTCTGGGTCGAAGTCCGGCCCAAGTGACACCAGGTTGAGTTGCCCCACCTTCTCCTCAAGCGTCATTTGCCTGAGAAGCGTCTCGATTCTGATCTCGATCGCCTCCGCTCGCCTGGGCGCATCCGCGAACAGGAGGAGGATCATCAGAATGACGGGGCGAAGCATCGAGGCACAGACCGTCGCGAAGGAGGAATCCGAAGACGTGAGTGCCGCGCCTCCTGCCTCCGACGTGATATGGAAAGCCACGCTACGACGTCAAACCGCGGCCGCACCGAGGAAGCAGACGACGGCTGCCGCCAGCATCACCAATCCAGGCCAATTCGCCCGCACGCTGAGACCGCTGGCGCTGTCCGTCCGCTGCCGGACCTTGAAGTGCGCACCCCAGTTTGCCTTGAATGCCGTGAAGAGGACGCCGCCGAACATGAGCGCCGCGCCAGCAAAGACGAGAATCATTCTCGGTTCGATTGCGTTCAGCGTGAACATGGCGCTCTGGATTGCTCCCTAAGCTGTGCTACGCTCTTCGAGCGTGTGGGATCATGTGACGCTCACCCGAAACCGGCGATCCGATCATTGCCCGCAATCACTTCGCATTCATTGAGCCATGCCGGCGGCATGTTGCGTTGCGTGCTTGGAGCCATCTCGGCGGCCTGCTCGATGGCCTCGCCGTAGCTTTGCGGAGATCGAGCTGACCGTTCGATGAACTCGACCATCGCCATGATGGCCTCCTGTGCGGGCTTGATGTTCGACCCTATTCCTAAAGCGCAGGCGCTACAACGCCCTGGTCGGAATCGAACCCAGTTTGTGGATTGGAAAGCTGATCGGCAATTCTTTGCCAAGCTTCTTGCGTAGTCTTCGAAGACAACTCCCGGCCCCGCCGGAACGTCGATGGGCGCCTGTCGAAGGATCGCTCGTCATCCGACCGCGGACATGTCGAAGCCGCCCCTCCCCCATCGCCCTCACGGCTCTCCGCACGAAACCGGCGTGCTCTCACCGCAGCCCTTCGTGCAGCCCGAGCGCGCGCGGTCCGACTCGTCACAATGCCGGTCTGGCACCTCACCAGCGCCGCCGCCTCGTCGGTCGGGCCGTGGCAGGACATCAGCACGCTGCACCCTTCCGCCCGGAGGAGCGCGGCGTGCAGCCATCGAGCCTGATTGCGCTGCGCCGGGGCAGAGGAGCACAGTGCCGCGTCTCATGCGGAAGCGGGGGTGTGCCATGGCGCGCGTCACTTATCTGGTTGTCGAGCACGACGGAGGCTGGGCCTACAAGGTCGATGACGTGTTCTCCGAGACGTTCCCGACCCGGAACGACGCGCATGCCGCCGCGGCGCGTGCCGCCGCCGAGCAGCGGGTTCCAGATGAGGACCGGGTCATCAGCTACGAGGATCAGAACTACCGGTGGCACGAAGAGACTGTGCAAGGCGGTGATCGGCCCGAAACGGATGTGGCAGACTAGTTTGTCGTTCCAACCACGACACTTGACGCCTGCCGAAGACCGAGCGGCCGCGAGCCGGCCGAGCGTTCAGGCTTGTCGCAGCGCGGAGCCGAAGAGGGCCCGCGCGAACTCCTGATGCGACGCATGGAACCACGATGCTGGCGTTGAACATCTGACCCGCTCATCCTCACGCAGCATCTCGCAGGCTGAAGCGACCGTGCATGCACCGCATTCCGGATCAGAGGACCGGCAACTTAGGCGTGCAGTTCCTATGATCCGGGCGAGCGACGAGCATGCGGCCCGTGTCACTTGCATGATGATAGTCACTGGGCTATCCAGCGGTCATGCAGCGCACATCCTTCGGCCAGATGCCCTGTCCCGTGGCCCGCTCGCTGGAGAAGGTCGGAGAGTGGTGGAGCATCTTGATCCTCCGGGACGCCT
Source organism: Methylobacterium oryzisoli (assembly GCF_046557895.1). Taxonomy (NCBI): domain Bacteria; kingdom Pseudomonadati; phylum Pseudomonadota; class Alphaproteobacteria; order Hyphomicrobiales; family Methylobacteriaceae; genus Methylobacterium; species Methylobacterium oryzisoli. The sequence goes on along the minus strand of NZ_JBKIBX010000032.1, from coordinate 63,230 downwards.
TCTACGGGCTGACCCGCTTCGATCAGTTCCAGTCGAGTCTCGGCATTGCGCCCAATATGCTGACGCGGCGTCTCAAGGCTCTGGTTGGCGCAGGGCTGCTTGAGCGACGGCTCTACCAGCAGCGTCCACCGCGCTACGAATACATGCTCACCGCCATGGGACGCGACTTCCGCCCGGTGCTGTGGACCCTTGCGGCCTGGGGCAGCAAGCATCTCGCGCCGGAGGGCCAGAGCATCATTCTCATCGATTCCAGCTCCGGGGCAGCCATCGAGCCGATCGTGGTCGATGCCAGGACGGGCCGCCCCTTGTCCGAGGGAGTGCGCGTGGTGGCGGGACCGGCTGCGGACGACCGCATGCGTGACCGCTTCGCGCCGCGGGTCGCGATCGAGCCGTGATCGACGCGGTCTCGAACGGCTTCGGCCGCATCAACGCAAGCCTCGCCCCGATTGCTGGGCGCCAAGAGCCGTCGTGAAGGGAGAGCAGCCAGTGAACCTCATCGAACAGGTGGCGCCCGGCCTATCCGGACTCGCAACACTCCAGGCGCTGATCGATGCCGGAGGCCGGCCGCCCATCGGCGACACCCTGGAATTCTCCCTGGTCGAGGCCGGTGACGGCTGGGCCACGTTCGCGGGTGTTCCCTCGGTGCGTGCTTACAATCCGATGGGCATGGTCCATGGCGGCTACGCCGCGACACTCCTGGACTCGGCGTGCGGGTGCGCCGTCCACTCCAAGCTGGATGCTGACCAGGCCTACACGACGCTGGAGTTGAAGGTCTCCTATCTCAGACCTGTGACAGCCGACACGGGTGCGCTCAGGGCAGAGGGGCGCGCCATCACGGTCGGTCGCCGCGCTGCGTTCGCGGAAGCGACGCTCAAGGATGCCGGGCAGCGCATCTACGCGACGGCGACTTCGACGCTGCTGGTGATGGCCCGGCCGCGGACGAGATGACGATGCGCCCCGGCGGCGCGCATCGGCTTTTCCGCAGTCACGACGCGGCAAAGGCCGCCTCTGACGGTCCCGTGAGAATCCGCTCGGCGCGCCGTCGCTGCTGACAGCACGGTGGCAGCAGCACGTCGCTATCGAAGGATCCTCGCCAATCCCGAGCCGGGAAGCAGGATCCATGATCGACCCCCTTTCTCACGTGAACTGGTTCGCCGTCATGCTCGCCAGCACCGCCCACTTCCTCCTCGGGGGCATCTGGTTCGCAGGGCTGGTCGGCGAGCGTTACGCCGCCGCCCTCGGCATCGCCGATCGACCGCGGCAGAAGCTCGGACCGGTGTTCTTCGTCGGTCCCTTCGTGTGCGGCGCGCTCACCATCGCGACCACTGCGATCCTCATCCACGCGCTCGGCATCACGACCTACGGCGATGGTCTCGCGCTGGGCGCACTCGTCGGGCTCGGCTATCTCGTCCCCATGACGGTCAACATCGCGATCAACCCGCTCTTCCCGCGGCCGTTCTACTACGCACTCCTCAACGCCCCCTTCTTCATCCTCGCCAGTTTGCTGTCGTGCACGATCTTGGTGGCGCTGTCATAACGCGGCCCGACATCGGATCCGAGCCATGCGCCGCGCCGACCGCCTGTTCGAGATCATCCAGGTGCTGCGCCGCGCCTCCGGTCCGCTCACTGCCGATCGGATTGCCGCCGAACTGGAGACGAGCAAGCGCACGATCTACCGCGACATCAGCGCTCTCGTGGCGCAACGCGTGCCGATCCGCGGAGAGGCAGGCTTGGGCTACGTCTTGGAGCGCGGCTTCGATATGCCGCCGTTGATGCTCTCCGTGGACGAGGTGGAAGCGGTGGCGCTCGGCGCGCAGTGGGTGGTCGCCCACGCTGACGCGACGCTGGCTCGCGCAGCGCTCAACGTGCTCGCCAAGATCGCCGCGACCGTGCCCGAGGACCTGCGTCCAATCATCGACGATCCCGCGCTCGGAACGCCGCCCCCACGTGAGCGCGACGACGACCATGTCGATGCTGCACGCCTCAGGAAGTGGTGCCGCGAGGGGCGGAAACTCGCCATCAGCTACGTCGACGCGACCGGTGCATCCAGCGAGCGCGTGATCCGCCCGTTCATGCTCGGCTACGTTGCGACCGTCCGCGTCGTCATGGCGTGGTGCGAGCTGCGGCAGGATTTCCGGGCATTCCGCACTGATCGTCTGACAGCGGTGGCATTCCTGGACGAGCGCTACCCGGAGCGCTCCGTCGCCCTGCGCCGCCGCTGGCTCGCGACGATGCGCGAGCGACACGACATCCTTCCCTCCTCTGCGTGATGGCACTGCCGACAGGGAAAGCACCCCGCGATCGGTCGTCAGCAGAGGGTGGTTCTCGGCACCCCGCGGAGACGCGCCCACGGTGCAGAACCGCGCCACGTCCGGACCTTTGCTCACGGTCGCCGGAATGGCTGCCACGCGAGCCGCCTGCGGCCGATCCGGAGGAGCGGACCGGCCGCCGTGGCGGCTCCTGATCACACCGGGCGGGCGCGGCCCGTGCCGCAACGGGCGGCGGTGTCTCGCTCGATCACCCGTGTTCAATCTCGCCTCTGCGCAACGCTCGCCGAGCAAATGCTCTCCCACCGGGCCACCTAGGTTAATGAACACCAGCCGGGACCAGGCATGTTTAAATATCTTGCGATCCTTCAGGGTAGTGGCCTGGACCATGCGAGGCGAAACTGCTTATATTGACCGGGAGATTCGATGTTGCGCACATAGGTATGTCCGGATTCACTCCGATCTCCACCTGAAAGAGGAGGGCGTGCGTGGCCATCAACCTGGCGGAATGGCTTGGGCGTCTCGCGCCAAGCCGGCGTGTTCTCGGCACCAATGCGGCGGATGCTCTGACCGCGCAGGCTGAAGGCAATGTCCTGGACGGCTTGCGAGCCGACGACACGCTGGAGAGCGGCTACAACCGCACGGGGCTTCTGGGCGGCAGCGGCGCCGACACGCTCTCGGTCGATGCGACGGCAGGGCCTGACTCTGACGGCGGAACGCGGCTGGTGGTGGCGTCGGGGGGTGCCGGTGCTGACACCCTGACGGGCCGGCTCGGATCGGCCGGCAACAATGTCGTCGCCGACGTGGTGCTGACCGGAGACGATGGCAGCGACACCATCGCGGCCGAGGCCTACCTCTTCGACTTCACCCTTGGTGCCGTCCTCACCACCCGCACGGACGGAGGGCGCGGGGACGACATCATCACCGCGGTGGCAAGCACGAGTAACGCCCTCTCCGATGACCAAGCCATCAACATCGCAGATGGGGGTGAGGGTAACGACCGCATCTCCGCGCGGGCCGGCACAGGGTTCTTCTCCGTCGGCTCGCTGGCCATGAACCTGCTCGATGGCGGCGATGGTGATGATGTCATTCAGGCGAGCGTAGGGACGAACGGCAATGGTTTCGGTACTGCGGTCAATATTGTTCATGGGGGGCGCGGCAACGACTCTGTCTTGAGCGGCACGTCGACGGGATCGAACTCCTCCTCGGCGACGGCCCGCAACGAGCTGTCGGGCGATGACGGTGACGACGTTCTCGTGGCGGTCAACGACAGCTCCGGTGAGAGCATGGCGACGGGCGCCGACACGACGGTCGACGGCGGTCGCGGTGACGATACGATCGACGCCCGCAGCAATGCCCTGGCGGTCGCCGTCAGCCGTGTGACGCATGCGCTGACCGGGGACCAAGGCGACGATGTCATCACCTCGAACCTGGCGGCGGTCGGCGGGGCCGGCATCGTTGATGCTCAAGCCGACCTGTCGGGCGGGACAGGTGATGACTCTCTCACCGCCACGCTCGATGCCTCGTTCCAGTTCAGCGAGTCCGTCCTGGCCAACCGCCTCGATGGCGGTGCGGGTCGTGATCAGCTCACAGCCGTGCTCACGGCAACGTTCACGGACTGGACGACCGGTCTCACGGCCTCGAACCACCTCGCCGGCGGAGCAGGTGACGATGTTCTCGATGCGACGCTCGCCGTCAGCATCCGGGACGAGTTCGAGACGCGCGAGCTTGTCTACGGCGTCAGTGAGAACAGGCTCGACGGCGGCGTGGGTGACGACACGCTGACCGCGCGGGTCTCGACCGAGACGCTGTCCACGACCACCTCGGCGACCGCGTCGAGCGTCCTTGAGGGAGGAGCCGGCAACGATCGGCTGACCGTGTTCGGCGGGAGTGGAAACATCCTCGACGGCGGAGAGGGCCGGGACACCCTGCAGGGCGGCTCCGGCGACGATCAGCTCATCGGCGGTCGCGGGACGGACACGGTGGTCTTCGGCGGTGCGCGTGCCGATTACGGCATTGCGCGGGAGGCGGATGGCTGGCTGGTCGTCACGGATCTGAGGCTCGGGTCCCCGGACGGTGTGGACCGCTTGTTCGCAGTCGAGACCTTGGCATTCGCTGACGGCTTGGTCGCGACGGATCGCTCATTGGGCGTCTGATGCACCTCGGCGGGACCGCGATGCCAAGGCCGGCCGCCCGATCGTCTGCGGATGCGGGCCGTCCCATCGGACGGGAGCCGGGGGCGGCTCGGCTGCGGCAACGACGATGCGCTGTCCCTCCTTCCGGGAGATGCATCCAACGCACCGCGCGCGCGGTTCATCTCGTGACAGGCCTTTCCGTTCGTGGCCGGCGCATCTCCCGAACCGTGAGGACGATTCCGATGGCCCGCTTCCCTCTCCCAGGCCCGCTCGGCTTCGGCGGCGCGCCGCTCGGCAACATGTTCGGCGTCGTCGACGAGGATACGGCCGAAGCCGCGCTCGCCGCCGCATGGGACACGGGCGTGCGCTACTTCGACACCGCACCGCATTACGGCAGCGGGCTGTCCGAGCATCGCTTCGGCACGGTGCTGCGCCGTTGTCCCCGTGAGGCGTTCGTCCTCTCGACCAAGGTCGGCCGCCTGCTCCGGCCCGACCGCACCCGCCCGGAGAACCCGCCTTTCGTGGAGGGCCTGCCGTTTCGAGTCGAGGTGGACTACTCCCACGACGCCGCCATGCGCTCGATCGAGGACAGCTTCCAGCGGCTCGGCCTGGCACAGATCGACATCGCCTTCGTGCATGACCTCGCGCCCGACCACCTCGGCGACGCGTGGGAGGCGCAGTTCGAAGTCGCCCGGACGGGCGTGTTCCGGGCGCTGACGGCGCTGCGGGAGCAGGGCGTGATCAAGGGCTGGGGCCTCGGCGTCAACCGGACCGAGCCCTGCATCCGCGCGCTCGAACAGGCCGACCCCGACGTCTTCCTTCTCGCGGGCCGCTACAGCCTGCTCAACCAGCCCGCCCTCGAGCGGCTGTTTCCGATGTGCGAGGAGCGCGGCGTGCGCGTGGTGGTGGGCGGACCCTACAATTCCGGTCTGCTCGCGGGAGGCCGCACCTTCGAGTACCAGGATGCCCCGCCGGAGATGGTCGCCAAGCGCGATCGCATCGCGGCCGTCTGCGCGGTCCACGGCGCCGACATCCGCGCTGCCGCCCTGCAGTTCTGCGCCGCTCATCCGGTGGTCGCGGCGATCATCCCCGGCGCGAAGGGACCCGAGAAGGTGAAGGAGAATGCTCGCCTGATGACCTCGACCGTGCCCTCCGCGCTCTGGGACGACCTGCGGAAGGAGGGGTTGATCCCGGCCGGCGCTCCCACGCCGAGCTGACACCGTTCGCGGCGGGATCGGCACACCTCGCCGAGGCCACCTTCACGGGCGGGAGCGTGAGTCGGACGATTCCAGTGCCGGTGCGACGGGGCCGATCGCACGGGAATCCTGTGACGTCCGGCGACCTCGGCGGACCTTGGAACGCGCGGAGGATGCCGCCGTTGCCCCAATCGCGAGAGAGGGTGGGCATCCGGCCGCCGAGGCGGCACGCGACGCCGACCCGAGACGGGACGTGAAGGATAGCGCGATGGTCGACAGGGACAGGATCACGGGCGCCGCGCGCGAGCTCGGCGGCAAGGTGCAGGGCGGGGTCGGCGACCTCGCAGGCTCGACCCGCGACTCGGTCGAGGGCAGGCTCCGCGAGGCGCAGGGCACCGCCGAGAACCTCTACGGCCAGGCCAAGGATGCCGTTCGGCATGCGGCCGACGAGATCTCGGACCAGGCCGCGGAGGCCTACGACCGGGGCCGCCACTACGCGCGGGAGGGCCACCAGACGTCCGTCGAGTGGCCCCATGCCTCCCTGCTCGTCGCCGGGCTCGTGGGCTTCGGCCTGGGCCTCCTCGTCAGCAAGCTCTGAACCGTCGTCGCGTCGGGCGTCGAGCCGCGGCGGAACAAGGGGCACGGTCTGGGACCCGTCCTACGCGACGGGCTTGCCGGTGAGGCCGCGCGGCCCCGTCAGGGTGAGCAGGATGCTGGCCGAGAGCGCGGCCGTGATCGCCGCGAACATCGCGCGCGCGCCGTGATCCGTGAGGAGCGGCAGCAGGAGGATCGGCACCAGGGACGCGGCGATCCGGCCCGCCGCCCAGGCGATCGTCAGGGCGGAGGCGCGCAGCGGTGTCGGCAGCAGTTCCGTGCAGTAGAGGGTCAGGATGCCGGCATAGATCGCGGCGGCCGTGTTGAAGGCGATGCCCGCCAGCATCAGAGCCGTGAAGTCCACGCTCTCCGCGAACAGCGTCCCCATGGCGATCATCGTCGAGGCGGTCGCGACGAGGCAGGTCCGCCGCCCGAACCGGTCGACGACGAGGGCCGCCGCGACGGTGCCCAGGGACGGTCCGACCATGGAGAGCGCGGCGAAGAGCAGCGATTGATCGACCTTGAAGCCCTTCTGGATCAGGACGGCCGCGCTCAGCAGCGGGAAGCCGATCGTCGCGAAGGGACCCAGGGCGAACAGGGCGAAGAACAGGGCCGTCCGCCGCGCGGATCGCCGGTCGGCGGCCAGGGCGCGCCAGCCGGTCCGCGTCGGTTCGGCGGGATCCGGTCCGAGGGCCGCGGCCGGCGGCGAGGGGACGCCTGCCGCGCGCTCGAAGCGCCGGGCCACGCTGTCGGCCTGCCGGCCGCGGCCGAACGACGCCAGCCAGCGCGGCGATTCGGGCAGCCGGGCGAACAGCAGCGCGGCGAGGACGGCGATGACGCCCCCGGCGGCGAGCGCGATGCGCCACGCCTCGACGCCGGGCGGCAGGACGGGCGTCAGGCCGCGGATGAGCAGGATGACGGCGGGAGCGCCCAGGAAGCCGAGACCCGTCGAGATGAACATCATCGTGCCGCGCCGGGCGGGCGGCAGCACGTCGGAGAGGTAGCTCGCCGCGAGCGGCGGGTAGCCGCCGATCGCGAAACCGGTGATGCAGCGGGCGATCGTCAGGGTGGTCAGGTCGGGGCTCGCCGCCGCCGCGAGCGACCCCAGGGCCATGACCGTGAGCGACGCCTGCAGGGCGCGCCGGCGCCCGAACCGGTCGCCGAGGAGACCGAACAGCGGCGCGCCGACCGCGCCTCCGATGAAGACCGAGGCGAGAAACAGCGCGAGATCGCCGCGCGGAATGCCGTAGGGTGGCGCGATGAAGATCGCGGCCAGCGCGTTGCTCAAGGCGACCTCGGCGATGTCGGCGAACAGGCCGAGCGTGCACAGGGCCGTCATCGCGAGGTGCAGGCGCGTGACGGGCAGGCGGTCCAGGCGGTCGGAGATCGAGGGCGCGCGATCGGCCTCCCGCATCGGCCAGGCGGCACGATCCAGGGCCGGGCGCCGACCGGTGGCCTCTCCGTCGCGGGACATGGTGACGGCCGTCCTTCACCTAGGGGAAGGCGCATCCCTGCCACGAGTCCGCTCGCCTGAGAAGCCACGAAGCGGCGTCGCCGTCGCGTCGGAACGGTCTCAGCCCCCGGCCCTGCGCGTCCGTGGCCGTTCGGTCCGGCCGGGCGCCGGTTCCCGCGCCGCGGCCGCGGCCGGAACCGCGGCGCCGAAGAGAATCGCTTCGACGATCTGCCGATAGCGCGCCGCGTAGTCCTCCGTCGCGATCGGCGGAAGCGTCTGGTTCACGCCCCGCGCGGCATCGGTCAGGAGCTGGGCCAATTCCGCGGGCGTCCGGCCGGGCTGGAGCGCCATCAGGCCATCGGCGGCAAGCTCGCGGATGAGCTCTTCGAGTTCCGCATGGAAGGCGATCGCGCTCTCGATCATGATGTCGCGGCAGCGGCGAAAGGCCTCCGCGTTCAGATCGAAGATGTGCGGCGAGCCGTTCAGCCTCCGGCGCGTGTCGCCGTAGCGGGTGTCGAGCGTGGTCGCCAGGACGTCGAGGGCGCTGCCGCCCGCGCGCCGGGCCGCCTGTCCCGCTTCGAGGCCGGCCGTGACCGCGACCGCGTTGAAATGCCGGATCACCGCCCGGTACGCCGATTCCTTGCTGTTGAAGTAATGGTAGAGCGCTCGCCGCGTAAATTTGCAGTCATCGGCGAGCTGCACCATCGTCAAATTCTCGTAGCCATGCGTGAGGAATGCTTCCCGAACGCGCAGCATGAGGTCGTGGCTTGGCTCGATCATCTTGTCTGGCATGACGCAACGGGCATCAGCGCATGGAAAATCCTGGCGGGGCCGCGTCGGGAGAGGGGGTGACGCGGCCATCTGTCCGAACTGAAAGAAGTTCGCCACGGTTGCGGTTCCCTGAATCGGTTGAACGCGCTTGCTGGAGATGGGGCCGAAAGCCCCGTCCTCGAACCTGAATCGCGACGCCGCCATGGCCGGCCGGGCCGCGGATCGACATCGGCGCTCCGGGAGCACGCGACGGTCGGCCCATGAGACCGGTGACCTAACGTTTCCAAGTATTGCACATAAAGTCTTTTTGTGAGAAACAGCGACGCTGATCGGAGTCGGAATGGCCGCTCCGGCGGAGAGCGGTCGGGCGGGCCCTGCGACCTGCGCGGAATGCGACGGATTGGACGTTGGCCATGAGCGCTCGACTCGGTTCGGGATGGTGCCGTGCGGCGACCGCGGCTCTGATCGGGTTCGTGCTGCCTGCGGCGACCGCCCGGGCGCAGACCGCCTCGCAGATCACGCCGCCCTCGTTCAGCCCGAAGGTTCAGTTGTTCGGCGGCGGGCTCTCGATCCCGGACGGCGCGGGGCTGCAGGCACCGGCGGGCGCCGAGACGCTCTCGGTGCGGGTGCGGACGGTCCGGGTCGAGGGCGCCGCCGGCGGCCTGGCGGCGGACACGGCCGCCCTCGTCGCCCGGCTGTCGAACCGGATCGTCACGGCCGCCGAGATCTTCGCGGCGGCCCGCGCCCTGGAGCAGGCCTACGGGGCGGCCGGCTACGCGCTGGTGCGCGTGGTGCTGCCGGCCCAGAGGCTCGTCGACGGAGGCGACCTGCGCATCGTCGTGGTCGACGGCTATCTCGATCGGGTCGACACGAGCGCGCTCCCGCCCGAGATCCGGGGGCGCATCGCGGCGGTGCTCGGCGATCTCGTCGGCCTGCGCGGCGTGTCGCTGCGTCTCATCGAGCGTCGCCTCCTGCTCGCCGGCGACACGGCCGGCACCGTGCTCCGGTCGACCCTCGCGCCGGGCTCGGACCCGGGGGCGAGCGTGCTGCTGGTCGAGGCGCGCTACAAGCCGGTGACCGGCTCGGTCTCGGTCGACAACACGCTCGCGGCGACGCTCGGGACCTACACGACGAGCGTCGGCCTCGATCTCAACTCGCCGACGGGGAACGGCGAGCTTCTGTACCTGCGCGCCTCCGGGGCGCCCTACAGCGGCGGGCGCTTCGGCTTCCTGACGCAGGAGCCGCGCAACCGCGCGCTCGCGGCCGGCCTGATCCTGCCGCTCGGCCTCGACGGCCTGACGCTGACCCTCGAAGCGACGGATGCCCGCACCACGCCGCGGGCGGCGCCCGGAACGCTGGGCATCGCCTCGGATTTCTCGCGCACTTCGGCCCGGCTGCGCTATCCGCTGGTCCGCTCGCGGGACTTCACGCTCAACGCGGAGGCCGCCTTCGACGCGCAGGAGGAGCGGGTCACCGCGATCAGCCCCGTCACCGCGCCGCTCTCGCTCGACCGCCTGCGGATCGCGCGCGCGGGCGGGGATTTCTCCTGGTTCGCGCCGAGCGTCGGGACGTTCGGCCAGGGCCTTCTCACCGGCCGCCTCCTCGGCTCGTTCGGGATCGACGGCCTCGGCGCGCGCGAGCCGCCCCCGCCGGGCTCGCAGGCCGAGCCGCTCTCGCGCCAGGGCGCCCGGCCCGCGTTCCAGAAGCTGGAGGCGACGCTCGCCTTCACGCAGCCGCTGGCCGAGCACCTGACCCTCGACGTGAGGGCGCGCGGCCAGACCTCGTTCAATCAGGCGCTCGCCCGTTCCGAACAGATCGGGCTGGCCTCGTTGAGCGCCTTGTCCGCGTTCGATGCCGGCCTGTTCCAGGGCGACGAGGGCTACGTGGTGCGGGCCGAGCTGCAGGCGCCCTTCGTCGTGCCGTTCACCCTGCCCTTCGCGCTGCCCTCGATCCCGGCGCAGCTCGGCACCGGCCTGCCGGCCGGCGACACCACGCCGGCGGCGCTCGTGCTCGCCCCTTACGGTTTCTCCGCCTTCGGCCTGACGCGCCTGCAGCGCCCCACCGCCCTCGAACGGGCGATGGTGCGCGGCCTGGCCTACGCGATCACGCAGGGGAGCCTGGCCGCCACACCCAACTACGCGGTCACCTACCAGGGTGCGGACCTCACGGTGACGGCGCGCCCGGTCACCATCACGGCGGACGCCTTGAGCCGCCTCTACGGCGCGGTCAACCCGGCGCTCACCTACACGGTCGGCGGGCGCGGCCTCGTCAACGGCGATACGCTCTCCGGCCGCCTCGCCACCACGGCCGACGGGACCAGCCCGGCCGGGACGTATCCGATCACGCAAGGCTCGCTCGCGGCCTCGGCCAACTACGCGCTGACCTACGGCGGCGCCCTGCTGACCGTCACCGGAGCCCCCGCCGCGCCCGGCGGCCCGGCGCTCGACGCGTCCACGCTCGCCAGCACCGTGGAGCGGAACCTCGACGAGACCGGGGTGCTGCGCGGAGCCGGCACCGGCGCTCCGGTCCCGGTCGCCGGCAGCGAGGGCGGTTTCACCGGCCTCACCGATCCGCGCTTCATGGGGATCGTCGTCTGCGTGGGCGGCAGAACCGGAGGCTGCTTCCTCGTCCCGATCCCCGCCGCCCCGCGCCTCCAGGCGGCGCGCTGAGGCACCCCGATCCCGCACCGGGGTCGCGGCCCCTGCCCTACCCCCTCCTGACCGCCGAGACCGCCATGACCGGCCTGCCCCTGTTCTATCGATCCGTTGTGCCGCTCGATCGGGAGCGGCATCGCGGCCTCGCCCTCGCCCAGCCGCAGCTCTTCGACTTCGCGCGCGCGAGCCACCTCGTGCCGGCGGTGATCGACGAGTTCGGCCCGGCCTGCCGGCACCTGCCGATCCTGTTCCTGCCCGAGAGCCTCGGGCCGACGCCGGTCTTCCTCGTGGGCTTGCGGCCCGGGCGCTCGGCCCTCGTCGACGCGCACGGGGCCTGGTCCGGGCGCTACCTGCCGGCCTACCTGCGCCGCTATCCCTTCATCGTCGGCGAGGTCGAGGGGGCGGAGCCGCTGATCTGCTTCGATGAGACCGCGCCGATCCTCTCGCTGGGGGCGGAGGGCGACGGGCCGCCGCACGCGGCCCCGCTGTTCGGCGAGGACGGGGCGGACAGCCCGCTGCTGGCCGAGCGAGTCAGGCTGGTGGTCGATTACGCTGCGGCCGCCAAGCGCACGGCGGCGTTCGGGCGCGTCCTGCAGGACCTCGCGCTGCTGCGCCCGCTCACGGTCGAGGGACAGGATCCCGCGGACGGCGCGCGCCATACCCTGCACGGCGTGCTCGGCGTGGACGAGGCCGCCCTGGCCGCGCTGGCGGCGTCGGACGGCGACCGGCTGCGCCGGGAGGGCTGGCTCGGACCGATCCATGCCCATCTCGTCAGCCTGCAGGCGATCGGCGACTTCACGCTGCCCTTCGCCGCTCCGCCCGCCGCGGCCCATGGCGCCCAAGCTCCCGGAGCGCTCGCCTGATGCCCCGCTTCGCCCGTGCCCTCCGGTGCGCCCCCGGGCCGGCCGGCCGCGTCGTGGCAGCCGTCTCGGCCGCCGTTCTGGCCGCCGCCGTGGCGCTCCCGGCCTGCCTCGCGCAGGCGCATGCGCAGGCGGCCAAGCCGGCCGCCAAGCCCGACACGAGCCCCTCCCCTGCTCCCGTGCCGGCCGAGCCGGGCCTGACCACGGCGAGCTTCGGCGACTGGCTGCTGCGCTGCCAGCGCACGGGCGAGGGCGAGAAAGCCGAGCGCGTGTGCGAGGTCGCCCAATCCCTGCACGTGCAGGGGCAGCCTGCGCCGATCGCCCAGATCGCCATCGGCCGGATCGGCCCCGCGCCGCTGCGGGTCACGGCCGTCCTGCCCGTGACGGTCTCGTTCCCGAGTGCCGTCCAGGTTCTCGCCGGCGAGAAGGAGGCCGCCCCCTTCGACCTCGCGTGGCGACGCTGCCAGCAGGGAGGCTGCCTCGCCGATGCGGCTTTGAGCGAGGACGTGCTCAAGCGCTGGCGCGGCAGCGCCGAGCCGGGGCGGATCCGGTTCAAGGACGCCGCCGGCCGGGAGATCGCGCTCCCGTTGTCGATGCGCGGCCTCGGCCCTGCCCTGGACGCCCTGGCGAAGGAGACCCGCTGAAGCGGCCCATCATCATCGCGTGATCTCAACGACAGTGTTCGCGGTTCCATTCCGACCGGCGTGCCATCCCCATCTCACCGCTGGAAGAAGCCGCCGAGAACCCAGAACGCCAAGGTCATCGCGGGCGTTCGAAAACCCTCACCGCGCCGGTCACGGAGGCGACAGGCGACGGTGAGTTCGAGCACCGGCGATCCATCGAACGGATGGGATCAGGGATCCCGGCGATAGAAGAGCACGCGGCCGCCGGGGACGAGCTGTTCGACGAGATCGAGGTCGACGATGTTGCGCGACAGGAGACAGAAGCCTCTGTCCAAGGCATGGAGGTACAACACGGCGTCGTTGAGAAGCGGCTGGCGATCGGTCTTCGCTGTTCCACGCAGACGGGCAAGGATGCCCGTGACGATCCCCGCCTCGGCCAGAACGCGACCACTCGGTGCGCTCAGGCGATGGGGTGGGATGGCCTGGATGGCGGCCCTGATCGCGGCGGACACGGCCGCCGTTTCCGGATGCGCCGGGTCGAGGCGACCGAGGGGATGTGCCAGCTCGGCCAGTGCGATCGCCGAGTGATTGACCTCGCGGGAGATCAGCAGTCCCTCCACGACGGCAGGAAGGCGGTCCTGCAGGGCGTCGATGTACACGGAGGTGTCGAGCAGCAGCGCCGGACCTGCCGCGGGCGCAGACCCGACGAAGCTCAGCTCGTCGTCGTGCCTCCGGTCGAGCCGCGCGACGCGCTTCTCCGGCTTCAGCCGGCGCAGCGCCCCGGCGAGATCAAAACTCAAGGTCGACGTCTTTGGCCACCGACCCCTTCAGCGCGAGGAGCCGTTCCGTGAAGTCGTCCTCCAAGGCGACTTTCGCGAGCGCATATTCGAGCAGGTCGTTGCCGTCGAGGCCGGAGCGCTCCGCAGCTGCGGCAAACAACTGGTCGTGCGCCCGCCCCGAGATGCGCTTGCCCTTTCGGCCGGACAGCAATCCGGCAGCGGCCACCGTGTCGAGCGTCGCCGCGACCCGTTGTGCCACGATCTCGCGCGAGCCCGGCCGTGCCTCACGTTTCGGCTCGCCTTCACGCATGGCCATCGCCTCCGACACGCCCTTCGGGGATGCATGACAAATGGAGGATAATGTCATGCATCGCAAGGCCGCGAGGAAGCTCGGCTGCTTCTGGAAAGAGGGAAACCTCCGATCGAGCCCTTTGCGGTGGGTGTTTTCGAACGAGGCTCAAGGAGCGTTTCCAGTGCGGTGATCCTGACTCCGTAGGCGGCGTATCGGCGAAGCGCCCATCGTCCATGGGTTGATCTCCGCGTGTCAGCTTTCCGCGGCCGGGTGAGGCGCGGCCATCGAGGCGGCCCCGATCGAAGGTCCGGACGTGGCGCATCTCTGCCGTCTCCAAGTGCAGCCGCACGCGGCAAGCGATCGCCCCTTCCAGCATCCGAACCTTCATGGACTGCCCTGCCCGGCCCGCTCACCACCTGCCCGCAAGATGCACGCGTCCGCCCTCATCCCGCATGGTAGGCTTCAAGGGGCGCACGAGACGCCACTTGGCACGAGACGCCACTTGGCACGAGACGCCACTTGGCACGAGACGCCACTTGGCACGAGACGCCACATGGGAGGACATCATGCTCCGGGCTGTCACGGCCTGCGCCCTTGCGCTGGCTTGCCTGTCACCCGCCGCGGCCGCCGATTCCGGCACGCCCGCCGCGTTCAAGCCGGCCCAGCGCGAGGGCTACTTCTTCGTGGGCGGCCGCTACGAGACGGTCCGGGGCAAGGAGATCGCCGTCGGCCACATGTTCGTGCAGTATCACGCCCCGGTTCAGGTCACGCAGCGCCATCCCGTGGTGATGGTGCACGGGACCGCTCAGACCGGGATCAACTTCCTGGGCACCCCGGATGGACGGCCGGGCTGGGTCGATCGCTTCGTCGAGCGTGGCTTCGCCGTCTATGTCGTCGATCAGGTCGGACGCGGCCGATCCGGCGACAATCCCGAGGTCTACGGACCCTACGCCCGGCTCGCCACGGGTGATCTGGAGAGCATTTTCACGGGCCAGGAGAAGTTCGAACTCTTTCCGCAGGCCAAGCTGCACACCCAGTGGCCGGGTGGTCCGGGCGTGAAGGGCAATGCCGCGTTCGACCAGTTCTACTTCTCCCAAGTGCCCTACATCGCCAGCGCATTGAAGAGCGAGGACCTCGTCGGTCCCGCGCTCACCGCTCTCTTGGAGAAGATCGGTCCGTCGGTCCTCCTCACCCACTCGCAAGCCGGTGTTTTCGGCTGGGCCGTGTCGGACCAGCGGCCGGATCTCGTGAAGGCGCACGTCGCGGTCGAGCCGAATGGGCCGACGTTCTTCGATATCCGCTTCAAAGGCGGCGAGGAGTGGTACGAGAAGGTCGGCGACGCCCGGGCCCGGCCTTACGGCATCACGCGCGTGCCGCTGCATTTCGAACCGGCGGTCAACTCGCCCACCGATCTCACCATCGCCCAGGCGGAGAAGCCGGTGCGGCCCGGTCAGATCCGGTGCTGGCTGCAGGCCGAACCGGCTCGCAAGCTGCCGAACCTGGCGAAGGTTCCTGCCGTGATCGTCACCGGCGAGGCATCGTTTCGAGCCACGATGGATGACTGCACCGGTGCGTTCCTCGAGCAGGCCGGTGCGAAGCCGGATCGGCTCGCTCTGGCCGAGCACGGCATCCGGGGAAACGGGCACATGATGATGCTGGAATCCAACAACCTGGAGGTTGCGGATGCCATCATCGGGTGGATCACCGCAAAGCTGCGCTGACCCCGACGGGGATCGAGCCGAGCCGCCTCGGCGAGACCCTGCCCGTCACCGGCACGGGGGTTCGAGCCTGTCCTCCCGGCGCGCGACCATCGCAGGCGTCGCCGGAATCACACGGACGGACCCCTGCGACCTATGGCGCCCACACGTCGTCTCCGCCTAGGTTCGCTCCGGTCCCACCGCTCCGGAGGAGGCATGCGGATCCGAACTCCGCCGCTCTCGACGCTCAGGCTCTTCGATGCGGCCGGCCGGCATCTCAGCTTCGCCCGCGCGGCGGCCGAACTCAACGTCACGCCGAGCGCCGTCAGCCATGGGATCGTCGCTCTGGAGAAGGCGCTGGGCGTGAAGCTCTTTCTGCGGGAGCCGGGCAAGCTCTCCCTGACGCGCGAAGGGGCGGACTACCTCACCTACGTGTCGGAAGCCCTCTCGCTCATCCTCGTCGGAACGAGGCGCCTGCCGACGCCGCACTCGGGACGAACCATCGCCGTCAGCTGTGCCCCGACCCTCGCCTCGCGCTGGCTGCTGCCGCGGATGCATGAGTTCCGTGCGCGCTACCCGCGGATCGCCATCGCGATCGACACCTCGCACCGCCAAGTGGGCTTCCCGGGCGACGGCTTCGACTTCGCCCTTCGGATGAGCCGGATCCCGGTCTCGACGGAGCGCTGGACGCGCCTCTTCGAGGAGCGGCTGGTTCCGGTCTGCAGCCCGGCCTATCGCGAGACCCTGGTCGATCGCGACGGCGCGGTCGATCTGACCCGCGCGACCATCATCCATGTCACCTCCCTCAGCGAGGATTGGCAGGCGTGGTTCGACGCCACGGGAACGAATGCGGCTCCGCTGATCGGCACCCTGCACGTCGACACGATCCAGCTGTCGCTCGAGGCCGCGGCGGCAGGCCTGGGCGTCGGTCTCGGTCGCACGTCGTTGATGGACCGGGAGCGTCGCGACGGCACGCTCGTCGAGGTCGGGCCTGCGGTCCGGGCGGCGACAACCTACTGGCTCGTCAGCTCGGATCGTGCCGACACGGAGCAGGATCTCGCTCGCTTCAGGGACTGGGTGCTGACGCAGGCCGAAGCTTTCGCGCCCTGCCCGACGGACGCGGCATCACCCGCGGACATCGTCGGCGGCTGAGTCCGGCCGGGCCGTCGCGAGGCCTCCCCTCGTGAGGACCGCTCACCGGCCGCGGAAGGCTTCTCGTTTGCCGCTCCGCCACACGGCTGCGAGCCTCGCGTCGAAGGAGCGGGCTCATGGCGATGATCACACATGTGCGGGTGGTGCGAGGGCGGGGCGGCGTGACGCTGGCGGTCGCGGCAGCGGCGCTGGTCCTGAGCGGCGCGATGGGGATCCGGCAGACGTTCGGTCTCTTTCTCGGACCGTTCTCGGTCGAGCACGGCATCCCCGTGGCGACGACCGCCCTCGCCATCGCGCTGCACAACCTCGTCTGGGGTCTGGCCCAGCCCGTCGCGGGAGCGACGGCGGACCGCTACGGGGTCGCCCCGGTCATCGCCTTCGGCGCCCTGGTCTTCGCCGGGGGCCTCGCGCTCGCCGCTCTTCTGCCGTCGGGGCCGATGCTCCTGGTGGGCATGGGGCTCATGGTCGGCATCGGCATCAGCTGCACGAGCTTCGGCGTCGTTCTGCCCGCGATCGGCAGGATGGCCTCGCCGGAGAGCCGCAGCTCGGCGCTGGGGCTGGCGAGCGCCGGCGGCTCGCTGGGGCAGGTCCTGCTCGTGCCCTTCGCCGAATCGATTACCGCGCTCGCCGGCATGACCGCGGCCCTCCTCGCGCTCGCCGGCATCATCCTGGCGGTCGCGCCGCTCGGATACCGGCTCGATCGCGGCGGCCCAGTCTCGGCGGGCGCGGACGAGTCCACGCCCGGCAGCCTGCGCGACGTGGTGGCGCTGGCCGGGCGGACCCCCGGCTATCAGCTTCTCACGCTGGGTTTTTTCAGCTGCGGCTTCCAGCTCGCCTTCATCGCCACCCATCTGCCCGGCTATCTCACGCTCTGCCACATGCCCATGGGCCTGGGCGCGACGGCCCTCGCCCTGATCGGTCTGTTCAACATGATCGGCAGCTGGGGCTGCGGCTGGCTCGGCGGGCGCTTCCGACAGCAGCATGTTCTCGGCTGGCTCTACGTGGTTCGGGCCGTGGCGATCGGCGCGTTCGCCCTCGCACCGAAGTCCGAGATGGTGGTGATCCTCTTCGCCGCCGTCATGGGTCTGACATGGCTCGGCACCGTGCCCCTGACGAGCGGCCTCGTGGCGAAGGTCTTCGGGGTTCGCCATCTCGGCACGCTCTTCGGCATCGTCTTCCTGAGCCACCAGATCGGCTCGTTCCTCGGTGCGTGGCTCGGCGGTGTCGTGCTGGACGCGACCGGCTCCTACGGGCCGGTCTGGGCGGCGACCGCCATCGCGGGCCTGATCGCGGCGCTGCTCCATTTCCCGATCGACGACCGCCCGGGCCGCATCGCCCAGCCCGTCGCGGCCCGCGCCTGATGACGAGCCTCGTCCACGCGCCTCGGAACGCCGCGGGCGTGCTCTCCGAAGCGGTGACCATGCGGTGCCAGGACGGCTACGTGCTGCATGGCCATCTCTGGCGCCCCGATCGGGGGTGCGGCCCGCTCCGCGGCACGGTCATCGTCAACCCGGCGACCGGCGTCCTGGCGCGCTACTATCACGCCTACGCGGCGTTCCTGGCCGGGCAGGGTTTTTTGGTCCTGACCTACGATTACCGGGGAGTCGGCGCCTCGCGTCCCACCACCCTGAAGGGCTGCGGCATCCGATGGCGGCACTGGGGGGAGCGTGATCTCGACGCCGTCATCCGGTGGGTGCACGGACGCCGGGCCGGGCCGATCATGACGGTCGGCCACAGCATCGGCGGCTTCCTTCTCGGTTTCGCGGAATCGGCCGGCCACGTGGATCGCGTCCTCACCGTCGGCGCGCAGTTCGCGTATCGGCGGGACTACGCCGCACGCCACCGGCTGCGCATGACCGCGAAGTGGCACCTCGTCATGCCGCTCCTGACATCGATCGTCGGCTACTTCCCGGGGCGGCGGCTCGGGTGGCTCGAAGACCTCCCGGCGGGCGTGGCGTACGAATGGAGCTTGCGCCGCGCCCGGATGGAGGCGAGCTATCCGCCGCGCGACCGCGCGACGATCCTGGCCCGCTTCGCGGCCGTACGCGCGCCGATCCTCGCCGTCGGCACGACCGACGACGAATTCGGCACACCCTCGGCCATCCGCCGGGCGCTGGCCTACTACACCGCCAGCCCGCGCATCCAGGTTCAACTGACGCCCGCTGCCGTCGGCGCGACGGGGGTCGGCCATTTCGGTCTGTTCCATGCGCGCCGCAGCGGCACCTTCTGGATCGACACGGTGCGGTGGCTGCGCGACGGCACGAATCCCTGGCCGGACGCCGCGATCGCCGTGGATCGACCGCGAACCGGGCCTGATCAGCGGCCCGGCGCTCTGTGAACGGGTTGCTGCCGGGCCGCTGCGACCAACCCCAGACATGAAGAGGCCGCCCTTGCGAGCGGCCCGAAGTCGAGGGAGGAAACGCCCACGAGGGGGCCTATCCGGTCTAGCACCCCGCCAAGCCACGTGATGTGTGCGGACGCACATGGCCTGACGGCTCCCGCGTGATCCGGTCCGTGCCCCGCCCGGCCTCGGTCGCGGCGAGCCGGCTCCGAGATGTCTCGACCTCGACCGGCGCCACGCATATGGCCCCCTGCCCTGGCGAGCCGGACCCGCCCCGTGCCGTTCCCGACAGCCGAGGTGAGGCGTCGGCCATCATCCGACCCGTGATCGACGCGTTCCGAAGCTCCGCTGTCGGGCGTTGATCCGCCGCCCCAGCTATGGTGCCGGCTCGTTCGCGACCGCGCCGCCGCCGCACACGTCAGAATTCGAGGGTCTCGCCAGATGGATCGCATCGACGCCCTCCGCTACCTCATCGACGTCGCCGAGATCGGGAGCTTCTCGGGCGTGGCCCGCCGACGGTCCGTCGCGACCTCGACGGTCGCCCTGGCGGTCGGCCAGCTCGAGCAGGAATTCGCCACGCGACTGATGACGCGCTCCACCCGGCGGCTCGCCTTCACCCACGAAGGGCAGACCCTCCTGGCCGACGCGCGCCGCATCGTCTCGGATTGGGATACGGCGATGTGCGGGCTGCGCGAGGACGGGCCGCTGACGGGGCCGATCCGCGTCACGGCGACCAACGATTTCGGACGCCATCATCTCCGCCCTTGGCTGGACGCCTTCCAGGACAGGCATCCGGGCGTGTCGATCACGCTGCTGATGAGCGACGATACGGTGGATCTGCTGCAGGAGCGGATCGATGTCGCGCTGCGCAGCGGCCCACTCCCGGATTCCGGCCTGCGCGCCAGGCTGCTGATCCGCGGCGCTCGCCTCGTTTGCGCGTCGCCGGCCTATTGGCAGCGGGCCGGCATACCGCGGCACCCTGGCGATCTCGCCGACCACAACTGCATCATCCTCGCGCGGCCGGGGGCTCCGCTCTCGCCCTGGCCGTTCCGCAAGAACGGAAAGACCTTCAGCGTGAAGGTCTCGGGCGATCGGGCGGCGAGCGACGGCGATATCGTGCGCGACTGGGCCCTGGAGGGTCGCGGCGTCGCCATCAAGAACCACTGGGACATCCGGGAGGATCTCGAAGCCGGTCGGCTGCGGACCGTGCTGGACGACTACGTGGCCGGGCAGGTCGATCTCTACATCGTTCAGGCCGGCGGTCCTCCGAGCCGCCGGGTCACGGCCCTCGTCGAGTACCTCTCGGAGGTTTGCGCTGCCGAGGGCCGCAGGCTGAGACCGGCGAAGCCGCCACAATCCGCGCCGCTCGGCGGGTGAGAGACAGACCGGCGGGCCGTCGCGTGTCTCCTGACGGCGATCCGCGCCCGCGATCGTTCGAACATCTCGAAGAGTGATCGCGATCCGAGCCGAATTATCGGCGCTGCCCCCCTCCTCCATAGTCGGGCCGTCTCATCGAGGTCCGACCATGCAGATCGAGTTCAGCGGGCGAAGCGTGCTCGTCACCGGCTCCACCAGCGGCATCGGCTTCGCCGCCGCGAAGGAATTCGCAGCGGCCGGGGCAAGGGTCGTGGTCAACGGCCGCAGCCAAGCCAGCGTCGACGCGGCGATCGCGCGCTTGAAGGAGGCCGGATCCCCTGTCGAAGGCTTCGCCGGCGATCTCGGGACCGCCTCAGCCTGCGCCCGGCTGCTCGACGAACAGCCCGCCTTCGACATCGTCGTCAACAACATCGGGATCTACGGGCCGCAGGACTTCTTCGAGACGACCGACGAAACCTGGGAAAAGTACTTCCAGGCGAACGTCATGTCCGGTGTCCGCGCGGCCAGGGCCTACGTGCCGGGCATGGTGGAGCGCGGCTGGGGTCGCGTCGTGTTCGTTTCTTCTGAATCGGCCCTCAACATCCCGGCCGACATGATCCATTACGGCTTCACCAAGACGGCGCAGCTGTCGATCTCGCGCGGCCTCGCCAAGCGCTTGGCCGGGACAGGCGTGACCGTCAATGCGGTGCTGCCGGGCCCGACCCTCTCCGAAGGGGTGATCGAGATGCTGAAGGCCGATGCCGAGCGCACCGGCGGCAGCATCGAGGCGGTCGCGACGGATTTCATCGCCGCCCACCGCTCGTCCTCGATCCTGCGGCGCCCCTCCACCGTCGAGGAGGTCGCCCACATGATCCTCTATGTCAGCTCCAGCCAGGCATCGGCCACCACCGGTGCGGCGCTTCGCGTCGATGGCGGCATCGTGGACACCATCGCCTGACGGACGCCCCCGCCGGTCCCCGAGCGCGCAGGCGACCGCAGGCCGATGGCAAGTCCCGACGGCAAGTCGCCCCTGGGCAATCGGCCCGGCGAGACCGGCCGCTCCGACGATCCACCGACCTCCGGTGGCGGTTCGAGCCCATCTTCCGCCTCGCGGGCGAGGAGTACGGGGTGCCGATCGACGCGGTCCACGAGATCGTGCGGGTGCCCGAGCAACTCACCCGCGTGCCCCGCACGCCCGCCTTCATCGAGGGCGTGGTCAACCTGCGCGGGGCGGTGCTGCCGGTGGTCGATCAGCGCCGCCGCTTCCGACTCCCCGATGCCGAGCGCAACGACCGCCAGCGCATCATGGTCTTCCTGATCGAGGGCGTGCGCACCGGCTTCATCGTCGACTCGGTCTCCGAGGTGCTGAAGATCCCGCGCTCCGCGATCGGCCCGGCGCCCGATCTCGGCCAGGACGGCGGCGCGGTCGACCGCATCGCCAACCTGGCCGAGGCCAAGCGCATCATCCTGATGCTGAACGTCGACCGCCTCCTCGCCCGCGAGGAGGTCGCCGACCTGCGCCGCGCCGCCTGACCGAGCCGCCGCAACACGACCGCCGTCGCCGCACGCCGCGGCCGGGACTCCGCTGATCTCCCGCTGATCCGATGCCCAAGCTCCTGATCGTCGATGATTCCGCGCTCATGCGCAAACACCTGCGCACCCTGTTCGAGGAGACCGGCTCCTTCGAGGTCCGCACCGCCCGCAACGGCCGCGACGCGCTCGAACAGATCGACGCGTTCGAGCCCGACGTGGTGACGCTCGACGTCAACATGCCGGAGATGGACGGGCTGACCTGCCTCGGCGAGATCATGGCCAGCGCCCCTCGGCCGGTGGTCATGGTCTCCTCGCTCACCAGCGAGGGCGCCGCCGTGACCCTCGAGGCGATGCAGCTCGGGGCGGTCGACTACGTCGAGAAGCCCGGCGGCACCGTCTCGCTCAACATCGACGGCATCCGCCGGGAGATGATCGACAAGGTGCGGGTGGCCGTGCGCGCCAAGCCCCGCCGCGCCCACGGCCTCCTCGACCGCGTGCGCCGGTCCGGGCGCGCGGCGGTGCCCGCGCCGCGCCGCGCCGCGCCGCGCGTCGGCTGGTCGGACGGGCTCGTCCTGATCGGCGTCTCCACCGGCGGCCCGCGGACCCTGGAGGAGATCCTGCCGGACCTGCCAGCGGATCTGCCCTGGCCGATCGTGATCGCCCAGCACATGCCGCGCGCCTTCACGGGCGCCTTCGCCCAGCGCCTCGACAAGGTCTGCGCGCTCGACGTCTCCGAGGTGGTCGGGCCGACGCCGCTCACCCCGGGCCGGGTCTATATCGGCCGCGGCGACGCCGACGTGGTGATCGAGCGCCGGCTCGGGCGCCTCCTCGTCAACACGATCCCGAGCGACACGAGCCTGCGTTGGCACCCCAGCGTCGACCGCCTCGTCCGCTCGGCCAGCGGGCACCTGCCGGGCGATTCCCTGGTCGCCGTGCAGCTCACCGGCATGGGCGACGACGGGGCCGCCGCGATGGCTGAGCTGCGCCGGAGCGGCGGCCGCACCATCGCGGAATCCGAGGAGAGCGCCGTCGTGTTCGGCATGCCGGCCGAGCTGATCAAGCAAGGCGGCGCGACCGTGACGCTCCCGGCCCGATCGATCCCCAATCAGCTCATCAGCTGGCTCTCCCGAGGTTCCGATGGCTCTCGTCCGTAGAAAACCCGTCGCCGCGGCCCAGGAGGTCGAACCGGCCGATCCGCGCGAGGCCCTTCGGGCGGGCTCGGCGGCCGAACGGCGCGCGGCCGCCCGCGCGCTCGCCGGAGACCGTGCCGCCTCCCGCGACCTCGCCGGTCGCCTCAGCGTCGAGGCGGACGACAGCGTGCGCGAGGCGATCCTCGCCGCCCTCGGCCGGATCGGCACGCCGGAGGCCGTCGATCACCTGATCGGCCTCCTCGGCAGCGAGGACGTCTGGCTCCGCAACGCCGCGATCGAGACCCTGCAGGTGATGGACGCCGAGGTGCTGGAGGCGCTGACCCGAGCCCTCTCGGATCCCGAGAGCGACCGCCGCATCTTCACCGTCAACGTGCTGGTCTCGCTGCGCCACCCGGAGGCCGCCGCTCTGGCGCTCCGGGCGCTCGCCGAGGACGACCACGTCAATGTCTGCGCCGCCGCCCTCGACGTGCTGGCCGAGATCGGCACGCCCGAGACGATCCCCGCGATCGACGCCGCGGTCGCGCGCTTCCCCGACGAGCCCTTCCTGCGCTTCGCGGCGAGAGCCGCCAAGCGTCGCATCGCCTGAGAGATGACCTTGTTGGGTGCCCTCCCGGCCGCACGCGAGCCCACCGTCACGGAGAGCGACTTCGCGCGCTTCCGCGACTTCTTCTACCGCAAGACCGGGATCATGTTCGCCGACAACAAGCGCTACTTCGTGGACAAGCGTCTGCAGGAGCGCATGGTCGTCACCGGCCAGACGGCCTTCCGCGACTACTTCAACATCCTGCGCTTCGAGGCGAGAGGCGCCGAGTTCCAGACGCTCGTCAACCTGATGACCGTCAACGAGACCTACTTCTACCGGGAGGAGTACCAGTTCCGCTGCCTCGTCAACGGGATCCTGCCCGAGATCGCGCGCCGGAAGCGCCCCGGGGAGCCGGTCCGGATCTGGTCGATCCCCTGCTCGACCGGGGAGGAACCCTACTCGATCGCGTTCCAGCTGCTCGACAACTGGGCGGACGTGGACCGGTTCGACGTGGAGATCGTCGCCTCCGACATCGACACCAGCGTGCTCGATCAGGCCAAGCGCGGGCTCTACGGCGACCGCTCCGTCCAGCACGTGCCGAAGCCGACCCTCGAGCGGTTCACCCGCCGGGTGCGCGGCGCCTACGAGGTGATTGCGGACATCCGCGACTCGATCGCCTTCACGCGCGTCAACCTGTCGGACCCGCTCTCGACCCGGCAGTTCCGCAACTTCGACGTCGTCTTCTGCCGGAACCTGCTGATCTACTTCGACGACGCATCGCGTCGCGATGCCGCGCAGACGATCTACGAGGCGCTCGACCCCGGCGGCTTCGTCTGTCTCGGCCACTCGGAATCGATGAGCCGGATCTCCTCGCTGTTCGCCATCCGCAAGTTCGCCGAGGCGATCGTCTACCAGAAACCCCTGAGTGCCGAGGCGTGAGATGGCTCGAATCCTCGTCGTGGACGACGCCACGACCGTGCGCATGTACTACCGCGACATCCTCGAGGAGGCCGGCTTCACGGTCGAGGAGGCCGTGAACGGCTTCGAGGGCCTGGAGAAGGCCATGGAGCAGGCCTTCGACCTCGTCGTGGTCGACGTCAACATGCCCAAGATGGACGGCTACGCCTTCCTGCGGCAGGGCCGTGCCCTGCCGGAACTGCGCGCCGTGCCGGCGGTGATGATCTCGACCGAGAGCGGTCCGCAGGACCGTGCCCGCGCCTACGCCGCCGGGGCCAATCTCTACCTCGTCAAGCCCGTCCGCCCCCAGGCACTGGCGGAGGTCGCAACCGTGATGGCCGGAGTCGCCCCGTGACCAACGCCCTGCTCGCCCAGTTCATCCCGGAGGCGCGGGAGCTCCTGGAACTCGCCGGCAGCGGCATGCTCGCCCTCGAAAAGTCGCACAGCCCCGACGCGCTCAACGATATCTTCCGGGCGGTCCATACCCTGAAGGGCACGTCGGGCCTGTTCGACATCGCCCCGCTGACCGACCTCGTCCACGCCGCCGAGGACCTTCTCGTCGAGATGCGGGCGGGCGAACTCGCCCTCGAGCCCGAGATCGTCGACGGGCTTCTCGACAGCCTCGACCTCGTCGGCCACTGGATCGACGCGCTCGAGAGCCGCGAGGTGCTGCCCTCCGACGCCGAATCCGTGATGAGCGAGCGCGTGGCGGCCCTGCGCCGCTGGCTCGCCGCCCCGGCCGCCTCGGCCGGCGTCGCGCAGGGGCCGCAGGCCGCCCCCGCCTGGATCGCCGGTCTCGACGAGGCCGACCGGATCGCGGCCTACCGGGCCGCCGCTTCGGGCCCGCTCGCGGCTTGGCGCTACGAGCCCGACGAGGCCTGCTTCTTCCGGGGCGACGATCCCGCCCATCTGGTGCAGGGCGCGCCCGGCCTGCTCTGCCTGCGCGCCGTCGCGCGCGCGCCGTGGCCGGCACCCGAGACGCTCGATCCCTTCGTCAGCGCCCTGCGCTTCGACGTGCTCTGCGCAGCCTCGGCCGAGGAGGTGGCCGACCACCTGCGCTACGTCGCCGACCAAGCCGCCGTCACGCCGATCCGCCCCGCGGACCTGATCGTGCCCGCGGGGCGCGACGAGCCGGCCGAGGTCTTCGACGATTTCGCGGAGCGGGCTGCGGCGCGGCTCGCGGCCGGCGACCGGGCCGGGCTGGCCGCCGCCGCCGAGGCCCTGCTGCGGATCGTCGGCCCGGAGAGCCGGCAGGCCTCCGCCCTCCGCTGGATCGCCGCGGTCGCACCCGACGCGCAGGCCGAGCGTCTTGCCGCCCTCGTCTGCGCCGTGTCGACCGCGGCGCCGCGGCCTGCTCCGCCCGCCGCCTCGGTCATTCCCTTCCCGATGGCCTCCGCCGACCCGGCGGAGGCCGCTTTGTCGGCGGACCGCCTCCGGGAGGTTGCCGGCGAGATCATCGCGGTGCAGGCCGGGATCCTCGGCCGGATGTCAGCGACGCGGACGGAGGGCGCACCGTCCGAGAGCCGCCTCGACTCGACCCTGACCGTCCTGCGACGCTGCCTGTCCCGCCTCGCCGAGCCCCAGGCCGGAAGCCTGCGCGACGCCCTTGTGCGCGCCGAGCGCGACGGCGATGCCGCCGCCCTGGCCGACGCCCTGAAGGGCTTGGACGGGACCGCCCGGTCCCCGGCGACGACGCCCACCGTGCCCGACAGGGCCGATCGCGACCGGGCACCCGCGCCCCCTGCGCCGGAGGCGCTCGCCCTGTCCGCCCCGGAACACCCGGAGGCGCGACGGGAGCCCCTCGCGCAGCACCTGCCCGCACCGGTCGTGTCCCGGCCGCCGCCGCAGGAAGCCGCCGCGCCGGTCGCCGAGGTGCAGAGCCCGAGGCCCGCGGACGCGCGCCCGGCCGAAGCTGAGGGCAAGGGTCCGGTCCGGATGCTCCGGGTCGAGCAGGGCAAGGTGGACGCCCTGATGAGCTTCGTGGCCGAGCTGACCGTGGCCAAGAACGGGCTCGCCTACCTGGCGGGCCGGGCCGAGCAGGTCAGCGGCTCGCGCCAGCTCGGGCGCGAGATCAAGGAGCAGTACGCCGTCATCGACCGCATCGCGCAGAGCCTGCAGGTCGGCGTCATGGCGATCCGCATGATGCCGGTGAGCCAGGTCTTCCAGCGCTTTCCGCGCCTGACCCGCGACATCTCGCGCAAGCTCGGCAAGGAGGTCGCGCTCGTCATCCAGGGCGAGGACACCGAGGCCGACAAGAACGTTCTGGAGAGCCTCTCCGACCCGCTCATCCACATGGTCCGCAACGCCCTCGATCACGGCATCGAGACCCCCGCCGACCGCCGGCGGGCCGGCAAGGCGCCGCACGGCACCCTGCGGCTCTCGGCTCGGCAGGAGAACGACAACGTCATCGAGGTCGCTGATGACGGGCGCGGGATCGACACGGCGGCGGTGCGCGCCAAGGCGCTGCATGGAGGCCTGATCACGCCGGACCAGGCGGCGCAGATGACGCCCGAGGAGATCGTCAACCTCGTTTTCGCGGCCGGCTTCTCGACGAAGGAGCAGGTCTCCGACCTGTCCGGCCGCGGCGTCGGGATGGACGTGGTCCGGTCGGCCGTGCGCAAGGCCGGCGGCGACGTCTGGCTGACGAGCCGGGTCGGCGAGGGGACCTGCGTGACGGTGCAACTGCCGCTCACCATGGCGGTGACCCGGATCGTGACCGTGGAGGTCCGCGGCCAGCAATACGGCGTGGCCATGGAGGCGGTCGCCGAGGCCGTGAAGGTGCCGCGCGGGCAGATGCACCGGATCAAGCGGCGCGAGACCTTCGTGCTGCGCGACGCCGTGATCCCGCTGGTGCGGCTCGCCGAGAGCCTGGGCCTGCCGGCGCAGGCGGCCGAGGCGCCCGAGGAGGAGGCCGTGATGGTGGTGCGGATCGGGCGCGAGCGGGTGGGCATCGTCGTGGACGGCTTCCGTGAGCGCATGGAAGTGATCGTGCGGCCCCTCGACGGCCTGCTCTCGGGTCTCTCGGGCTTCTCGGGCACGGCGCTGCTCGGCGACGGCCGCGTGCTTCTCGTCCTCAACCTGCCGGATCTGGTCTGATGCCCCTCGATCTCTCATCCGACCGCATCGCGCTCAGCGGCCTCTGCACGATCGAGGAGGCCGAGCCGCTCCTCGCGGCCCTGCGCGACACGGCCGACCCGGTGGTCGACATCGCCGGCCTGGAGCGGGCGCATACGGCGATCCTGCAAGTCCTGATGGCCTGCCGCCCCGTTCTGTCGGGAGCGCCGCGCGACCCCGTGGCGGCGGCCTGCCTGGCGGGTCTGGACAGGGAGGGGCACGGGTGAGCGCGCGCGTCATCGCGGTCTCGAATCGCAAGGGCGGCACCGCCAAGACGACGACGGCGGTGAACCTCTCCGCGGCCCTGGGCGCGCGCGGCCGCCGGGTGCTGCTCGTGGACCTCGATACGCAGGGCCATGCGGGCCTCGGCTTCGGCGTGCGCGCGGCGCCGGGCGCCGTGACGGTGCACGACCTCTTCCGCGGAGGCGGGCAGGATCTGGCCGAGGGCATCCGGACGAGCGCCTACGCGCAGGTCGACGTGCTGCCGGCCGACCGGACCTTCGCGGGCGTCGCGGAGCGCGTGGAGCCCCTGGACCTGGCCCGCGCGCTCGATCCGCTGCAGGCCGCCTACGATGCCGTGGTGATCGATACGGCTCCGACGGCCGACGCGCTTCTGGTGAGCGCGCTGGCGGCGGCCCACCACGTGATCGTGCCGACCCTGCTGCATCATCTGGCGTTGGATGGCGTCGGCCAGTTCGCTCGCTCCTTCTTCCGGGTCGCGGCGGATCTGAACCCGCATCTCGCCGGGATGAGCCTGCTGCCCGTCCAAGTCGATCTCCGGATGACGATGCAGCGCGAGGCCCTCGAACAACTCGCCGCGCGCTTCGGCCGGCAGCGGCTGCTTCCCGGCATCCGGCCCGACATCGCCCTGGCCGAGGCCTTCGGGTGCGGGCGTCCGGTCCGCTATTTCAAGTCGCGTTCACGCTCCGTTGAAGATTTCGAGTTTCTATGTGATCGCATGCTTGAAGTTGTACTCAATTAGATGCGCACGTTCCAAAGATTAATTTTGCTTTGGCGCGGATCAGGGGATTGGCAAGATGGAAACAATTCTGTTGGTTGACGACTCGCCTACCATCCTTGCGAGCATGTGCGGCATCCTGGTGCAGTCCGGCTACGTGACCGAGCAGGCCGCGAACGGCGCGGCCGCGCTCGCGAAAGTGAGAGGCGGTCTGGCTCCGGGCCTCGTCATCACCGATTACAACATGCCGGGGATCACCGGCGTCGAGCTCATCCAAGAGCTGCGCAAGCTCGCGCAGACGCGCTTCACGCCGATGCTGGTCCTCACGACCGAGTCGCAGCCGGAGAAGCGCGACGAGGCCCGCAAGGCCGGCGCGACCGGCTGGCTCGTGAAGCCCGTCGAGGCCGCCAAGCTGGTGCAGGTCATCAAGCAGGTCGCGCCCGGCGTGCGCCCCCGCGCGGTGGCCTGAATCGTCCGCACCCGCCTCGCCAACCGACCGGATCAGGCCTGCCGATGCCCACCCTTGCGACCTGCGCCTCTGCCCGCCGCTTCGCGCGCGCGGACCTGAAGGCGCTCGCCGTCGGTGTCGCGGCCGGGACGGCGGTCGGCCTGCCGCTGCTGGGGTTCGGCATCGCGCAGCCCTGGACCCTCGTTCAGGCGGCGGTCTGTGGCGGCTGCGGCGGTCTCGCGGCGCGGCTCGTGCAGCGGGTCCGCGGGGCCGGCCCGCCCGCGACGGATCCGCCCGATCGCCCGGCCACGGTGCCCGATCCGCCCGCCTCCGCCCTCGCCGCGACCGGACCGGCGGATCGCGAGGTCGGCGCGGTCCGGACGCTCGCCGCGCTCGGGCCGTTCTTTGCCGTCACGGACGAGCAGCTCCGCAGCGTCGTCGCGCAGACGGAGGCGGCCGCGGCCCGGATCATCGTCGCCCTGACCGCCCTCGGCGATGCGCAGGCACGCAGCGCGACGTGCATCGGCCAAACGAACACCCGCCTGGTGTCCGTCGCCGAGCAGGGCGACGCGGCCCTGCACAAGCTCACCGGCACGCTCGGCGCGTATCTGGCGGACCGGCTCGCGGTCAGTCGGTCCGCGAGGGCCACGATCGATCATGTCAGCCAGTACATGCACGGTCTCGACGCGCTGACGTCCAGCCTCAACAAGATCTGTTCGAGCATCCGCATGCTGGCGCTCAACGCGAACATCGAGGCGACGCGCGCCGGCGAGCATGGCCGCGGCTTCCAGGTCATCGCACGCGAGCTGCAGGCGCTCGCCCGTGATTCCCAGGACGCCGTGACCGAGGCGCGCTGCCGGATCTCGACCGTGCAGCAGACCGTCGACAGCGCGCTGGCCTCCGCCGGCACCCGGGAGAGCGGCGAGGTCGAGCAGGCGCGGATCGAGGCGCTGATCGCCGAGCTCGACGGCATCGGCGCCACGAGCACCCGGGCGATCATCGACGTGGCCAGGTCCGACCTCGCCGAGATCGAGGCCCAGACCGCCGCCGTCGGCCGGCAAGTCCTGGCGCTGTTCGGCCAGATCCAGTTCCAGGACGTCGTTCGACAGCAGATCGAGGGGGTGAGCGAAGGCGTCAGGTTGCTGGAAGGGCACCTGCAGCATATCGGCGATGCCCTGGACGACCCCCGTTCCGATCAGGCCATCGATAGCGAGCGGCTTCTCGACAAGGTGCGCGTCCGCTACGTCACGCAGATTCAGCGCGCCAACGACGCGAAGGTCGTTGGCGCGGAACACGCGTCCGAAGCTGCGCCGTCGATCGAGCTGTTCTAAGGTCTGGGGACATACGCCAGCTTGACGCGAGGCCGGATCGTCAAATCTCCCGAGATGGAGGTCACGATGGATCGTCCGACGCTGAGCGATAAGCGATGGGAACGGGTCGCCCCTCATCTTCCTGGCAAAACCGGCGATCCTGGGCGATCGGCTGAGAACAATCGCCTCTTTGTCGAAGCCTTGTTCTGGATGGCGCGCGCTGGCGGTCCATGCCCGGCCGTGGAACAACGATGCGGTCGGCTTCTACAATGCGCTGAGCGGGGCGACGATCGGGCGTGTGTGGGCCACCCACGGCCAGCCCGATCCCGCGGTCGGCCTCATGCCGGAGGGCACGGTCGCCGCCAAACTGCTCTTCACGACCGCGCCGGTCCAGGACGTTCCCTACCTCCAGGGCGCGCCGGTCTGGACCGCCTACGTCTACGCCGACCCGAACGATCCCACCCCGACGCCGGCCAGCCCGCGCCCGAGCGGACGAGCGCGAACGGCGGAGAGGAAGCCCGCACGCGCGAGATCCTGCACGGGGTCGAAACCCGTCTGGCCGCCTTCGGGCGTCCGCTTCCTCGGCGGCGATCAGCGCGACCGGGTGAATTTCAAACCATCTGCCTTCAGCACGACGAAGGCATGAGCAGACGCGGCCGCTCAGCCCCGCTGGGAGACGAGAGCCTTCCGCAAGAAGGCAGGCACTTTCGGATCCGCCATCTGAGCCACGTTGAAGCGCATCCACTCCGTCGCGGTCTGCGCGATGCTGAACACGTTCCCGGGTGCCAGGACGATCCTGTCGGCCAGGGCAAGACGCGCGATGGTCGCGGCGTCGTGCCCCCGAGGGAGGCGGCACCAAAGGTAGAAGCCGCCACGCGGTTCGAGCCAAGGACGGATGCCCAGGGCTTCCAAGGTGCTCGCCATCTCGCGCCTTCGCTTGGCGAGCCGGGATCGCAAGCTCGCGAGGTGCTTGCGGTAGCTGCCGTCGGCGAGGACATCGTGGACAACCGTCGTTGCGATCGGGCTCGGACCGCCGAAGTTGGTTGCGACCTGGAGGTCGATCAGGCCCTCGATCCAGTCCCCGCGCGCCGCGATGTAGCCGCAGCGGATCGAGGCCGACAGCGTCTTGGAGAAGCTGCCGATCCGGATGACCCAGGCGAGACCGTCGAGGACGGCGAGACGCGCCGAGGGCTCGGGTTCGAAGTCCGCGAAGATGTCGTCCTCGACGACCGTGACGTCATGCGCCGCCGCCAAGGTCAGGATGCGGTGCGCCGCCTGGGGCGACAGCGACGCCCCCGTCGGATTGTGGATGGCCGAGTTGGTGACGTAGAGCCTCGGCCGATGCGTCTCCAGGACTTCGGCGAACGACGTCGTGTCCGGCCCGGTCGGGGTCATGGGGACGCCGACGACCTTCACGCGGTGGGCGCGAAGCAGGGCCTGGAAGTTGAAGTAGCAAGGATCGTCGAGGACGACGGTGTCGCCGGGCTGGAGGAGGAAGCGGCAGACGAGATCGATCGCCTGCGTGCCCGATGCGGTCAGGAGGATCTGCTCCGGTCCGGTCTTGAGCCCCTCGAGCACGAACTGGCGCGCAAGGAGGCCGCGCAAGGCCAGCGAACCCCGCGTCGCGCCGTAATCGGACAGCACCGCATCCTCGGCCTTCGCCAGGCTCCGCACCGCCCGCCGGATCGCCGCGTTCGGCATCCAGTCCGCCGGAAGCCAGCCGCATCCCGGACGGAGCATGTCGGGACCGCCGTCCAGCGATTGGCGCGAGACCCAGAACGGATCGACCGCCCGATCCGACCGGGGCTCGACCTCGGCCAGGGTGAGCGGCAAGCTCCCCGTGACATAGAAGCCGGAACCGGGGCGCGGCCGGATCAGCCCCTCGGCCGCAAGCCTGTCGTACGCCTCCACGACCGTGGACGGCGAAACCTGCATCGACTTGGCGAAACCCCGGATCGAGGGCAGCTTCTCGCCAGGCGCGAGGGATCGTGTCGACACCTTGCGTCGGATCGCGTCCATCACGGCGCCCGTGCGCGTGCATCCTTCCGGACGATCGCCCCGGCGCCTCTCCAAGCGTTCTGCTCCGTCCGACCATACAGTTCGGCGTTATCGTACGTGACCGTCGCTGTCCCGGCCAGCCCCCGAGGCCTATCGGACCGCACGAACCGGCATCGGGAGGGGAATGTGGAACGGGCAACGGCGGGATGGGGCAGCGGCCTCCTCGGGGTCATCATCTTCAGCGGGTCGCTCCCCGCGACCCGGGTCGCAGTCGCGGATCTGTCCCCGACGTTCCTGACGTCGGCACGCGCGGTGATCGCCGCGCTTCTCGGCGCTGTCGTCCTCTCGGTCCTCCGCCAGAGAAGGCCCGAACGCAGGGACCTCTTCCCGTTGGCGCTCGTCGCCATCGGGGTCGTCGTCGGCTTCCCGCTCCTGACGGCGCTCGCCCTCCAGCACATCACGGCGGCGCACTCCATCGTCTTCATCGGGATGCTGCCGCTCGCGACCGCGACCTTCGGCGTCCTGCGCGGGGGCGAGCGCCCGAGGGCCGCGTTCTGGGTGTTCTCGGTCATCGGCGCCGCGACCGTCGCGGGCTTCGCCCTTTACGGCAGCGGCGGTGGAACGTTGACCGGTGACCTGCTGATGATCGCCGCCATCCTGGTCTGCGGCTTGGGCTACGCGGAGGGCGCGACGCTGTCCCGCCGCCTCGGGGGCTGGCAGGTCATTTCCTGGGCGCTGCTTCTCTCCCTGCCGATCATGACGGTCATCGCACTCCTGACCCTGCCGCAGACGTGGACCACCGTCGGCGTTCCGGCCTGGCTCGGCTTGGCCTACGTGTCGGTCTTCAGCATGATGGTCGGGTTCATCTTCTGGTATCGCGGACTGGCCCTCGGCGGCATCGCGGGGGTCGGGCAGCTCCAACTTCTCCAGCCCTTCTTCGGCTTTCTCCTCGCGGCGGCCCTCCTCCACGAGCCCATCGCCTGGACCATGGTCGTCTCGACGGTGATCGTCGTCGCCTGCGTGTTCGGAGCGAAGCGGTTCGCCTGACGGCGATGGAAGGCGTGTCCTGAGGTTGCCGAAATGATCGTCCCGTCACGGTCTGGCGGCACCGCGAGCCCGAAGCCCCTGCCAAGCTCCGCGACGAACCGCAGGCGGGCGCCGTAGACCCTTCTGGTTCCTGGCCATGCCCACGGCCCATCGCAGGCCACGCGCGTCGAGGCTGTGGCGGCAAGGCGGCTGCCGGCAGCCCGCGTCCGCGAGCACCACGCCGAAGCGCACGCCCGCCTCCCGCAGACGGTCGCGTTCGGCCGGCGCGATCTCGCCCTTCGAGTGCGGACCGACGGTCACCGCGTCGGGTACGCCGCCCGGCCAGCACCGCGCCGGAGCGCCGGCACGGGCGCGATTGACACCGCCCGCGTTCTCGTTAGTAATTCACCGGTGAGTTACTAACGCGCAGGACAGCGCGGGGCTCGGGGAGGATCGTCCATGGCCGCAGGCACGGCGCTTCACGCCCGCACTCCGCGCCGCTGGGACCCGGCTTGGCTGCGCCCGGCGGTGCTCCTCGTCGGCCTGCTGATCGCCTGGGACCTGACCGTCCGGGTGCTGCGGATTCCGCCCTACCTCGTGCCCAAGCCCTGGGACGTGGTGATGGCCTTCCGCACCGACGGGGCGGAACTCGCCGCGCAGGCGGTGCCGACCACCATCGCGACGGTGTCGGGCTTCCTGCTCTCGGCGCTGTTCGGCATCCCGGTGGCGATGCTGATCGCCGGCTCGAAGCGCGTCGAGGCCTACGTCTACCCGCTGCTCGTGTTCTCGCAGTCGATCCCGAAGGTCGCGGTGGCGCCGCTCTTCGTGGTCTGGTTCGGCTTCGGCATGGCGCCGAAGGTCATCTCGGCCTTCCTGCTCGGCTTCTTTCCCGTCGTCGTCGCCGGCGTGCAGGGCTTCAAGTCCCTCGATCCGGAGATGCGGGATCTCGCGCGATCGATGAAGGCCTCCTGGCTGCAAACCTTCCGCATGGTGAGCCTGCCGCACGCGCTGCCCTCGATCTTCGCCGGGCTCAAGGTCTCGGTCACCCTCGCGGTGGTCGGGGCGGTGGTGGGCGAGTTCGTGGGCGCCAATTCGGGGATCGGCTTCGTGCTCCAGCGCTCGATCGGCAACTTCGAACTGCCGACGATGTTCGCAGCCCTGCTCATCCTCGCGCTGATCGGCGTGGTGCTGTTCTGGATCGTCGATCTCGTCGAGCGCGTGATGGTGCCCTGGCACGCCAGCCAGCGGACGGAGCACGTCACCGTCTGACCGGCGCGGGCCGAGCCGTCAGGACCGGACATCCGAGGAATGCCGGACAACCGAGGGAGGACCCGAGAATGCCCAAGACGCGTCCTGCTGCCCTGAGCCGTCGCGCCGCTCTGAGCCTCGCGCTCGGCGCCGCGCTGGCCTCCGCCGGCCCGGCGGCTGCCGCCGACAAGGTCGTGCTGATGCTCAACTGGTACGTCTACGGCGAGCACGCGCCGTTCTTCTACGGCAAGGCCAAGGGGATCTACGCGGCCGAGGGGATCGACCTCGAGATCCAGGAGGGCCGGGGGTCCGCGATCACCACCCAGGCGGTCGCCGCCAAGACGGTGCCGTTCGGCTACGTCGACGTGCCGACGATGATCAAGGCGGCTGCCAAGGGCGCGCCGGTGATCGCGACGGGCGTGCTCCTGCAGCGCAACCCGATGGCCGTGATGGGATTCGCGGAGAAGAACATCCGCAAGGCCGAGGACCTGAAGGGCAAGACGGTCGCGACGACGCCGGGCGACTCGATGTCCCAGATCTGGCCGCTCTTCCTCAAGAAGGCCGGGTTGAAGGAGAGCGAGATGCGGATCCTCACCGGCGACGGACAGACCAAGCTCAACGCGGTCATCAACGGCCAGGCCGACGTCCTGCTCGGCTACGCCATGGACCAGTCGATGAAGATCAAGGACGCCACCGGCAAGTCCACGGTGCCGATCATGTTCTCCGATTACGGCGTCAACCTCGTCTCGTCCGGCATCGTCACCAACCGCGAGTGGGCGAAGGAGAATCCGGACCTCGTGCGCCGGTTCATGACCGCCTCGACCAAGGCGGTCGAGGCGGCGGAGCGGGCACCCAAGGAGGCGGTCGAGGCCGTGCTCGCGGCCCTGCCCAAGGCCGGCAAGCCCGAGACCCTGCTCGAAGGCTTCCAGCTCACCATCCCGCTCTACCGCACCGCGGCCACCAAGGACGGGCGCCCGTTCCAGGTGACCGATGCCAACATGGCCGACACGCTCGACGTGCTCGTGGGCTACGGCGGCGTGGCGGCGAGCGCCAAGGACGATCCCAAGCGGTTCTACACCCGGGACTACCTGCCCTCGGGCGCGACGAACTGACGGCGACGGGAGGAGCAGCGATGACCTCTGCCGCCCTGCGGGTCGTCGGCGACGGCGCGCCGGCCTCGGCCTCCGCATCGTCCAGGCCCCTGATCGAGATCCGCGGCCTCGCCAAGACCTACCGGACCCGGGACGGCGACGTGCCGTCCCTGCGCCCGATCGACCTCGATCTCGCCGCGGGCGAGTTCGTGGCGGTGGTCGGCCCGTCGGGCTGCGGGAAGTCGACGCTGCTCAAGCTCGTCGGCGGGCTGATCCCGCCGAGCGCCGGCGAGGTCCGCATCGCCGGCCGGCCGGTCACTGAGCCGCCGGACGACGTCGGCATCGTGTTCCAGAACCCGGTGCTGCTCGCCTGGCGAACGGTCCTGCGCAACGTGATGATGCCGGTCGAGGTGCGCGGCCTCGACCGCGGGACGCACCTCGCCCGCGCCCGGGCGCTGCTCAAGACCGCGGGCCTCTCGGATTTCGAGCAAAAGTATCCCTGGCAGCTCTCCGGGGGCATGCAGCAGCGCACCTCGATCTGCCGCGCCCTGGTCCACGACCCGAAGATCGTGCTGATGGACGAGCCCTTCGGCGCCCTCGACGCGATGACGCGAGAGCGCATGAACCTCGAATTGCAGCGCATCCACGGCGAGACCGGCAAGACGGTGCTGCTCATCACCCACTCGATCCCCGAGGCGATCTTCCTCGCCGACCGGGTCGTGGTGATGTCCGAGCGCCCCGGCACGGTCGCGGCGATCTACGACATCGATCTGCCGCGCCCGCGCACCATCGAGATGCTCGGCAACCCGGTCTTCGCGGACCTCGCCCGGCGGGTGCGAAGCCACTTCTACGCCCAGGGCGGACTGGACTGAGCCGATGCCCGGGCTCGCCATCCGGCTCGGTGCGGTCGCGCTGTTCGAGCGCGGGATGCGGTTCACGCATCCCTTCCGCTTCGGCGTCGCGCGCGTCGAGGCGGCCCCCCAGGCCTTCGCCCGGGTCGAGATCCTGTCGGAGGGCGGCGAGGCCGTCGGCGCCGCGGCCGAGATGATGATGCCGAAATGGTTCGACAAGAACCCGGCGAAATCGCCCGAGGACACGGTGGCGGACCTGCGCGCGAGCCTGCTCCACGCCGCGGCCCTCTACCGCGAGGCGGGCGCCGGGGCCCGCACGCCCTTCGGGCTCCACGCCGAGTGTCTTCCCGGCCAAGTCGCCTGGGCGCGGGCGCGCGGCCTGCCGGCCCTCGTCGCCGCCTACGGCCCGGCGCTGATCGACCGGGCGATCCTCGACGGGGCGCTGCGCCTGGCGGGGACCGGCCTCGCCGAGGGCCTGCGGTCGAACCTCCCGGGCCTCGACACGCGCCTGACGCCCGACCTGCCGCAGGACGCGCTCGACGCGGTCCTGGCGCGCATCGCCCCGCTGCCCGCGGTGGCGCTGCGCCACACGATCGGCCTCGCCGACGACCTCGACGCCCTCGATGCGCTGCTCGCCCGCTCCCGGCCGGGCTTCCTCAAGATCAAGCTCTCCGGCGCGGTCGGGCCCGACCGGGCGCGCCTCGCGGCGATCCTCGGGCTGGCCGCCCGCCGCGTGCCGGACTTTCGTGCGAGCCTCGACGCCAACGAGGGCTACGACGCCGCGGGCCTCGCCGCGCTCGGCGACGCGCTGACGCGCGACCCCGCCCTCGCGCGCCACCGCGACGCCCTGCTCTGGATCGAGCAGCCCCTGGACCGCGGCGCGACCTTCTCCGGTCCGCTCGCGCCCCTGCCCCTGCCGGCGATCATCGACGAGGCCGACGGCGACTACGACGCCTTCCCCCGCGCGCTGGCGCTCGGCTACCGGGGCACCTCGATCAAGGGCTGCAAGGGCGTCTACAAGGCGATCCTCAACGCCGCCCGGGCCGAGGTCGCGGGCGCGATCGTCTCGGCCGAGGACCTGACCTGCCAGGCGGGGCTCGCGGTCGAGCAGGACACCGCGCTGGCCGCCTGCCTCGGGATCGGCCACGCCGAGCGCAACGGCCACCACTACGTCGACGGCTTCGGCCCCGCCCCCGCCGCGGAGGCCGCGGCGTTCCGCGCCGCCCTGCCGGAATTCTACGCCGCCTTTCCGGGACCCGGCCGGGCCGGCGCCCCGTCGCTCCCGACCGCCGCGCTGCTGTCCGGCCCGGGGCTCTCCGCCGGCGCCCGCCCCGACTGGCGCGCCATGACGCCGCTCGCCCCTTCTCCGCTCGCCCCTTCCCCGCTCGCCCCCTCGGCCCCCCAGGAGACCGCACCATGACCACCCGCAGACTCGGCCTCATCATGAACGGCGTGACCGGCCGCATGGGGATGAACCAGCACCTCATCCGCTCGGTGGCGGCCATCCGGGCGCAGGGGGGCGTGGCGCTCTCCGACGGCTCCCGCGTCCAGCTCGACCCGATCCTGGTCGGGCGCAACGCCGACAAGGTCGCGGGCCTCGCCCGCGCCCACGGCATCGAGCGCTGGACCACCGACCTCGACGCCGCCATCGCCGACCCGAAGGACGAGATCTTCTTCGACGCCGCGACGACGCAGATGCGGCCGAACCTGCTCGAGCGCGCGATCGAGGCCGGCAAGCACATCTACTGCGAGAAGCCGATCGCCACGAACCTCGCCGAAGCCCTGCGCATCTGCCGCCTCGCCGAGGCGAAGGGCATCAGGAACGGCGTCGTGCAGGACAAGCTCTTTCTGCCGGGGCTGCAGAAGCTGAAGATGCTGCGCGATTCGGGCTTCTTCGGCCGCATGCTCTCGGTGCGCGGCGAGTTCGGCTACTGGGTGTTCGAGGGCGACTGGCAGCCGGCGCAGCGCCCGTCGTGGAACTACCGCAGCGAGGACGGCGGCGGCATGATCCTCGACATGGTCTGCCACTGGCGCTACGTGCTCGACAACCTGTTCGGGGAGGTGCGGGCCGTCTCCTGCATCGGCCAGACCGCCATCCCCGAGCGCGTCGGCGAGGACGGGCGCCGCTACGCGGCGACCGCCGACGACGCGGCCTACGCCACCTTCGCGCTCGAGGGCGGCGTCATCGCCCACATCAACATGAGCTGGGCGGTGCGGGTCTACCGCGACGACCTCGTGACGTTCCAGGTCGACGGCACGAACGGCTCGGCGGTGGCGGGGCTCACCGGCTGCGTGATGCAGGCGCGCCAGGCGACGCCGCGCCCGGTCTGGAACCCCGACGTCAAGCAGACGATCGACTTCTACCAGGGCTGGCAGGAGGTGCCGGACAACGTCGCCTTCGACAACGGCTTCAAGGCGCAGTGGGAGATGTTCGTCCGCCACGTCGCGGAGGACGCCCCCTACCGCTACACGCTGGTCGAGGGCGCCAAGGGCGTCCAGCTCGTCGAGTGCGCGCTCCAGAGCTGGAAGGAGCGCCGCTGGATCGACGTGCCGGCCCTCGACCTCGCGGGCGGCGCTCGCCCGGCGATGGCCGCCGAGTGACGGCCGGCCCGCGGCGGCCGACCCCGCCGCACACCACGTCGCCGCGCGGCCGGCCCCTCGCCGCGCCCCGGCCGCGGCGCCCTTCGCCGGGCACGCCGCGCGCCCGCGCCCTTCTCTCGGGAGCAAGCCCATGACCGTGATGAACCGCGCGCCGACCGCGCTCTCGCTCCGCCTGCCGCAGGCCGACCGGAGCCTCGAGACGTTCCACCTCTCGCCGCCCCGCCACTTCCCGGCCCGTGCCGAGGGGGCGATGAACCGGGTCGCGTTCTCGGCCGCGCACGTGGTCGCCGACCCGCTGTCCGACGCCGATCCCTGGCTCCGGCCCGCCCTCGACTGGGACCGCACGATCGCGTTCCGCGAGCACATCTGGGACCTGGGCCTCGGCGTCGCCGAGGCGATGGACACGGCCCAGCGGGGCATGGGGCTCGACTGGCCGACCTCGCTCGACCTGATCCGCCGCTCGGTGGCGGCGGCCGGGCGCCGCGAGGGAGCCCTCGTCTTCTCGGGCGCCGGCACCGACCACCTCGCGCCCGAGGCGGCCGGACGCGTCGAGGACGTGATCGCGGCCTACGAGGAGCAGGTGGCGGCGATCGAGGGCGTCGGCGGGCGCATCATCATGATGGC
This sequence comes from Methylobacterium oryzisoli, assembly GCF_046557895.1. Lineage (NCBI taxonomy): Bacteria > Pseudomonadati > Pseudomonadota > Alphaproteobacteria > Hyphomicrobiales > Methylobacteriaceae > Methylobacterium > Methylobacterium oryzisoli. Next base: position 23,627 of record NZ_JBKIBX010000032.1, on the reverse strand, counting down.
GTCCCGGGCGCTGGCCCGGGTGGCCCGCTCCGGCGAGGACTACGCCCGCGTCTACGGCCGCATCCTCTCGCAGGTGCGCGAGCCGGTGATCCTGCACTGGCTCGGCGACATGTTCGATCCGGCGCTCGCCGGCTACTGGGGCTCGTCCGACATCGCGACCGCGATGGACGTCGCGGTCCGGGTCGTCAACGACAATGCCGCCAAGGTCGACGGCATCAAGATCTCGCTGCTCGACGCGGAGTGGGAGGTGGCCATGCGCCGGCGCCTCGATCCCCGGGTCAAGATGTATACCGGCGACGACTTCAACTACGCCGAGCTGATCGCCGGCGACGCGCAGGGGCACTCGCACGCGCTGCTCGGCATCTTCGACGCGATCGCGCCCGCGGCCTCGGCGGCACTGGTCCACCTCGCGAAGGGCGAGACGGAGGCGTTCCACGACATCCTGGCGCCGACGGTGCCGCTGTCGCGGCACATCTTCCGGGCACCGACCCGCTTCTACAAGACCGGCGTCGTCTTCATGGCCTACCTCAACGGCCACCAGGACCATTTCACGATGGTGGGGGGCCAGGAGAGCGCCCGCTCGACCCTGCACCTCGCCGAGCTCTTCCGCCTCGCCGACCGGGCCGGGCTCCTCGCCGATCCCGACCGTGCGGCCGCCCGCATGCGGACCGTGATGGCGGCCCGCGGCGTCGAGGCGTGAGGCGGCCGATGCGCGACTTCTCGCACGATCACCGCTGGCTCTCGATCAACACCGCGACGGTGCGCAAGCAGGGCGACCTCCTCGCCATCGTCGAGGCCTGCGCCCGCCACGGCATCCGCGCGATCTCGCCCTGGCGCGATCAGGTCGCCGCGATCGGCCTCGCGCGGGCAGTCGCGGCCGTGCGCGAGGCCGGTCTCGACCTGTCGGGCTATTGCCGCGGCGGCATGTTCCCGGCGGACCGCGCCCACGCGGCCGAGATGCGCGACGACAACCGGCGGGCGGTCGACGAGGCGGTGGCGCTGGGTGCGCCCTGCCTCGTCCTCGTCGTCGGCGGCCTGCCGCACTTTTCGCGCCCCGGCTCGGCGCCCTCGCACGACCTCGCGGCCGCCCGCGCGCAGGTCGAGGACGGCATCGCCGCGCTCCTCGACTACGCCAAGCCCGCCGGCATGCCGCTCGCCATCGAGCCCCTGCACCCGATGTACGCGGCGGACCGGGCCTGCGTGAACACGATGGCCCAGGCCCTCGACATCTGCGACCGACTCGATCCGGGCCGGACCGGGGCGCTCGGCGTCGCCTGCGACCTCTACCACGTCTGGTGGGACCCCGACCTGTTCGCCGGCATCGCGCGGGCCGGCCGCGAGCGCCTGCTCGCCTATCACGTCTGCGACTGGCTGGTGCCCACCCGGGACCTGCTCCTCGACCGGGGCATGATGGGCGACGGCGTCATCGCCATGCGGCCGATCCGGCGCGCCGTCGAGGCGGCGGGTTTTTCCGGTTACTCGGAAGTCGAGATCTTTTCCGAGCAGAACTGGTGGCAGCGTCCGATGGACGAGGTGCTGGCGACCTGCATCGCCCGTCACCGCGAGGTGGTTTAGACAAGGCGTCATGGATACCCCGATCCCCACCCCTCCCGAAGCGGCCGAGCCGCGCGCCCCGCGCCAGCGCGACCCGGAGCGGACGCGCGCCAGCATCCTCCAGGCCGCGACGGAGGCGTTCACCGCGAGGGGCTTCGCCGGCACGAGCATCGACGACATCGCGGTGCGCGCGGGCGTCAACCGCCGCATGCTCTACCATTATTTCGGCTCGAAGCGCGGCCTGTGGCTCGCCGTGCTGGAGGGCGCCTACGAGAGGGCCCGCGCCCCGGAACTGCGCCTGGACCTCGGGGCACTGCCGCCCGAGGCGGCCATGCGGCGCCTCGTCACCTTCACGTTCGATGCCTTCGTGGGCGACCGCACCTTCATCAACCTGCTGAACAGCGAGAACCTGCACCAGGCCCGGCACCTCAAGGGCTCCGCGCGGGTCAAGGAGATGCACTCGCCGCTGATCGGCACCATCCGGGCCATTCTCGAGCGCGGCGTCGCCGAGGGGGTGTTTCGCGAGGGCGTCGATCCCGCCCAGCTCTGGATCTCGATCGCGGGGCTCGCCTACTTCTACTTCTCGAACGTCTTCACCCTGTCGGTGATCCTCGACCGCGACCTCCAGTCGAAGGCGCAGATCGCCCAGCGCCGCGCCCATGTCGAGGACTTGGTGCTCGCCGCCCTGCGTCCCGCCGAGGGCGTGCCGTCCTCTCGCACGACCGAGGCCGCCGCGGCACCGCGCCCGCCGCAGAGACGCCGCGCCGGCAGCCCGGCGTGAGGGTCCGCCGGTTCGGGTCATCCTGAACCGCGCCGGGCTTCCCGGAGGCCCTCTGGTTCGGCTCAGGCCGCCAAGGCGTGTCCCTCGGCCTGGGCAAGATCGGGCGTCCCGTCGCCCGTGGCCGTTCCTGGCGCATGGCTTCGCCGAATACGCCGATCAAGGCCAGCGCGCCGGCAGCGCCACCGCCGTCACCGTCGAGATCGTCAGGCCCGACAAGGGACAGAAGGACTTTTCCGTCCAGCCGCGACGCTGGGTCATCGAGCGCAACTTGGAGTAGATATCCCGTTGCCGCAGGCCCGCTCGCGACGACGAGGCCACTTCGTCCTCCACGCCAGTCTTCTTCGTCCTGGCCGCAGCGATGATCACCGTCGAGAAACTGTCTCTACCCTAGCGGAATGAGAGCCGGATATGTGTCGGAATAGTCGCACAGCATGCAAATGGTGTCCGACTTCCACAGTGCCTGTTCCTTTCGGCCGTGCTTTTGACGAGACCGTTAGCCGTAGCCGTCGTCGCTCGCGGGAGCGCCCGTGCGGCGGGCGCGGCGTGGTGGAGCATCATGGGCGAGCGGACATCGACGGGCCGGGGCTTGCGCCGGTCGCTGACGGGGGTCTCCGCGGCGCTGATCGTCGTCGCGCCGCTGGACACGGCTTCGGCCGGCGGTGGGGTCGGGGGCGGACCTGGCGGCGGGACGGCCGGGCAGAACGCGACGACGGGGACCGGCGGGTCCGGAGGTGACGCGACGGGGACGGGTGCCGGCGGCGGCGGCGGCGGAACCGGGCAGAACGGCGGCGCCGGCGGCAAGGGATCGGGCGGAGCCGCCGGCGGCGGGGTGGTGAACGGCGGTGGCAACAGCGCTACGGCCATCAATGGAAATCCGGGAACGGCGGCCATCGTGAATTCGAATGGCGGCGGTGGCGGCGGTGGCGCGGGCGCGAGTTATTTCAACCAGGCCGGCTCGATCTTCAGCGGCGACTTCACGAGTTCTGTGGGTCGAGGGGGAACCGGAGGCGCGGGCGACGGGACGGGCAGTGGCGGCGGCGGCGGCAGTGGCGCGAACTACCTCCTGACGACTGGCGCGAACGCAACCGTCACTTTTGGTTTGTCCGGCTTTCCCGCGATCATGTCGGGTGGGACTGGCGGTACGGGCGGCGCAGCCGGCGGTGGCGTCGGCTCGTTCGGCGGCGATGGCGGTGACGGCGGCGGCGCCGTCGTGATGTCGGCGGGCGGGACGCTCGTTCTGACAGGCGGCAGCCGATTGACGGGCGGGGCCGGCGGCGCGGGCGGAGCCGGCGGCGCGAACGGCACCGCCGGCAGGCAGGGAGCCGGCGGCGCGGCCGTCGTGGGAACCGGCGTCACGATCACCTTGACCGACGGCACCCTCCAGGGCGGCGCCGGCTCGACGATGGGCAACGCCGCGACCCTGCTCGGCGGCACCAACGTGCTCAACCTCGGGGGCACGATCAACGGCAACCTCGCGATCCAGGCCGGCACGCTGCAGATCAACGCGGCCACGGGCGGATCGACGCTGGCCAACGTCATCACGGGCGGGGGCGGCCTCATCCAGAACAGTGCCGACACCCTGACGCTGTCCGGTGCCAACACCTACACCGGAGGCACGACAGTCTCGGCCGGGACGCTGCGGCTCGGCCACGTGACGAACAACACGATCGACGCGGCCGGCACCGGCGCCATCACGGTCGGCAACGCCGCACTCGAACTGGCTCGGACCGGAGAGCTGACGAACCTCATCATCCTGAACGGCACGACCGCCTCACGCATCGGAGCCGCCACCGGCACGACCGCGACGCTGACGGGCAACTTCATCGGCGCGTCTGCTCCACGAATCATTTTCGGGTCGGCAGCGAATACCGGAACGATCGTATTGGCGGCGAGTAATTACGGATTGCATGTCAATCAGACCTACGAGATCGCCGGCGGGGTATTGCGGGCTGGGAACAGTGCGTTTGCCAATGTCCCGTCCTTCATCTCTCCCACCCATCAGATCGACGACGGTGGGACGCTCGACCTCAACGGCTTCAACACGACGATTCGCAACCTGCAGGGCGGGACCGCCACCACGGGTGGCGTGCTGACCAACGCGGCGGGTGCCACCACCACGATCAATGGCGGTTCCTTCGCCGGCCAGATCAACGGTGCCGGGGCGGTCACGTTCAACAATGGATCGGGAGGCACGGGCGTCACCACCCTGTCGGGCGTCAATGGCTTCAGCGGCCAGACCGGGATCAGCCCCGGCGCCGCGCTGAACCTGTCGGGCCTGGGTTCCATCAGCCAGTCCGGCGGCGTGATCAACAACGGCACCTTCGACATCTCCGCCACCACGGCCGGCACCGCCATCACCACCCTGTCGGGCATCGGCGGCACGGCGCTGGGCGCGCAGACCCTGACCATCACGGCCGGTTCGACCAGCTACGGCGGGGTGATCTCCGGTACCGGCGGGCTGACGCTGACCGGTGGCACCCAGGTCCTGACGNGCGCAGACCCTGACCATCACGGCCGGTTCGACCAGCTACGGCGGGGTGATCTCCGGTACCGGCGGGCTGACGCTGACCGGTGGCACCCAGGTCCTGACGGGCGCCAACACCTACACCGGCGCCACGACGATCACCGGCGGCGTGCTCAACATCCGCAACGCCGCGGCACTCGGCGCGACGGTGGCGGGCACGGCGGTGTCGTCGGGGGCGGCTCTGGAACTGCAGGGCGGGATCGCGGTGGGGGCCGAGCCGCTGTCGCTCGCCGGCACGGGGGTGGGGAACGGGGGTGCGCTGCGCGGCGCCTCTGGCGCCAACAGCTACGCCGGGACGATCACCCTGGCGGACGACGCCCGGATCAACGCCGACGCGGGCACGCTGACTCTGTCGGGGGCGATCGCCGGCAGCGGCGGCAGCCGCAGCCTGACGCTCGGCGGAGCAGGCGACGGCATCCTGTCCGGCACAGCCGGCACGCTGACCGCCCTCGCCAAGGACGGGACGGGCACCTGGACGGTGACGGGCCAGGGCACGTTCGTCGGCGACGCGACCGTGAGCGGCGGCACCCTGCGGCTGCAGAGGGGCGGCACGCTGTCGAACCTCAACGGCGTCCTCGGCTCCGGCGCCGGCACGGCGGGGACGGCCGTGGTGACGGGGACGGGCTCGACGTGGAGCAGCACGCGCTACCTCACCGTCGGCAGCGCGGGCACGGGCACGGGCACGCTCACCGTCGCGGCCGGCGGCAGCGTGTCGGCCGCCAGGGCCTATCTCGGCTTCGGCGCCGGTTCGACCGGGACCGCGACGGTGACGGGAACGGGCTCGGCCTTGACCAGCACCGGCAGCCTCTATGTCGGCAACCAGGGCACGGGCACGCTCACCGTCGCGGCCGGCGGCCGCATGTCGAACACCCTCGGCGCTTTCCTCGGCTACGATTTCGGCGCGCGCGGGACGGTGACGGTGACCGGGGCGGGCTCGTCCTGGACCAACGGCAGCCTCCTCCAGATCGGCGTCTCGGGCACGGCCACGCTCACCGTCGGGGACAACGGCTCCGTGACGAGCACCACGGGGTTCATCGGCAACGGCGCCGGCTCGACCGGGACCGCGACGGTGACCGGGGCGGGCTCGTCCTGGGCCAACAGCGCCACCCTCTATGTCGGCAACCAGGGCACGGGCACGCTCATCGTCCAGGACGGCGGTCGCGTGTCGAACACGGTCGGCGTCCTCGGCAACAATCCCGGTGCGCGCGGGACGGTGACGGTGACCGGGGCGGGCTCCACCTGGAGCAGCACCCGCGACGTCACCGTCGGCAATGTGGGCACCGGCACGCTGACGATCGCCGACGGCGGCACGGTGTCGGCCTTCGGCGGCACCGGCACGGTGACGGTCGCCGCCCTGACCGTCTCGACCGGAACCCTGACCATCGGCGCCGCCGCCGGCCAGGCGCCCGCCGCCGCCGGCACCCTTCAGGCGGGTCGGGTGTCGTTCGGCGCGGACACCGGCACGCTGGTGTTCAACCACACCGGCAACCCGGACGGCTCGGCCGTGACCTTCGCGCCCGTGATCACCGGCGCCGGCAGCGTGCGACAGCTCGCCGGCACCACGGTCCTGACCGGCGCCAACACCTACACCGGCGCCACGACGATCACCGGCGGCGTGCTCAACATCCGCAACGCCGCGGCACTCGGCGCGACGGCGGCGGGCACGGCGGTGTCGTCGGGGGCGGTGCTGGAGCTGCAGGGCGGGATCGCGGTGGGGGCCGAGCCGCTGTCGCTCGCCGGCACCGGGGTGGGCAACGGGGGCGCACTGCGCGGCACCTCGGGCGCCAAGAGCTACGCCGGGACGATCACCCTGACGGACGACGCCCGGATCAACGCCGACGCGGGCACCCTGACCCTGTCGGGGTCGATCGCGGGCGCGGGGACCGGCGGGTTCAGCGAGAGCCTGGCGCTCGGGGGGACGGGCGCCGGCACCCTGTCCGGCACCGCGGCCGGCAACCTCTACAACCTCGTCAAGGACGGGACGGGCACCTGGACGGTGACGGGCCAGGGCACCTTCGACCGCAACGCGATCGTGAGCGGCGGCATCCTGCAGCTGCAGGGGGGCGGCCGCCTGTCGAACCTCTCGGGCTTCGTCGACGCCGCCAGCAGCACGGCGGCGGTCATGGTGACGGGCGCGGGCTCGACCTGGGCCAACAGCGGCAACGTCTGGAGTGTGAGCGGCGAGCCGGCGTTGATGGTCAGCGTGTTGGAGACGGCGATGAGGTCGTTGACGGTGTTGCCGGTCACGTTCGGCTGGTTCAGCTCGAACAGCGTGCCGCCGCCGTTGGCGGTGTAGTTCGTCACGGTCAGCGTGCCCGGCGAGTTGCCCGCCGAGACGGTGCCGCCGGTGTTCACGACAACCGTGCCGGCGAGGGTGCCGGTGCCGTGCAGCGTGCCGCCGGTGTCGACGTTCACCAGCGCGCGGCCGTCGGCGGTGTCGCCGAAGACCCCGTTCACCGCGAGGGTGCCGGCGCTGACGTTGGCCGTGCCGGTGAACTGGCCCGAGCCTGCGCCGTTCGTGCCGGTGAGGCTGAGCAGGCCCGTGCCGCGCTTGTTCAGCGTGCCGGCGCCCGTGACGGCGTTGGCCAGCGTGAGATCTCCGCTGCGGTCGATGGCGAGCACGCTCGGACCATTGGCGCCGCTCGCAGCGGCGCTGGCGACGTTCAGGTTGCCGGTGAAGGCGCCGGCGCTGTTGCCGATCACCAGGGTGCCGCCGTCGATCTGGACGGCGTTGCCACCCGCTGCCGTGCTGGCGAGGGTGCCGCTGCTCGCGAGCGTCGTGGTGCCGACGCCGGCCACGCGCAGGCCGATCGCGCCCTGGACGACCTGTCCGGGGCCGACCGCCACGGTGTTGGCGGTGTTCGCGGAGGTCAGGAACACGCCGGCATGGCCGGCGCCGCCGGCCGTGATGCCGCCGGTGGCGGTGACGGCGACCGCCCCGCTCGCGGCCGTCGCCACGATACCCGAACCGTTCGGTGTGGTGATCGGCCCGGCCGTCACCGTCACCGCCCCGGTGCCCGCGGTCGTGGCCCGGATCGCGTCGGCCGTGGTGCTGGTGACAGGGCCGCCGGCGACGATGCTGATCGCACCGGTCCCGCTGGTGGCCGCCTGGATCGCCACGGTCGCGCCCGAGACGGTGCCGAGCGCTGCGCCGGCGCTCGTGGTGCCGAGGGTGATATCGCCGCCCCGGCTGCCCGCCCGGATGCCGAAACCGCCGGTGCCCGTATACGCGCCGTTGCCGGTGATGGTGATTCCGTCGGCGGTCGTCAGGTCGGCGTCGATGCCGTTGGCGCCGCCGATCGAGGCGCCGGGACCGATGTTGGTGATCGTGACCGGGCCGGCGAGCGCGAAGGCGCCGCTCTGGTTGGCCGCGGTGACGCTGCCGGCGTTGTTGAACGTGCCGCCCTGCAGGGCCACACCCTGGTTGCCGGCGGTGATCGTGCCGGTGTTGCCGAAGATCGCCCCCGCCTTCACGAGGGCGGCGGCCTGGGCCCGGCCCCCCGCCGCTCCCGGCACGAGGTTCGCCACGCCGGCGGTGTCGAGCCTGCCGGTGGTGTCCAGGCGAAGCGTGCCCTGGTTCGCGATCAGCGCGCCGCCTGTCATGGCCCCGGCCAAGGTCAATGGTCCGGTGCCGGTCTTGCCCAGCACGCCGGTTGCGTCGGCGTCGATCGCGCCCGCGATCGAGACGGTGTTGCCGTTCGTGTCGATCGTGCCCGTCGTGCCCGCGGTCAGGCTCACCCCGCGCGGGGCCGGCGAGGTGATCGTCCCGCCCGCCTGCAGGGTGCCGCCATCGAAGATCAGCGTGTTGGTCGCCGAGCCGTCCCGGCCGAGCCGGCGTTGTTGCCGAGGACGCCGGTGGCGCTCGTCACGGTGCCGCCGGACGCGACGGTCAGCGTGCCCGCGCGGCTGTCGCCGAGGAAGACCACCGCCGGCGGCACGCCGGCCTCCGGCCTCTACCGGATCTTCACCTACGGCACGCTGGCCGGCGCGGTCTCGAACTTCAGCACCACGGTCACCGGCGCCAACGCCGGCTCCGCCGAGCTCTACGCGGCCGGCAACGGCATCAACGTGCGCGTGTTCGGCGCGGACCGGATCACCCAGTACTGGGCCGGCGCGCAGGGCGGCGCGGGCACCTGGAACGCCACCAACACCAACTGGGCCGACGATCCGGCCGCCGGCACGGTCAACGACCGCTGGCGCAGCCAAGCCGGCGTGTTCGGCACCGGCACCCCCAACAATGCCGCCGTCGCCAGGACCGTCACGGTCGAGGGTGCCCAGAGCGTCCAGTCGCTGCGCTTCTCCGACAACCTCTACACCCTCACCGCCGGCGCGGGTGGCAGCCTCAACCTCGTCGGCAACCCGTTCGCAGCGGCGGCCGACCGGGCCTTCGGCTCCGTCACGGTCGATCCCGGAAACACGGCCAGTATCAATCTGCCGATCACCGGCACTGCCGGCCTGCTGAAGCTCGGCGCCGGCACGCTGAACCTCGGCGGCGCCAACACCTATGCCGGCGGAACGCGCATCGACGCCGGCACCCTCGCGATCCTCGCCGGCGCGAGCGTCGCCGCGACGGTCGCGAACAACGCCGGCTTCACCAATGCCGGCACCGTCAACGGCGGCGTGGTCAACGCCGCGACCGGCGCGAATTCCGGCACGATCACGGGCCGCGTCAGCAACGCCGCGACCTTCACCAACAGCGGGACCCTCTCCGGCGGCCTGACCAACACGACCGGCACCTATACGCAGACGGCCGGTGCCACCAACGGCGGCACCACCAACGCGGCGACGATCGTCGCCAATGGCGGCGCCTTCACCGGCGCCATCGCCAACAATGCCGGCGCCTTCACGGTCGGCGGTGCGGTGAGCGCCAGCAGCACCTTCGCGAACGCCGGCACGGCCACGCTCGCCGTCGCCGCGGGCAGCCTCACCGGCATCACCGTGCTGACGAACGACTCGACGGCTGCGGCCGGGGTCGCGACCGCCGCGGGCACCACGCTCGCGGCCGGCGGCCTCGCGGGCACCACGGCCGGCGCGACCCTGGCCAATGCCGGCACCCTCGCCCTCGGCGGCGGCGTCGGCGACACCGCCTATGCCGGGCGCATCACCGGCGCGGGAGCCGTCACCAAGGCGGGCTCCGGCGTGCAGACCCTGACGGGCGCCAACGCCGCCGGTGCGCAGTACACCGGCGCGGCGGCCGTGAACGGCGGCACCCTGCGCATCGAGGGCACGTTCGGCGACACGGCCGCCAACGCGGCGACCCTGACCGTCGGCGCCGCCGGCACCCTGACCGGCTCGGGCACCGTCGCGGGCAGCGTCGTCTCCAACGGCACCGTCGCGGCAGGCACCGGCGGCGCGGTCGGCACCCTCAGGATCGGCGGCAACTACACGATCGCCGCCGGATCGACCGCGCGCTTCGATCTCGGCGCGCCGGGCGCGGTCGGGGGGCCGGCCAACGACCTCGTCACGGTCGGCGGCAATCTCTCGATCGACGACGCCAGCACCCTGGCGCTGCAGACGGTCGCCGGCGGGCGGATCGCCAGCGGCTCCTACACCCTGTTCGAGGTGGCCGGCACGACCGGCGCCGGGCGCTTCGGCACGGTCACCAACGGCGGGGCGAACGCGACGGCCGACGTCACGCAGATCGTCACCAACGGCGGCACCGCGCCCTCGCGGTACGACGTGCTGCTCGCCGGCAACGGCCAGCGGGTACAGTTCTGGGACGGGGCGAACCTGTCGGCCAACGGCGTCGTGAACGGCGGCGCAGGCACGTGGAACGCCACCAGCACCAACTGGACCACGGTGGACGGGGCGACCAACGATCAGTGGCGCTCGCAGGCCGGGGTGTTCGCCGGCGCGGCCGGCGGCGCGGTGACGGTGTCGGGCACCCAGGGCGTCCAGGCGCTGCAGTTCCGCACCAGCGGCTACGCGCTGTCCGGCGGCGCGCTCGCTCTGGTCGCCGACAGCGGCCTCAGCGGCAGCACGGCCGCCTCGATCACGGTAGACAGCGGCGTCGCGGCGAGCATCGCCAGCCCGCTGCAGGGGGTGGCCGGCCTGACCAAGTTCGGCTCCGGCACCCTGACGCTGTCGGGCGCCAGCACCTATACCGGCGCCACCACGATCACCGGCGGCACGCTGCGGGCGGGCGCGGCGAACGCCTTCTCGGCGGCCTCCGCCGTGACGATCGCCAGCGGCGCCCGGATGGACCTGAACGGCCTCGACCAGAGCGTGGCCTCGCTGGCCGGTGCCGGCAGCGTCACGCTGGGTTCGGCCACCCTCACCACCGGCGGCGGCAACGCCAGCACGACCTACGCGGGCACGCTCTCGGGCACGGGCGGGCTGACCAAGGCCGGCACCGGCACCCTGACGCTCTCGGGGACGAACAGCTTCACCGGCCCGACCACGGTGCAGGCCGGCACGCTCGTCAACACCGGCGGTCTCGCCGGCTCGGTGAGCAACGCCGCGACCTTCACCAACGCCGGCAGCGTCGGCGGCGGCCTGACCAACACCGGCACGGTGACGGCCGCGGCAGGCCGCATCGACGGCACCATCGCCAACAACGCCGGGACCGTCGCGGTCACCGGTCAGGTGAGCAGCAACGGCACCTTCACGAACGCCGGCGGCGCGACCCTCGCGGTCACCGGAACCGGTATCTACAGCCTCGCCGGCCTGCTCACCAACGCCGGCAGCCTCACCGTCGCACCGGGCGGCAGCCTCACGGCCCCGGCCGGAATCGTCAATTCCGGCTCGATCGCGGTGGCGCAGGGCGGCACGATCACCGACGCGCTCGCCAACAGCGGCAGCGTGGCGAACGACGGCGCCTACAACGCCGACATCGGCAACACCGCCTCCGGCACCATCGCCAACCGCGCTACCGGCGTCTGGACCGGCACTCTCACGGCCAACACCGGCGGCGTGACCAATGCGGGCCAGTGGCGCGGCGACGGCCGCAACGAGGCCAGCGGCCGCGTGAGCAACACCGGCACTTGGACGACGGCCACCGGCCCGTTCGCCAATGCCGGGACGCTCGTCACCTCCGGCGTGGTCGACGGCGGCGTCGCCAACACCGGTACCGTCCTGGCGTCCGGCCGGATCGCCGGCGCGGTCTCGAACGGAACGGGAGCGCGCTTCACCGTCGCCGGCCCGCTCACCGGCGTGACCACCTTCGTCAACGACGGCACGCTCGATCTCGGGGGCACCACCTTCGCCATCGGCGCGCTCTCGGGCACCAGCACGACGGCGGTCCTGCGCAACGGCACGCTGGCCACGAACGGCGACGACAGCGCGACGGTCTATGCCGGCAGCATCGTCGACGGCGCCGTCGCGACCTCGCTCGTCAAGAACGGCAGCGGCAGCCTGACCCTGACCGGCACCAACACCTCCACCGGGGGCATCACCATCAACGGCGGGACGCTCATCGCCTCGGCGGCGGGCCTCGGCAGCGGACCGGTGACGGCCAACAGCGACCTGATCGTCGACCAGGCCGGCGATGCCACCCTCGGCAGCGCCCTCGCCGGCACCAGCCGCTTCACCAAGCAGGGGGCGGGCACGCTCACCACCACCGGCACCGGCACCCTCTCGGGGCCGACGACGGTCGCGGCGGGCGGGCTCGTCGTCAACGGCAGTCTCGCCGCCTCGCCCGTCACCGTGACGAACGGCGCCAGCCTCGGCGGCGGCGGTCGGATCGGCGGGCTGACGGTCCAGGCCGGGGCGATGGTCAGCCCGGGCGCCGGCACCGCTGCGGGCAACCTCGGCACGCTGAGCGTCAACGGCAACGTGCTGTTCGCGAACCGGTCGCTGTACCAAGTCGACGCCACGGCCGCCGGCCAGTCCGACCGCATCGCCGCCACGGGGACCGCGACGCTGCAGGGCGGGACCGTGCAGGTCACCGCCGGCACGGGGGCCTACGCGCCGCGCACGCGCTACACCATCCTCTCGGCCGCCGGCGGCGTGACCGGGCGGTTCGCGGGCGTCACCGCGAACTTCGCCTTCCTCACGCCGTCCCTGAGCTACGATGCCAACGATGCCTACCTGACGCTGGGCCGCAACGACCTGCGCTTCCGTGCCGCCGCGGCCACGCGCAACCAGGGCGGCGTCGCCGCGGCGGCGCAGGCACTGGGTGCCGGCAGCCGGCTCCATGATGGGATCGCCGTGCTCTCGGCCGCGCAAGCCCGCCAAGCCTTCGATGCGCTCTCGGGCGAGATCCACGCGGGCGCGGTGACGAGCCAGTTCGCGACGGGCTCCCTCGTGCGCGAGGCGATCCTCGACCGCCTGCGCTTCGGCGACGCCCCGAGCTTCGGCGGCCGCGGAGCGGAGGGCATCGGCCAGCGCTTCGCGCCCGGCACCACCCTGCCGTCGGTCGACTCCGCCGACCTGCCCGGCCGCGCCCCGGCCGTGTCGCCGGTCACCGCGCAGCTCGCCGCCCCGAGCCCGGTGGCGGCCTGGGGCCAGGCCTTCGGGGCGTTCGGCGCGTTCGGCGGCGACGGCAACGCCGCGCGGCTCGACCAGCAGACCTCGGGTTTCGTGCTCGGCGCCGAGACCCGCTTCGACGAGAACTGGCGCATCGGCGTGGCCGGCGGCTACACCTTCACCACCCTCGACGTGACCGCCCGCCACTCCAGCGGCACGGTCGAGAGCGGCTACGGCGCTCTCTATGCCGGCGGCAGCCTGGGTCCGATCCAGCTGCGCCTCGGCGGCGCCTATGCCGGCTCGAGCCTCGCCACCAGCCGCGCGGTGCTGTTTCCCGGCTTCTCGGAGAACGCCTCGGCCCGCTACGGCGGCTCGCTCGGTCAGCTGTTCGGCGAGGTCGGCTACCGCATCGGTTCCGGCACGGGCTACGTCGAGCCCTTCCTGGGCGGCGCCGCGATCCGGCTCGGCCGCGACGGCTTCACCGAGCGCGGCGGCGCGGCGGCCCTGACCGGCCGGCGGCAGGACGACGACATCGCCACCGCGACGGTGGGCGTCCAGGCTCAGGGTCAGATCGGTGCGCTCCTCGGCTCGGCCACACCGATCTTCGTGCGCGGGCGCGTCGGCTACCGTCGCGCCTACGGCGACGTGGTGCCCTCGACCCTGTCGCGCTTCGGTGCGACCGGTCAGACCTTCCTGACGGCCGGCGTCCCGGTGGCGCGCGATGCCATGGTGGCGCAGGCCGGCCTCGATTGGCAGGTGGCGCCGACAGCGACGCTGTCGATCGCCTATACCGGCCAAGTCGGCGCCGACCGCACGCAGGTGCACGGCGTCAAGGGCGGGTTCCTCTATCGCTGGTGAGGGCGGGCGCGACGGGACCGAGAGATCGGGATTGCCCCGGTCTTGTGGGTCCTGCTCACGTTGCGTGGATCAGGCGGCGAGGACCATGCGGCGTTTGAGGAGATCGAGGCCTGCCCGTCCGCAGCATGGGCGCTGGATGAGCTTGAGCCGGTTGATCCGGCCTTCGGCCTGACCGCTATGCCAGGGCTCCGTCAGGGCAGCCCGGAGGGCAGCGCCCCGTCCAGTCCCGAAGTGAACGTCGCGATGGCGAGCGCGCTGCAGGCCCGTGCCTGGGCGATCCAAGGGACGATATTTGCAGCGACGTTCTCAGCCAGAGCGCCCGCGACGGTCACGCTCCTGCCTGCGGTGCCCACCAGCGCCGTGAAGCGGGGAGCCAGACCCGTGACGGCCCGCGCGGCGGTGTCATCCTGCTCGACGGGTGTCACCACAGCCCCGACGTTCGCATCCGGTGCCGCGAGCGGTTGCACGAGCAGCCACACGAGCGGGCGATCGCGTCGGCCCGTCGAGCGGAAGAGCCGTTCAGTCGTGCTGCCCGCCTCCGCAACCCTGTGCATGGGCGCCGCCCGGCCAGCGCGAGGCGCGGATCACGCTGCAGAAGTTCCCTTTGCGGAAGCCCGGCTCCTTGTCGGCGATCACGTCGGCCTTGACGTTGCCGAACGTGGTGTCGGGCTTGTGCCTGATGCCGTCGTAGAAGGCCTGGATGATGTCCTCCTTGAAGTCCGGCGTGCGGGGGAAGGCCGAGACGACAGCCTCGCGCTCGGCGTCGGTATACTCGCCATAGGTCAGGCCCAGCACGTCCATCTCGACGCCGGCCGTGACCAGCGCGACCACCGGATGCATGTGGACCGGAATGCCAGGCGTGGTGTGGAGCGCGATGGCCGTCCAGACGGTGTAGACGTCCGCCTCCGGCACGCCATGCGCCTTGAGGAAATCGCGAGCCGCGTTGGCGCCATCCACCTCGAAGCGCTCCCTTGCGCTGCTGTGATCCGGCATCAGGCCGAGGTCGTGGAACATGGCTCCCGCGTAGAGCAGCTCGCGGTCGAAGGTCAGGCCACGACGGACACCGGCGAGCGCGCCGAAGTGATAGACGCGGCTCGAATGGTTGAAGAGCAATTCGGTCTCGGTGTCGCGGACGAACTCGGTGATCGCCCGGGCGATGGCGCTGTCGGGGATGGCGGCTTCGGACTGGATGCTCATGGGGCTCATGGCCGATCTCCTTTGCGCTGGGTGCCTCGATGAGCTACGGGCCTTGTCCGATGGCATCAATCGTCTGATCACGACGATTTCTGCCATCGTACGCGCATCTTCAGCCACGGAGCGCGCATGGCACCTCGACCCGTCGCAGTCCTCGCCCTTCCCGGTGTTCAGCTCCTGGATGTGGCTGGTCCACTCGACGTCTTCGCCGAGGCGAACGCCCAGAGCGGCCGAGACGTCTACGACCTCAGCATCGTCGGAACGGTACCCGGTTGCATAACCACATCGTCCGGGTGTGGCTTGGTCGTCGATCTGGTTGTGCCCGAGCCTGGACCGACCTCCTTCGATACACTCCTGGTCGCGGGTGCTCCCCGGATCCTCGACTTGGAGGTCCGGGCCGATCTGCTGGAGTGGCTTCGACGGACCGCGGAGCGCTGCAGGCGCTACGGCTCGGTCTGCAGCGGGGCCTTCCTGCTCGGGCAAGCCGGCCTGCTCAACGGCCGCCGGGTCACGACACACTGGGCCGTGGCGGAGGCACTGGCCGAGCGGTATCCGGGCGCCTCCGTCGAACCCGACGCGATCTGCCTGTTCGATGGCCCGCTGCGGACCGCGGCCGGAGTCACGGCCGGACTCGATCTCGCTCTGGCGCTCGTGGAGGAGGACCTTGGCGCCGAGATCGCACGGCGGGTGGCAGCCCAACTGGTCATGTTCTTCAAGCGCGGCGGTGGCCAGATGCAGTTCAGCCGACGAGGGGTCAGCGCCCCGGTCGGCCGCTCCGCCCTGCAGGGGGTGCAGCGCTGGGTGGCCACCCATCCAGCCGAGGATCACGGCGTCGACCGTCTCGCCGAACGGGCGGGGATGAGCCCGCGCCATTTCGCGCGCCTGTTCCGGGCGGAGACGGGTCTCACACCTGCCGCCTATGTCGAGAACGTTCGGATCGAGGCCGTCCGCCGCCTCCTCGAAACGGAGGATGCCGCTTTGAAGCAGGTTGCCGGCGCATGCGGGTTCCGCGACGCCGACACACTCCGGCGCGCGTTCATGCGTCGGGTTGGCACGACCCCGGCCGAGTACCGGCGTCGACACGCACGCCCCTGACTGGCCGATCGACAGCGCCAAGACGTTCTGGAAGCCGATGACCTCGCGGTCAACCAGAGGTGCTGATCGACACGCTCGTCCCGCTGGCAACCGACCGCGGTCAGTCCCGCCGCCCCGAACGCCGGGCACGCCCGGCCGCGATCGTCCGCAGGCGGCGGATCCTGCAGGCCGGCGGCTGGCGCGGGATCAACATCGGGCCGCTGGACGTCCCGTGCCGGCTGACCCGCGCGGAACTCGCCGTCCATGCCCGACGCATGGGCCGGATCGGCATGATCCTGCCCGACATCGACGACGGGCGTCGCGGGATGGTCGACGCCGCCCTCGATCGAGCCTTCGCTCCATACCTGTCGTGCGGGGTGGCGCGCTTCGACGCGGCTTGCTGGATCGTCCGGGCGCAAGCCGGCTGAGGTCGACACCGGGAGCGGCACTTCTCTGTGAGGCATCCGCTCGGCGCCGTGGCCCGTGTCAGGAGTTTTAGGTCATGGACGTGGTCACGTCCCCGATGATGACCTCCAGGATGGTGATGCCCGAACCGACGATGAGCCCGGCCAGGGGGTTCAGGGCCCACAGCATCCGGGGCCCGAGCGCGTTGTTCAGGGCGATCCAGCGCGCCTCCTCACGGATCTCGTCGGAGTCGGCGTTCAGCACCAGCACCGTCGAGGCTAGGTCGACCAGCGTGGCCATTGGCCGAGCGGGCATGAGGCTGGCGACCCCGGCAGGGCTCGAACCTGCGACCTGCCGCTTAGAAGGCGGCTGCTCTATCCAGCTGAGCTACGGGGCCCGACCGGTCTGGGTGGTAGCAGGCCCCCGGCAGCCTGTCATCCGCGCTCTGCGGACCGGCCGGATCGTCTCGCGATAGGCCCGAAAAGGCGCGCCGCGATGGCGGCTCGCGGCGAATCCTGCCGCCGGTTCCGACCGGGATCTCACCCGGTTGTGCGGCCTGCGGTTTCGCCGTAAGCGGCCGTGCCCGTTCCGTTTCCGTCGAGGTCCGAACGGAGCGGGGATGGCGGACGATGGCGGTGCCGCGCCCGCCCGGGACCGGGGGGTGGTGTGAGCGACGCGCGCGGATCCTCTGCGGAGGGCGACGGAAAAACCCTGGTCTCGCGTCTCGTCGAAGCCGTCCCGCTGCGCTCGGGCAGCTTCATCGTCACCCTCTACGGCGACGTGGTGGAGCCGCGCGGCGGCCGCCTGTGGATGGGCAACATCATCGAGACCTGCCGGACGGTCGGCATCAGCGAGACGCTGGTGCGGACCGCCGTGTCCCGGCTCGTCGCGGCGGGGCAGCTCAGCGGCGAGCGGCAGGGACGGCGCAGCTTCTACCAGCTCACCGACGCGGCGCGGCGCGAGTTCCTGTCGGCGTCCAGGATCCTGTTCGACCCGCAGCCGGAGGCCGGGTGGCTTTTCGTCTGGCTCGGGGCGGATCAGACGGGCGAGGCCGGACCGGCGCTGGAGCGCCAGGGCTTCGTCCGGCTCGGGCCGCACTGGCTGCTCGGACCGGCCCACCACCTGCCCGCCGACCCCTCCCTCGTCGCGTTCGACGCGCGCACCGCGGCGGGGCCGATGCTGCGGCGCCTCGTCGCCGCGCACTGGGACCTCGCCGCCTTCGGTGCGGCCTA
Source organism: Methylobacterium oryzisoli (assembly GCF_046557895.1). NCBI lineage: Bacteria > Pseudomonadati > Pseudomonadota > Alphaproteobacteria > Hyphomicrobiales > Methylobacteriaceae > Methylobacterium > Methylobacterium oryzisoli. The sequence goes on along the minus strand of NZ_JBKIBX010000032.1, from coordinate 5,599 downwards.
CGACGCCTTCCTGGCGGCCTTCGCCGGGCTCGCCGCCGCGCTGGCGGACGGCGTTCGCCTGGCGGACGCGCAGGCCCTGCAGCTCCGGTTGCTGCTGGTGCACGCCTATCGCGCCGCGGCGCTGCGCGACGCGCGCCTCCCCGCCGACACCCTGCCGCCCGACTGGAGCGGGCACCGCGCAGGCCGGCTTTTCGCCGACCTCTACCTGCGCCTCTCCCCCGCGGCCGACCGCTACGTGGGGCAGCACTTCCTCGCCGGCGACGGCTTGCTGCCCGCAGAATCGCCCGACATCCTCGGCCGGACGGCCTCCCTCGCCCGGGTCCGCGACGGCGCCTGAGCGATCCGCATGCCCCGCTTCCGGCGGATCCAGCTGGGCCGAGACATCACACGAAAGCAGCAAATCTGCGTTGCGATGTGATGCTTTCGGTGGTAGACCGTCGTGCAGGCGATCGGAGTGGGCGATGGGACCGGCTCGCCTCGTCCGCGCGGCCTCCACGCCGTCCGGACGATGGCTCTTGTCGGGCTCCTGCCGGACCGGGTCGGCGCCGCGGGCAAGGCCCGGACCGCCCCTCGCACGTGTCCTGACGGGAGGATCTCGCATGTATGCGCAGCTGGTGAAGACGGACAGCACGCATCTCCGCGGGCGCGACGAGATGTCGGCCGAGGAGCGCGCCTTTCAGGAGCGGATCGACCGCGGCGAGAAGATCGAGCCGAAGGAGTGGATGCCCGAGGGCTACCGCAAGACCCTGATCCGGCAGATCGGCCAGCACGCCCATTCGGAGATCGTCGGGCAATTGCCGGAGGGCAACTGGATCACCCGCGCCCCGACGCTGGAGCGCAAGGCGATCCTGCTCGCCAAGGTGCAGGACGAGGCCGGCCACGGGCTCTACCTCTACTGCGCCGCCGAGACGCTCGGCGTCAGCCGCGACGAGCTGATGGAGCTGCTGCACGCCGGCAAGATGAAGTATTCGTCGATCTTCAACTATCCGACCCTGACCTGGGCCGACATGGGTGCGGTGGGCTGGCTCGTCGACGGCGCGGCGATCATGAACCAAGTGCCGCTGCAGCGGACCTCCTACGGCCCGTACAGCCGGGCGATGATCCGGATCTGCAAGGAGGAGAGCTTCCACCAGCGGCAGGGCTACGACATCATGATGAAGATGGCGCGCGGCACGCCGGCCCAGAAGCACATGGCGCAGGATGCGCTCAACCGGTTCTGGTATCCGGCGCTGATGATGTTCGGCCCCTCCGACAAGGATTCGGTCCATTCGGCGCAGTCGATGGCCTGGAGGATCAAGATGAACACGAACGACGAGCTGCGCCAGAAGTTCGTCGACCAGACCGTGCCGCAGGCCGAGCATCTCGGGCTGACGGTCCCCGATGAGGGCCTGCGCTGGAACGAGGAGAAGGGCGGCTACGACTTCTCGGAGCCCGACTGGAGCGAATTCTACGCGGTCCTCGCCGGCAACGGGCCGTGCAACCGCGAGCGGCTCGGGGCCCGGGTGAAGGCCTGGGAGGACGGCGCGTGGTTCCGCGACGGGCTCAAGGCCCATGCCGACAAGGCCGCCCGCCGCTCCGCCATGGCCGTCGCGGCCGAGTGACCCCGCTCCTCCGGGCGGCCGACCGCCGGCCGCCCGGTCACGCCAGCATCCAGGGAGGCAGAGCATGTCCGGCGAATGGCCGTTGTGGGAGATCTTCATCCGCGGTCAGCACGGCCTGAACCACCGCCACGTCGGCAGCCTGCACGCGCCCGACGCGGAACTCGCCATCAAGAACGCGCGCGACGTCTACACGCGCCGCAACGAGGGCGTGAGCATCTGGGCGGTGAAGTCGAGCGACATCGTGGCGTCGAGCCCGAGCGACAAGGGCCCGCTTTTCGACCCGTCCAACAGCAAGGTCTACCGGCACCCGACCTTCTACGACATTCCGAGCGACGTGGGGCACATGTGATGCCGTCCCTCCCCGACGTGATGACGCCCGACGCCGCCGCGCTCGCGGCAGCGGCGGCCGAGGCCCATCCGGCGTCCGATCCGCCGCACGAGCCCGCCCGCGCGGCGCTGTTCGAATTCCTCGTCCGGATGGGCGACAACACCCTGGTTCTCGGGCATCGCCTGTCGGAATGGTGCGGCCATGGGCCGGTGCTGGAGGAGGATATCGGGGTCGCCAACGTCGCCCTGGACCTGATCGGGCAGACCCAGTTCTGGCTCGGGCTCGCCAGCGAGATCGAGGGACGGGGGCGCAGCGCCGACGACCTCGCCTTCCTGCGCGACGTCTGGGACTTCCGCAACGTCCTTCTGGTCGAGCTGCCGAACGGTGATTTCGGCCACACGATCATGCGCCAGTTCCTGTTCGACGCCTGGCACGTCGCGATGCTGCGGGCGCTGACCGCCTCGTCGGATGGGCGCGTGGCCGAGATCGCCGCCAAGGCCGTCAAGGAGGCGCATTACCACCTTGAGAAGACGGCCGATCTCGTCGTGCGCCTGGGCGACGGGACCGAGGAGAGCCATCGCCGGATGCAGGGCGCCCTCGACCGCCTCTGGGCCTATGCGGGCGAGATGTTCGAGGCCGACGCCACGGATGCGGCCCTGGCGGAGGCCGGCATCGCGCCCGATCCGGCAAGCCTGCGCCCCGCCTGGGACGCGACGGTCCGGTCGATCCTGGCCGAGGCGACGCTCACGGTCCCGGATGGGTCGTTCGCCCACAAGGGCGGTCGCCGGGGCATCCACACCGAGCATCTCGGCCGCATGCTGGCCGAGATGCAATTTCTCCAGCGCGCCTATCCCGGCGCGACCTGGTAGGGCGCCATGGAGGCTCACGCCCTGCCCGAGCTCGGTGCGATCCGGGGCTGGCTCGCGGAGGTGCCGGATCCCGAGATCCCGGTGATCTCGATCGTCGATCTGGGGATCGTCCGCGACCTCGCCTGGGAGGACGACACCCTGGTGGTGACGGTGACGCCCACCTATTCGGGCTGCCCCGCCACATCGGTGATCAACCTCGCGATCGAGGAGGCCCTGCGCGGCCGCGGGATCGAGAAGCTGCGCATCGAGCGGTCGCTGACGCCGCCCTGGACCAGCGACTGGATCGATGCCGCGGCCCGGGAGCGGTTGCGGGCCTACGGCATCGCCCCGCCGATCGACGGGACGGCGGCGGATGGCCGCGTGATGCGGCGGATCGGTCGCCTGACCGGGGGATCGAACCTCTGCGTTCCCTGTCCGCGCTGCGGATCGAACCGGACCGAGCAGGTCAGCCATTTCGGGTCGACGCCGTGCAAGGCGAGCTGGCGCTGCACGGACTGCCTCGAACCCTTCGACTACTTCAAGTGCATCTAGAGCCCCGCCCGATCGCGTTGCCATCGGGCAGTGCTCTAGGTCTTTGATCTTGCCGCATTTTCTGCGACGAACCGGTATCCACTTCGTCGGAAAATGCTCTAACCCTACGGGTGCTGGCGGTCCATGGCGCGCTTCTACTCCCTCGACGTCGCCGACGTCCGACGCGAAACCCGGGACGCGGTGGTGGTCACCCTCAGGCCGCGCGACGGCGACGCGGCGGCCTTCGCGTTCACCCAGGGGCAGTACCTGACCTTCCGGCGCGCCTTCGACGGCGTCGAGCTGCGCCGCTCATACTCGATCTGCGCCGGCCGGGACGAGGGCGCCCTGCGGGTCGGCATCAAGCGCGTCGAGGGCGGCGCCTTCTCGACCTGGGCCAATCAGGACCTGAAGCCCGGCGACGTCGTGGAGGCGATGCCGCCGATGGGGTCGTTCCACACCGCCCTCGAGCCGGATGCCGCGAAGCACTATCTCGGCTTCGCGGGCGGCAGCGGCATCACGCCCCTGCTGTCGATCCTGAAGACGGTTTTGGTCCGCGAGCCGAAGTCGCGCTTCACGCTCGTCTACGCCAACCGGCAGATCTCCTCGATCATGTTCCGCGAGGAGCTGGACGATCTCAAGAGCACCTATCTCGGCCGATTGTCGATCGTTCACGTCTTGGAGAGCGAGACGCAGGACATCGATCTGTTCACGGGCCGCATCGACGCCGCGAAGTGCGCCGAGCTGTTCCGGCTGTGGGTCGATGTGACGTCGGTCGACACGGCCTTCATCTGCGGGCCGGAGCCGATGATGCTGGCCATCGCGGCCTCCTTGCGGGAGCACGGCCTGTCGGACGCGCAGATCAAGTTCGAGCTGTTCGCCTCGGGCCAGCCGGGCCGCGCCAAGGCACGGGCCGCCGCGACGGCGGCCTCGGCCTCGGACGCGCATTGCGAGGCGACGGTGACGCTCGACGGCGCGACGCGCCAGTTCCGGATGCCGAAGCAGGGCGAGAGCCTGCTCGATGCGGCGCTCGCGAACAACATGGACGCGCCGTACGCGTGCAAGGCGGGGGTCTGCTCGACCTGCCGCGCCAAGGTCCTGGAAGGCGAGGCCGAGATGATCACGAACCACGCCCTCGAAGACTACGAGGTGCGCCAGGGCTACGTTCTGACCTGCCAATGCTATCCGACGACGGACAAGCTGGTCGTGAGTTACGATCAATGAAAACGCTGCGGGGAAGCGCCATGTCGGAGACGATGGACATCGAGGAGTACCTCGCGCAGGGCGGCGTCTTGACGAACCCCGCGAACACGCCGCCGCGCTACCGGGGCGAGCTGTTGCGGCTGATGGCCACTTTCGTCGACAGCGAACTGGCGGGGTCGGCGGGATTCGCCGAGGTGATCAACGACGCACCGGGCCTCAAGGAGCGGATCTCGGCCTCGCGGATCGTGCTGGAAAAAACCGATCACGCCGAGCGCGTCCTCGACCTGATGGGCACCTTCGGGGCCGACACGGCGCGCTACGCCGTCCACCATCCCTGGGCGGCCCGCCTCGACCGCGACGCCGATCTCGGCGCCGCGCGCCACGGCACGGACATGCGCCTCGCCGTCTTCCATTATCCGCTGCAGGGCTGGATCGACGCCGTGGTCATGAACGTGCTGATGGGCCGGGCCGTCGGCATCCAGCTGCAGGAATTCTCGCACCTGTCCTACGCGCCGCTGGCGGAGGTTTTTCGCGCGATCGCCCCGCGCGAGGCGCGGCATGCCGAACTCGGGCAGGAGGGCCTGAACCGGATCGTCGCCAGCGAGGAGGGCCGTGAGACGGCGCGGCGGAGCGTGGCCTTCTGGCGACCGCGCGTCGCCGCGAGCTTCGGCCGCGAGGGCTCGGCCCGCTTCGCGACGCTCAAGCGCTTCGGCCTGCGTCGCCGCACGAACGAAGAGCTCGCCGCCGCCTGGACGGCGGAGATGGATGCTCTCCTGCCGCCATTGGGTCTGGCCTGATATCCCGAGCCACAGAGGCCTGAACGCCAGAAAACCCCCGCGCGCGGAGCGCCGGGGGTTCGTCGTGTGTGGTCGTGTGTCGTGATGGTTGGTTGCGGGGACAGGATTTGAACCTGTGACCTTCAGGTTATGAGCCTGACGAGCTACCGGGCTGCTCCACCCCGCGCCGGACCCTGGCGGGCGTGGCGGCGCCTGGATCCCGTGCGGGATCCGGCCGTGTGTGGATCGTGAGTTGAGGGATGCATGCGGCGGCGCGCTTGGCGGGTCTGGCGGTGACCGACTCTCCCGTGCCTT
>NZ_JBKIBX010000031.1:0-77281 GCF_046557895.1 Methylobacterium oryzisoli | reverse complement strand
AAGTTCGGCACCTGGTAGGACCGCAGCGCCTTCGGGCGACGGCGCTCCTGCGCCGGACGCCTCGCCGTCGACTCGTCGATGGCGAGGCGCGATGGGACAAGACTCAGCGTTCCCCGATCACCGCTGAGAGAGAAGCCCGGCCGCAAGGCCGGGCTTTTTTCGTGCGTGGTCTCGATGGGCCGTCGCCGCCGCGGATCAGGCCGTGCGGTCGGTCAGGACGATCCGGAAGCGGGCCCCGACGGCGGTCTCGTCGAGGCTGAGGCTGCCGCCGTGGAGGCGCACGAGTTCGGCCGCGATCGACAGGCCGAGTCCGGTGCCCCCCGCCCGGTTGGCGCTGCGGAACGGCGCGAACAGGTGGGCGCGCACGCGTTCCGGTACGCCGGGGCCGTTATCTGCGACCAGGATGGTCACCGTGCCGTCCTGGCGGAAGGCCTCGATGGTCACGCGGGACTCGGCCCCGCAGGCGGTGCCGGCTAGGCCCAGCGCCTGAACGGCGTTGCGCACGAGGTTGACCACCACGCGCGAGAGCTGGTCGGCATCCGCGTCGACCCGCAGCCCCTCGGGCGTCCGGTCGTCCACCCGGACGGCCGCGCCCGGCACGAGGTCCGCGAGGTCGAGGGCGTCGGCGAGGATCGGCCGCAGCGGGACGAGCCTGCGCTCCGGCACGCGCTCGGCCACCCGGCCGTAGGCCAGCGTCGCCTCGCAGTAGCGGATGGCCCGCCCGAGCGTGGCGAGGAGACGGGGCGCCACCCGCTGCACGGCCGGGTCGGCGGTGGTTTCCAGGCGGTCGCCGAGGAGCTGGGCGGTGGTGAGCAGGTTGCGCAGCTCATGATTGATCTTGCTCACCGACAGGCCGAGATCGGCGAGGCGGCGCTTCTGGCGCAACTCGCCCGCGAGCGCCGTCTCCATCCGGGCGAGCGCCGTCTCGGCCATGCCGATCTCGTCGTTGCGCCAGGAGGGCACGACCATCCGGGAGGCATCCTCCGGATCGTCCGCGAAGGCCGCGATGTTGCGTGCCAGCCGCCGCACCGGCCGCACGATCGTGACCTGCAGCGCCAGGAACACCAGCAGGCCGGTGATCCCGGAGATCACCAGGGAGGTGAGGAGGATGCGGCCCGAAAAGGCGATCAGGGCCTCGCGCAGGGGCCTGGGGTCGATGACGATCTCGACGAAGTCGACCCCGTCCATGCCGTGCCCGACCACCCGCATCGGCTCGGCCCGCGGGTGCAGCAGGCTGTTCCAGGCCCCCATCACCAGCTCGGTCCAGCCGGCCTCGCGCAGGTCGACCACCTCGCCCACCTCGGAGGGCACCTCCTCGACGGCGATCAGGCGGCGCGTGCCCCCGGCCTTGAGCGCGATCGCCCGCGCGCCGACGCCCGTGAGGAGCCGGCGGGCGAGGTCGTCGGAGACCCGCTGCTGGGGGGCCGCATCGAGGACGAGGGCGGCGACCTGCGCGGCGGCGACGCGGTCCGACAGCCAGGTGCGGCGGAAATTGGCGGCGCTCGGAACGTAGATCAGGATCTCGGCCAGCAGCACGAACAGGATCGTGAGCAGCAGAAGCCGACCCGACAATCCGATCCGGCTCGCGACGCCTCCGAGGGCGCCGCGCCCCCGCATGGCATCGGCGAGACGCAAGGGCCCGATCCTCCCGCCCGGCGCGACGCGGCCGGCCGCCCCTCTGGGTTACGCGCCGGGCCGGGCTTCGTAAAGCGGTGCGTCGCTCAGCGCCGGGCGCGCACCTTGCGGACGATGACCGGCGCCAGCGCGAGCGCGCCGAGCGCCAGGAGCGTCGCGACGAGTTCAGGCGTGATCACCGCCCGCAGGGAGAGCGCGGTGTCGCAGTCGCTGCCCCCGGCCGCGAGGCAGGCGGCCTTGGCCTCCTGGTGCGCCGCGACCACGGTCTCGATGCGCGCGCCCGTCGCCGCGTAGATGAAGCCGCCGGGGCTGATGCCGATGAGCGTCGCCAGCGCGAAGGTGCGCAGCCTCACCCCGAAGATGGCGGGGCCGAGATTGGTCATCCAGAACGGGAAGAGCGGCAGCAGGCGCAGGAAGAGCACGTACGAGAAGGCGTCGCGGCGAAAACCGGCGGCGAGGCGGTTGAGGCGCGCGCCGGTGTGGCGCAGCAGCACCTCGCCGGCGGCCGTGCGCCCGATCGAGAACACGATCACCGCTCCCGTCGTCGCCGAGGCGATGGCGACGAGCGCCCCCGTGACCGTGCCGAACAGGAAGCCGCACAGCATGGTCATGAAGACCGAGACCGGCACCGAGACGACCACCGTGCCGACATAGACCAGGGCCGTGACGAGGATCGCGCGCAGGCGGTCCTCCTCCACGACGCCCAGCGCCCAGGCGCGGGAGGCGAGCAGCCGCTCCAGGCTGAACCATTGCGTGACGCCGCTCGCCAGGAGCGTGATCGAGACCAGCACCAGGGCGACGAGCGGCAGGATGCGCAGCCAGCGCCGCCAGGGCGGGCGGGCCACGGCCTCGGGACCGGCTCCGGTGGCCGGCGGCGCCTCGGTGTCGTCCGTGTCGGGGGGGCGCACGCAGCCTCAGGCCGCTTTGCGCATGCGCAGGATCTTGAAGAAGCCGCCCGGGAAGGTCGGACGCAGGCCGATGAAGGCGACGCCCCGGCGCAGGGCCCAGGCCTCGATGCGCGAGGCCTTGAAGTCCGAACTCCAGCCGATCTTGGAGCAGAGCGGCGCGACGATCTCCTCGACCCGCGCCACGGCGCCGTCGGCCTGCCCGAAATGGTTGGCCAGCACGATCTCGCCGCCCGGCCGCAGCACGCGCAGGAACTCGTCCAGCGCGCCCTCGGGGTCCGGCACGAGGGTGATGAGGAACTGCGCCACCACCGCATCGAAGGTGGCGTCCGCGTAGCCGAGCCGGCAGACGTCCATGACCTGCAGCCCCCTCACGTGCGAGAGGCCGCGGCGGCGCACCTTCTGGGCGGCGCGCTTGAGCATGTCCTGCGAGAGATCGACGCCGTAGACCTCGCATTCGGCCGGGTAGTAGCCGAGCGACAGCCCGGTCCCGACGCCGGCCTCCAGGATGCGCCGGCCGTTCGCCACCGCGGCCTCGACCGCGTCGCGGGCGGCGGGCTCCGTCAGCTTGTCGTAGACGACGTCGTAGACCGGCGCCCAGCGCGCATAGGCCTTGCGCATCAAGGCGGTGGTGGGTCCCGCCTCCCGCGGCTCGCTCAGCATCTCGCCCTGTCTCTCCCCAAAGCATCCTCCGGCCCGGCCTCCCGGTTCGCCGGAGCGATGCGCCCTCAACTCTCCGCGCGGCTCAGGCCGCGGCGCGTTGCGCGGCCTCGACCCGCAGGATGGTGCCGCCGCCGAGCACCCGCGCCCGCGGCCCCTCGTCGGCGTAGATGACGCAGGCCTGTCCCGGCGACACGCCGTCCTCCGGCGTGGCGAGTTCGACCTCCGCGCAGGACAGGGCCGCGTTCCACCGCAGGGAGGCCGGCCGCGGCTCCCGGGTCGAGCGCACGCGCACCGCCACGGGCATCCCATCGAGGTCCGGCAGCGGCGCGTCCCCGAGCCAGTTGGTCTCGCTCAGGCGGATGACGGAGGTGGCGAGCGCCTCGCGGGGGCCGACGACGACGCGGGCGTTGTCGGGATCGAGGCGCACCACGTAGAGCGGCTCGCCGGTCGCGAGCTTCAGGCCGCGGCGCTGCCCCACCGTGAAGCCGATGATGCCGTCGTGGCGTCCGAGCGCCCGGCCGTCGAGGTGGACGATCTCCCCCGGTCGCATCGCGTCCGGCCGCAGCCGCGCGATCACGTCCTGGTAGCGGCCCTGGGGCACGAAGCAGATGTCCTGGCTGTCCGGCTTGTCGGCGACCGCGAGGCCGAGCGCGTGCGCGAGGCGGCGCGTCTCGTCCTTGGGCAGCTCGCCCAGGGGGAAGCGCAGGAAGTCGAGCTGCTCGGCCGTCGTGGCATACAGGAAGTAGCTCTGGTCGCGGGCCGGATCGAGGGCGCGGTAGAGCGCCCGGCCGCCGCCCGGCCGCGCGCGGCCCGCCACGTAGTGCCCGGTGGCCAGCGCGTCGGCGCCGAGGTCGCGGGCGGTGGCGAGCAGGTCGCGGAACTTGATCGAGCGGTTGCACTCGACGCAGGGGATCGGCGTCTCGCCGTGGATGTAGCTGTCGGCGAAACGGTCGATCACCGCCTCGCGGAAGCGGTCCTCGTAATCGAGCACGTAGTGCGGGATGCCGAGCGTCTCGGCGGCCCGGCGGGCGTCGTGGATGTCCTGCCCGGCGCAGCACGCGCCGCGGCGGTGCGTGGCGGCGCCGTGGTCGTAGAGCTGCAGCGTGATGCCGACGACGTCGTAGCCCTCGCGCTTCAGGAGCCCCGCGACGACCGACGAATCCACGCCGCCCGACATCGCCACCACGACGCGGGTGTCCTGCGGAGCCTTGGGCAGATCGAGCGAGTTCATCGTGGTTCTGGCGTGGACCGCGGGGTCGGCGCGGCCTGCCCCGCGCGGCGAGGCGGCTCTCCGTCCTCGGCGCTGCCCGCCGATGTCTATAGTGATCCGGCGCGCGATGTTCCAGGGCGCGGGGCCGTCCGCCACCCGGCAATTCCTGCCGCCGGACCGGCAGGATCGGCCCGGGCGGAGCGCAGGACCGCCCGTCCGGCCTGTGATTTCGCAGCATTCTCAGCGGGTTGGCGGATCGCCCCGGTGGCCTCGTCCTTGCGATGCCCCTCCCGGACGGAGAGGCGGCATGGCGACCGGAACGAGTGCGGGCGTACAGGGAGCGGGATGGGATCGGGGCGCGCATGGCTCGGCCGTGCGCCGGCCCCCGCCGCGCGAGACCCAGCCCTTCCGGGTCGACGACGAGGGTGACACCCGGTCGGCCCGCCGCGCGAGCGCCGCGTCACCGGGCAAGCAGTCCGCGCGCACGACCGCGGCCGGCATGCCCTCCTCTGCGCCGCGCGACACGGCCGAGCCGAGACCGGCGCGCACGGCATCCGATCGGCGCCCGGACGCCGCGTCGGATGCCGGCCGTCGCGACGCCGGGACCGAGGAGCCTGCCTCGGCCGAGCAAGGCCCGCCCGCCGGGCAGGCCGCGGCCCCGCCCACGGACTCGGCTCCCGCGCTCGTGGCGGCTGCGGCAGGTGAGACCAAGGGCGGCGATCTCGACGATGAGACGGACGGGTCCGACTCGGCCGAAGCCCCGCCCTCCCCCGACGGCGTCTTCCTCTCCCTCGCGCCGGCACCCGCCGCTCCGCAGCCGACGGCCGGCGGCGCGCCTGCGGGCGAGAACGCCGCCACGGCCGCCATCGAGGCGCACGGTCCGTCCGCCCACGCGGAGGCTGCGTCCGCTGCCGCGGAGCGGAGCATGACGCAGGCCCGTGCCAAGGATCAGCTCGGGGAGGCCGCAGCCGCCGCCCCGGGCGGCCCGGTGACGGCCGATGCGGCCCCGGCGCTCCCGTCCGACGCCACCCTCCCGGCCCCGGCGCAGACGGCCCCCGCGGCCGTCGACGCTCCGGCCGACATCGCGGGCGCGTCCACGCGCAGCGAACCGGCCGGCCCGCCCGTGACGCTCGGTGCGGTGCCGATCACGATCGGGCTGCGGGCCCTCGCCGGCAGCAACCGGTTCGAGATCCGGCTCGACCCGGCGGATCTCGGCCGCATCGAGGTCAGCCTCGACATCGACCGGGAGCACCGCGCCAAGGCGCATCTGGTGGTCGAGCGGCCCGAGACGCTGGCCCTGCTCCAGCGCGACGCACGCAGCCTCGAACAGGCGCTCGCCCAGGCGGGCTTCGAGGCGAGCGACGCCGCCGTGAGTTTTTCCCTGCGCGACGGGAGCGGCGGCCAGGGGCAGGCGGGCGGCGGGGATTCGGGCCGGCCGCAGGGCCGGACGCCCCACGGCGCCGGCGAGGCCGAACTCGCGCCCGTACCGGCCGCTCCCGTGATGCGGCTGGCCGGCCGCTCCGGCCTCGACATCCGGATCTGACCCGTCCGCCTCCTGCCCTGCGCACCTTCGCGAGGTTCCGATGACATCCGGCATCACCAGCTTCGCCTCGGCGGCGAGCGGCACCAGCAAGTCCTCCACGGCCAGCGATGCGGCCACGCTCGCGGGGAACTTCAATCAGTTCCTGACCCTGCTCACCACGCAGCTGCGCAACCAGAACCCGCTCGACCCGCTCGACACGAACCAGTTCACCCAGCAGCTGGTGCAGTTCGCCTCGGTGGAGCAGCAGCTCAAGTCGAACGACCGGCTGGACGCGCTGCTCGCCGCCAGCAAGGCGTCGTCCTCCGCCTCGGCCGCGGGCCTGATCGGACAGACCGTCACCTCCTCGGGCATCACCGCGCCGCTCGCCAAGGGCGCGGCGGCCTGGACGCTCAATGCCGCGCGCGCCGCCACGCGGGCGACGCTCACGATCTCGGATGCCAAGGGCAACGCGGTCGCCACCCAGACCAAGGCGCTCACCGCCGGCACCCAGACCTTCGCCTGGGACGGCCGGAACTCCACCGGGATGCTGGCCCCGGACGGCACCTACACGCTCAAGGTGCAGGCCTTCGACGCCACCGGCCAGACCGTGACCGTGGACACGAAGGTCACGGGCGTCATCTCCAGCGTGGATGTGAGCGGGTCGGATCCGATCCTGACGATCGACGGAAAGACGGTGCCGCTCAGCAGCGTGCAGGCGATCGGGTCCGCGTCGGGCGGGTGAGGGGCACCCGAATCAGCGCTGCGGCGCACGAATCACATCCTAGGGATTTGATTCAAGCAATCTTAAACGCGGCTGGCTAGCCTGAATGGTGACAGGTCAGTCGAGTGTAAGAGCGTATCATGACCGAACCCCACCGCCCGAGGGTGAAGTACGTCATCGGACCCGATGGCTCACCTCTCACCATCGCCGATCTCCCGCCGAGCAACACCCGTCGATGGGTGATCCGCCGCAAGGCCGAGGTGGTGGCGGCGGTGCGCGGCGGTCTGCTGAGCCTCGAAGAGGCCTGCCAGCGCTACACGCTGACCACCGAGGAATTCCTGAGCTGGCAGTACTCGATCGAGCAGCACGGGCTCGCGGGGCTGCGCACCACCCGGATCCAGCATTACCGTCAGTAGGGCGGCCCGCCAGGAGGCGGTCCACCCGGGAGGCGAACCGGCCGGGCTGGGCGCCTCGTCGTGCCGTCAGGCCGCTCCGTCGTCGTTCTCGGTGGTCAGTTCCCGCGGGTGGATGCCGTCGTCGGGCGCCCCGCGGCGCAGCCGTGCGTCCGGATGCGCGCCGTCCGTGAAGGCGATCCCCGCCGCCACCAGGGCGCTGCGGAGCGCGTCGCGCTGCGCCCGCGAGGGCGGGTAGGTGCCCGATTCGTAATCGCGGATGCGGCCCGCATCGACGTTCGCGCGCAGCGCCAGGTCCGTCTCCGACCAGCCGAGAAGCTCGCGCGCCCGCCGCACCTGCCCGGCCGTGATGTCGTCCGCTCCGTTCACCCGTCCCATCCCTTCCTGCTGCCTGTGGATGCCGGCCCCCGGCATCCCGCCGGGGCTAACGGCCCGGCTGCGGTTTGGTGCCATGCGGCCAAGCTTTGCCGACAGCATTCGCTCTTACGGCCAAGCTTGCTGCAAATTTGCAACAGTCTTCGAAGAGTCTCCATTGCGCGTGCGATCCACGACGACGTGGCCGCTCCGGCGGGTTGCACGGCATAGGTGGCCTGACTAGAGTCCGGCGCCAACAGCAAGGCTCGATGGGGCAGCCAATGATGGTGAAGCGGATGGCGACGGCCGTCGGTGCCGTCGCGCTGGTGGCGTGTGCCACTCAGGCGTCGGCGCAGGCGTTCCTGGGATACGGTCAGAAGAATCGCGACAAGCCGGATCAGAAGCAATACGTTCCGCCCGCGAAGGCGCAGGAGAAGATCTTTCCGCTCGACGCCACGTGGACGGCGGTGAGCCTGAACGGGAAGTCGTTCCCGGGTGCGGAGCGCCCGAGCTTCATCATCGACAAGCAGTACCGCGCCCGCGGCTTCGGCGGCTGCAACACCTTCGCGGCCACCGCCTTCCCGCTCAAGGAGCAGCACCTCGCGGTGGGTCCGCTCGCGCTGACCAAGAAGTCCTGCGACAAGGGCGTCAGCTCCGCCGAGATGCAGTTCCTCACGGCCTTCCGCACCTCGGGGCAGTGGGACATCGTCGGCTCGCAGCTCGTCATCAAGAGCCAGGCCGGCGAGCTGCGCTTCGACCGCGCGCTCTGACCGCCCGTCTCACACCCGCGCTGCTGACGGGCCCGCTTGGCGGGCCCGTTCGCGTTCCGGCCCGCGCGATTTCTGGCGAACGCGGCCGTTTGCGCGGCGAGAGCCGATTGTCCGGCGCCCGCGCCTGCTCTAAGGCAGCACCGATCATCAAGAATCCGGCGCCCTGACCGCGGTGCGCGAGACACCCGGCAGGCGATGCCGGCTCGCGGCCGGGCCGCGCCGAGGAGGAGACCTATGCGGGTGCTGTCGAAACTCATGATGGCGGCGGCGATGCTGGCCGGCGCCGTCGCGGGCGCGAATGCCCAGGACAAGACGCCGGTGAAGCTCGGCGCGATCGAGATCCTCACCGGGCCCAACAGCCGCTACGGCATCGCCATCCAGCGCGGCTTCGACCTCGCGCTCGCCGACATCAACAAGGCCGGCGGCGTGCTGGGCGGCCGGCCGCTCGCCCTCGCGTACGAGGATTCCGCGGGGTCCAAGGAGCAGGCGCTGAACGCCGCCCGCAAGCTCATCGGCCGCGACCGGGTCCCCCTGATCCTCGGGCCGACCCTGTCGAACGAGATGTTCGCCGCAGGCCCCATCGCCAACGAGCGCAAGGTGCCGATCGTCGGCACCTCCACGACAGCGAACGGCATCACGGCGATCGGCCCCTACGTCTTCCGCACCGCGATGCCGGAATCGGACGTGATCCCGGTCACGCTCAAGACCGCGCAGTCGAAGTTCGGCATCAAGCGCGTCGCCGTGATGTACGGCAACGACGATGCCTTCACGAAGTCGGCCTACGACGTGATGAAGGCCACGCTGGAAAAACTCGGCATCCAGGTGCTCACCACCGAGACCTTCGGCTCCAAGGACACCGACTTCTCGGCGCAGCTCACCAAGATCAAGGCCCTGAACCCGGACGCGATCGTGCTCTCGGCGCTGGTCGAGGCGGCCTCGGGCATCGCCCTCCAGTCCCGCCAGCTCGGCATCGACCCGAAGGTGTTCGTCATCGGCGGCAACGGCCTCAACTCGCCCAAGCTCGGCGAGATCGCGGGCGCGGCCGCCGACGGCACCATCGTCGGCAGCCCGTGGTTCATCGGCAAGAAGGACCCGGCGAACCAAGCCTTCGTGTCCGCTTTCCGCGAGAAGTACGGCGACAGCCCGGACCAGTTCGCCGCCCAAGCCTACGACACGCTGTTCATCGTCGCCAAGGCGATCGACGCGGCCGGCGCACCCGATTCGGAGAAGATCCGGGACGCGCTCATCAAGGTGAAGCACACCGGCGTGATGGGGCCGTTCTCGTTCTCCGAGAGCCGCGACCCCGCCGACACGTCGGGCGTGGTGGTGCTGACCATGAAGGGCGGCAAGTTCCAGCTCCTGGAATGACCCGCACGCGCTCGCTTCAGCGCTAGCCGGGGCAGCACTGGGAACCCCTCTCCCGCACGGGAGAGGGGTTCCCGCGCTGCCCGCGCTGCACACTCCTATCGCGGAATCTTCGATTCCCTGCCCCTCTCCCGTGCAGGAGAGGAGTTCCCGGCGGATTTTCCGACATCACGGCCCCCTCCGCGGGCCTTCAAAAGCGCATCCCATGCTTGAGCAGCAGCTCGTCAACGGCCTCGTCCTGGGCGCGACCTACGCCCTCTTCGCCCTCGGCTTCACGCTGATGTTCGGGGTGATGGGCGTGATCAACCTCACGTACGGCGTCTACTTCGCGGTAGGCGCCTTCGCGGCCCTGTGGTCGACCCAGGCGCTCGGCCTGCCGATCGCCGCAGCGCTGCCCCTCGGCGCCCTGATCGCCGGGGTGATCGCGGTGGCGATCGACACGCTGCTCCTCACCCGGCTGCGCAAGGCCAAGGCGCCGGAACTCGCCTCGCTGATGGTCACGCTCGGGGCGACGCTGTTTCTCTACGCCGGCATGGCCGCGGCGCTCGGCACCGAGATCCGGCGCTTCCCCGCCGGCGTGTTCGACGGGGGCGCCTACCAGCTCGGCGCGGTCCGGATCGGCGCGACGCAGATCCTGATCTTCGGCGCGGCGGTCGCCCTGGTGGTGGCGCTGATGGCGCTGGTGCGCGGCTCGCGGCTCGGTCTCGCCATCCGGGCGGTGGCCGAGAATCCGGACGCGGCGGCCCTGATGGGCATCAACGGCGGGCTGATGCTGCGCGTCGTCTCGTTCCTGTCGGGGGCGCTCGGCGGCGCGGCCGGCGTGCTGGTCGGGCTCAACTTCAACGCCATCCAGCCCTTCATGGGCGAACACATGATGCTGCGCGGCTTCGCGGTGATCATCGTGGGCGGCCTCGGCGACCTGCGCGGCGCGCTGGCGGCCGGGCTCCTCCTCGGCTTCGCCGAGGTGCTGACCGCGGCCTACATCTCCTCGACCTTCAAGGACCTCACCGCCTTCGCGCTCCTCGTGGCCACCCTGTGGTTCCGGCCGCTGGGCCTGTTCGGCCGCGCGGCCGCCAAGCGCGCCTGAAGGGACCGACGCGCCGATGTGGCAGACCCTCGACGACTTCTACTGGACCTACCAGAGCCTCATCCACGGCATCGGGGTGAACGGCATCCTGGCCCTGTCGATCTACGTGGTGCTGGCGGTGGGCCAGCTCTCGCTCGGCCAGGCGGCCTTCATGGGCGTCGGCGCCTATACGGGGGCGCTGCTCACCGTGAAGTTCGGCACGCCCTTCGCGGTCTCGATGGCCGCCGCCGCCGCCGTGCCGGCGCTGATCGCGCTCGTGGTCGGCGGCCCGACGCTGCGGCTGACCGGCGTCTACCTCGCCATCGCGACGATCGGGCTCGGCGAGATCACCCGCATCGTCTTCCTCAACTGGGACTATGCGGGGGGCGCCCTCGGGCTCTCCGGCATCCCCGAGAGGGGGGGCGTGCTGGCGATCTACGGGACGCTCGCGGTGGTGCTGATCGCCCTGATCCTCGTCGCCCGCTCGCGCGTCGGGCGGGCCATGGAGGCGATGCGGGAGGACGAGGCGGCGGCCGGCGTGATGGGGGTGAACCTGCCGCGCTACCGCATGACCGCGCTCGTCGTCTCGTCGAGCCTCGCGGGCATCGCCGGCTGCCTCTCGGCGCACGTCTCCTCCTTCATCGGCCCCAACGAGTACGGGTTCGAGCACGCGGTGACGATCCTGAGCTTCGCGCTGCTCGGCGGCATCAGCTCGCCGGTGGCGCCCGTGCTCGGCGCCGCGATCCTGACGCTGCTGCCCGAGGTGCTGCGGCCCCTCGCCGATTTCCGCCTGATGGTGAACGGACTCATCATCGTCGTCGCCGTGCTGTTCATGCCGCGGGGCATCCTGCCCTGGCGCATCGCCCGGACCGGCTGAGATGAGCGCCTCTCCCCTCCTCGCGGTCGAGGGCCTGACCCGCCGCTTCCAGGGCCTCGTGGCGGTCGATGCGGTGGATCTCGCGGTTCGCGAGGGCACCGTGCACGGGCTGATCGGCCCCAATGGCGCCGGCAAGACCACGCTGTTCAACATGGTCTCGGGCGTGCTCGCGCCGTCCGCCGGCTCGGTCCGGCTGGACGGGCGCGCGCTCGATGGCCTGGCCCCCTACCGGCGCACCGCGCTCGGGCTCGCCCGCACCTTCCAGAACATCCGCATCTTCTCCGAGATGACGGTGCTGGAGAACGTGATGACCGGGCTGCACACGAGGCTCTCGGCGCGGCTCGGCATCCTCCTGCGCAGCCCCGGCTTCCGGGCCGAGGAGCGGGGCGCCAAGGCCCGTGCGCGCGACCTCCTGGCCTTCGTGGGCCTCTCGGAGGCCGCCGACCTGCGGGCCGGCGCCCTGCCCTACGGCGACCAGCGCCGGCTGGAGATCGCCCGCGCGCTCGCCTGCGAGCCCCGCCTCCTGCTCCTCGACGAGCCCGCGGCGGGGATGAACCCGGCCGAGACCCACGCGCTCCTCGCCCTGCTGCGGCGGCTGCGGGACGAGCGCGGCCTCACCCTGCTCCTCGTCGAGCACGACATGCCCCTCGTCATGAGCTTGTGCGACCGCCTGACCGTGCTGAATTTCGGCCGCCGCATCGCGGACGGTACGCCCGCCGAGGTGCGCGCCCACCCGGCGGTGATCGAGGCCTACCTCGGCGCCGGATCGGCGCAGACCGGCGCCGGATCGGCGCAGACCGGTTCGGCACCGGCCTCGCATCCGCACGGAGCCGCGTCGTGACCGCGCTGCTTCAGGTCGAGGGCCTGCGCCTCGGATACGGCCGGGCGGACGTCGTGCACGGCATCGACCTCGTGGTGCCGCGCGGGCGCATCGTCTCGCTCATCGGCTCGAACGGCGCGGGCAAGACCACGATCCTGCGCGGCCTCTCGGGGCTGATGAAGCCGCGCGGCGGGAGCATCCGGTGGGGCGAGGACGGCGCCGACCTCGCGGGCGAGGCCGCGCACCGCATCGCCCGGCGCGGCATCGTGCAGGTGCCCGAGGGCCGGCAGGTCTTCGCCAACATGACGGTGGCCGAGAACCTGCGCCTCGGCGCCTATCACGCGCCCGCCGCGGAGGCCGCGCGCCGCCAGGAGGCGGTGGTGGCCCGCTTCCCGCGCCTCGGCGAGCGCCTCTCGCAGCAGGCGGGCTACCTCTCGGGCGGCGAGCAGCAGATGCTCGCGATGGGCCGCGCCCTGATGGCGGAGCCGGTGCTGCTCCTCCTCGACGAGCCCTCGATGGGCCTCGCGCCGCTGATCGTGGAAGAGATCTTCTCCATCATCGCGGCCCTGCGCACCGAGGGCCGCACGATCCTGCTCGTGGAGCAGAACGCCAGCGCGGCGCTCGCCATCGCGGACGATGCCTACGTGCTGGAGACCGGCCGCATCCGCCTCAAGGGCGCCGCCGCCGACGTCGCCCGCAACCCCGAGGTGACGGCGGCCTATCTCGGGCTCTGAGCCGCGCTGCAACCCTCCGTTCACGATGCCGCGATTTCGCAGCTTCGGATTCACGACCTCGCAACGCCGCACCGGCCTGAATGGGCCGGACGAAGAACGCGGATCCGCGCNGCGCTGCAACCCTCCGTTCACGATGCCGCGATTTCGCAGCTTCGGATTCACGACCTCGCAACGCCGCACCGGCCTGAATGGGCCGGACGAAGAACGCGGATCCGCGCCGGCCGAGACGGCCGAGAACGCGGGCGGGGAACACGGCATGCGACAGGGTTGGACGCCCGGAGCGGCGGCGCAGCAGGACGCGCCGCCGCTCCGGCACAGGCACGAGAACGGGCGCTACCGGGCCGCCGCCGCCTTCCACCCGGCCGCGCTCATGCTCGCGGCGCTGGGGCCGAGCCTCGGCGCGGCGCTGCTGGTGCTGGCCCGCGCGGCGCTCTGACCCGGCCGGATCGCTTGCCAGCGGACGCACGCCGCCACAGGGTGTGCGGCCATGATGCGTCGGCACATTCCCATCACGGTCGCGGCCCTGCTCGCCCTCCTGGCGGCGGTGCTGCTCGTGTACCAGTGGGCCGGCCAACCGACCGTTTTGCGCGTCGCGGTGGGCCCCCCCGGGGGCGAGGATGCGCGGCTGATCGGCGCCATGGCGCAGTCGCTCGCGCGCGGGCACGAGGACGTGCGGCTGCGCGTGGTCCCCACGAGCGGGGTGGCCGAGAGCGCGGCGCTGGCGGAGCGCGGCAAGGCCGATCTCGCGGTGGTGCGCTCGGATGTGGGCATCCCCGCCGCGACCCAGACCGTCGCCATCCTGCACCGGGATGCCGCCGTGCTGATGACGACCAGCCCGGCACTGGCGTCGGTGCCCGACCTGCGGGGGCGCCGGATCGGCATCGTGCGCAACCACGACGCCAACAAGAAGCTGCTCGGGACGATCCTCGAACAGTACGAGGTGCCCGCCGCCAGCGTCGAGATCGTGACCCTCGGCCAGGGCGAGGAGGCCGGACCCGCCCTCAAGGAGGGGCGGGTGGACGCCGTGATGGTGGTGGGTGCGCTCACCGCCCCGGTGATGACCGAGACCGTCGGGAGCATCCTGCGGGCGGGCCTGCACCTCGCCTTCGTGCCGGTGGGCGAGGCGACGGCCATCGCCCGCCGCTCGCCCGTGCTCGAAGCGCTGGAGGTCGGACGCGGCACCTTCGGCGGCACCCCGCCCCGTCCGGCCGAAACGACCGCGACGCTCGGCGTCAGCCATCGCCTCGTCGCCCAGGCCTCCCTGGCCGATTCCACGATCTCGGAACTGACCCGGCTGCTCTTCGTCACCCGGCCCGCCATCGTCGGCGACGTGCCGCTCGCGAACCTGATCGAGGCCCCCGAGACCTCGAAGAGCGCGTCGCTGCCGCTGCATCCCGGGGCGGAGGCCTATTTCGACGGCGAGGTCGAGACCTTCTTCGAGCGTTACGGCGACTGGTTCTACCTCGCGGTGATGGCCCTCTCGATCCTCGGCTCGGCCGCCGCCACCCTGGTGTCGCGGGCCGCCCAGCGCTCCCGCGCCCGCGACATGGCGCTGCTGCGCGAATTGCTGGCGATCGTGCGGGCGAGCCGCGACATCGAGGACGAGGAAACACTGTTCGAGCTTGAGCGCGAGGCCGACGAGATTTTGGCGGTGGCGCTCGCGCGGGCGGGCAACGGCGCCATCGACAACGCGGGCGTGGCCGCCTTCACGCTGGGCCTCGACCAGGCGCGCCGCGCCATCGCGGAGCGGCGCGCGCTGATCCAGACCGGGCACGTCCATCCGGTGCAGGCGGCCGACCGGCAGGCTGCGGAGTGACGACCGGTCCCTATTGCGATCCGCCGCCGCACCTTATATTGCAACGCAACAGCTTACCCCCGCCCGCCCTGCCGGCTGCTGATTCGCGGCCCGTGTCAGGTCGGGCGCTTTTTGCTTCGGACACCCCATGAAGCTGCGCAACATCGCCATCATCGCCCACGTCGACCACGGGAAGACCACCCTGGTCGACAAGCTCCTGCAGCAATCGGGATCGTTCCGCGAGAACCAGCGCGTCGAGGAACGCGTGATGGACTCGAACGACCTCGAGAAGGAGCGGGGCATCACGATCCTGGCGAAGGTGACCTCCGTCGTCTGGCAGGACACCCGGGTGAACATCGTGGACACCCCCGGCCACGCCGATTTCGGCGGCGAGGTCGAGCGCATCCTCTCGATGGTGGACGGCGTGATCGTGCTGGTCGACGCCGCCGAGGGGCCGATGCCGCAGACCAAGTTCGTGGTCTCGAAGGCGCTCAAGATCGGCCTCCGCCCGATCGTCGCCATCAACAAGGTCGACCGGCCGGACGCGCGCATCGACGAGGTGGTGAACGAGGTCTTCGACCTGTTCGCCGCCCTCGACGCCACCGACGAACAGCTCGACTTCCCGATCCTCTACGGCTCGGGCCGCAACGGCTGGATGGCGAACGCGCCCGAGGGTCCCCAGGACGGCATGGCGCCACTCTTCGACCTCGTGCTCGCCCACGTGCCCCCGGCCAGGACCGAGGAGGGCTCGTTCCGCATGCTCGGCACGCTGCTCGAAGCCAACCCCTTCCTCGGCCGCATCGTCACCGGGCGCATCGCCTCCGGCACCGTGAAGCCGAACCAGACCATCAAGGTCCTCGACCGCACCGGCAAGGTGGTGGAGACGGGCCGCGTCTCGAAGATCCTCGCCTTCCGCGGCCTGGAGCGCCAGCCGATCGAGGCGGGCGAGGCGGGCGACATCGTCTCCATCGCCGGCCTGACCAAGGGCACGGTGGCGGACACCTTCTGCGATCCCGCGAACGAGACGCCGATCCAGGCCCAGCCGATCGACCCGCCGACCGTGACGATGTCCTTCATCGTCAACGATTCGCCGCTGGCCGGCACCGAGGGCGACAAGGTCACGAGCCGGATGATCCGCGACCGCCTGTTCAAGGAGGCCGAGGGCAACATCACCCTCAAGATCGAGGAGGCGGCCGACAAGGATTCGTTCTACGTCTCTGGCCGCGGCGAATTGCAGCTCTCGATCCTGATCGAGACCATGCGCCGCGAGGGCTTCGAGATCGCCGTCTCGCGCCCGCGCGTCGTGTTCGAGAAGGACGAGGACGGCAACCTCCTCGAACCGATCGAGGAAGTCGTCATCGACGTCGACGAGGAGCATTCCGGCGTCGTCGTGCAGAAGATGTCCGAGCGCAAGGGCGACATGCTGGAGATGCGCCCGTCCGGCGGCAATCGCCTGCGCCTCGTCTTCCACGCCCCGACCCGCGGCCTGATCGGCTACCAGAGCGAATTGCTCACCGACACCCGCGGCACCGCGATCATGAACCGGCTGTTCAAGGCCTACGAGCCCTACAAGGGCGAGATCCCGGGTCGGCGCAACGGCGTCCTGATCTCCAACGACCAGGGCGAGGCGGTGGCCTACGCGCTCTGGAACTTGGAGGATCGCGGCCCGATGATGATCGAGCCCGGCTGGAAGGTCTATCAGGGCATGATCGTGGGCGAGCACAACCGCGAGAACGATCTCGAGGTGAACGTGCTCAAGGGCAAGAAGCTCACCAACATCCGCACCACCTCGAAGGACGAGGCGGTGCGCCTGACGCCGCCGATCCGCATGACGCTGGAGCGCTCGCTGGCCTGGATCCAGGACGACGAGCTCGTCGAGGTGACGCCGAAGTCGATCCGCCTGCGCAAGACCGTGCTCGACCCGAACGACCGCAAGCGGGCCGAGCGGACGAAGGAGGCGCTGAGCGCCTGAGGTTCGGCGGCCGATCGGCCGCCGTCCGTCAACAGCAGGACGATGATGGGGCGAAGGCTCGGCAAAGCCTTCGTTGCGACGCGCCAGATGATCAGGTCGTCGACGCGGTGATACTCGTGACGCAACCTGTTGCCGATCGCGGCGATCTCCGGCCACGGCACATCAGGGAAGCGCCGCTTCGCGTCGTCCGGAATATGCCGGCTCGCTTCCGAAACGATCTCGATGCAGCGCTCGATGGCCAGTCGGAGCTTGAGTTCGGAACTGTAGGCGCTGAAATCGACGCCATCGGTCATCTCCGACGCGGCATCGATCATGGCGAGCATGTCCTGCAAACGGACGATGATCGAATGCTTCATCAGAGAACGCGGATTGCTTCACGTTCGATCGCGGGGCGCAGCTGCGGGTGCAGCCCCTCGCGCGTCGTGAGATCCACGGGGCGCCCCAACGCCGATGACAGCCACGTCTCCAAGCGGATCAGCTCGACGAAGCCGAAGCGGTCGTAATCGGGATCCACGAACAGATCGACGTCGCTGTCGCCGCCCGCCTCGTCGCGGGCGACCGAGCCGAACAGGTAGAGCGACGTGACGCCGGCCGCGTGGACCCGATCGGCGGAGGCGCGCAGCTGGGCGATGACATCCGCTCGTTGCATGCCCTAAGGCTATCACGCTCGCCCGGCGCGGTGAACGCCGGGGCAAAGGTTGGATCGCCGGTATCGTGCTTGAAGATGCTATCGTTTGATCCATTCTGATAGCGTCGCAGTCAACGCACGGAGTGCGCTATCATGGCTGCTGTGACTATCCGCAACCTGTCTGATGAGGCACATCGCGCCCTGAAGGTCCGCGCGGCGCAGAACAATCGCAGCGCGGAAGCCGAGATGCGCGCCATTCTGGAGGCGGCCGTGCGCCCGGAGGACCGATTGCGGCTCGGCACGGCTCTCTCCGACATGAGCCGGAAGATCGGACTCACCAACGCCGATGTCGAGGCACTCGATCACGCCCGCGACACCGGTCCCGCCGCGCCTCGGGACACGAGTGCCTTCGATGCCGCCGGCTTGACGGTGATCGATCCCTGGTCAGCCGGCCGCTGAGCAGCTTTCGCCGAAGTCGTCACCGGTTTCGCTTGCCGGACGAGCCCTCATGGCTTCCGATCGCGGACGCTCGGAGCGGTTGACCGTCGAGGCTCAGACCGGCCGCGGCGCCGTGCCGTAGGCGTCGGCCATCGCGGCGATCGCCTGGAGCTTCGCATGGAAGGCCGACCAGTTGTCGGCCTCCGCGATCGGCGCCCATAGTGCCTCGACCTCGTCGATCAGCATCGTGCAGGGCTGCGCCTGCGCGAAGTAGGGGTGATCGAGGCGCAAGCCCGGCGCCGGCGCGAAGGCCGGCAGGAGATCGCGCACCCGCGCGAACCCCTCGCCCGCGTAGAATTCGGCGGCGGGGCTGCGCGCGGCGCGCTCCGCGCTCGCTTGGCCGCCGTACCAGTCGAAGAAAACCTGCTCGAAGGGCGCGCGGCTCTGGCCGAGAAAAGCCCAGAATGCGCCGACGAGGGCGTGCAGCGTCTCGTCGTCGGCGGGCCGCGCGAGGCCGAGGCGGCGCAGGATCGCCTGCGCGAACGCCTCCTGCAGGGCCGGGCCGATCACGTCGAGGGCCGCCCCCAGCCGCTCGGGGGCGGCGAGCGGCACGAGGCATTCGGCGAGCCGCGCGAGGTTCCAGGCCAGCGCCTCGGGCTGGCGGCCGAAGGCGTAGAGGCCGGTCTCGTCGAAATAGGCCGCCGTGAAGGCCGGGTCGTTCACCGGCGCGAAGCGCCAGGGGCCGTAGTCGAAGCTCTCGCCCGTCACGTTGATGTTGTCGGTGTTGAGCACCCCGTGCACGAATCCCGCCGCCATCCAGTTCGCGCCGGTGCGCGCCACGCGGCGGCAGACGTCTTCCAGGAAGGCGCAGGACCGCTCCGCCTCGTCGTCGCGCCACAGCTCCGGCCTGTAGGTGCGGATCGTGTGGTCGAGCAGCCGGCGGATGTTGTCGTCCTGGCCGAGCGCCCGCAGGCGCTGGAACGAGCCGATGCGGATGTGCGAGTGGCTGAGGCGCACCAGCACCGCCGCCCGGGTCGGCGAGGGCTCGTCGTGGCGCTCCAGCCGCTCGCCGGTCTCGATCAGGCTGAACGACTTCGAGGTGTCGACGCCGAGCGCCTCCAGCATCGTGGTCGCCAGCACCTCGCGCACGCCCCCCTTGAGGGTCAGGCGGCCGTCGCCGAAGCGCGACCACGGCGTCTGCCCGCTGCCCTTGGTGCCGAGATCGAGCAGGCGCCCGTCCGCGAGGTCGTGGAGCTGCGCGAACAGGAAGCCGCGCCCGTCGCCGAGGTCCGGGTTGTAGGACCGGAACTGGTGGCCGTGGTAGCGCAGCGCCAGCGGCTGCGGAAAACTGTCCTCCAGGGGCTCGAACCGGCCGAAATGCGCGATCCACTCCGCCTCCGACAGATGATCGAGGCCCACCCGGGCGGCCCAGGCTTGGTCGCGGTGGCGGATGACGTGTTGCGGGAAGCGGGCGGGCGCCACCACGTCGTAAAAATCGGGGCCGAGGTCGGCGTGGCGGCGGGAGGGGCGAGGGGCCATGCGGGTCTCGGAAGCGGGTCGTGGAGGGGCAACGCGTCAGGCGCCCCGAGGTCCCTCGAAACCCAGCATGGTCGCGAAGCAGGCGACGGGCTCCCGATCCGGGGTGAGGCGGTTCTCCGGGGCGTGCGGGTCGGCGTAGCCCAGCGCCATGCCGCAGATCACGCTCTCGTCCTCGCCGACCGGCAGGTGGCGGCGGATCACCGCGTGGTAGGGCGCGAAGGCCGCCTGCGGGCAGGTGTCGAGGCCGCGGGCGCGCGCCGCGATCATCAGCGTCTGCAGGAAGCCGCCGTAATCGAGCCAGCTCCCGATGGCGAGGCGCGCGTCGATGGTGAAGATCAGGCCCACCGGCGCGTCGAAGAACCGGAAGTTGCGGGCGTGCTGGGCCTTCATCCGCGCCGAATCACCCTTGGGAATCCCGAGCAGCGCGTAGAGCCCGTACCCCACTTGCCGGCGCCGGCCGAGATAAGGCTCGAAGAAGGTCTCGGGGTAGTAGCGGTGGGCGGGCTCCCCCGCATCGCCCGCCAGGAAGGCCGCCTCCACCGCGTCGCACAGGCGCGTGCGGGCCTCGCCCGCCACCGCGTAGACGCGCCAGGGCTGCATGTTCGTGCCGCTCGGCGCCTGCGCGGCGAGGTCGAGCAGCGCCGCGACGGTCTCGGCCGAGACAGGGTCGGGCCGGAAGGCCCGCACCGCCCGCCGCGTGCGGATCGCCCGGTCGACGGGGCCGGAATCGTCGGGGGATCGGGTCATGCGCTGGGTCCGCACCGGGAAGACGCGCGCCACAAGGCCGCGTGGACGATCATCATTCGCACACAGGCAGGGCAGCGATTCGGTCTGTCAATCCGTGCCGGATCATGAGAAAGTGGCCTTGTCGTCGCCACACCGGGCAGATCCGCCTTGCGGTACGGTCTGAGTTGCGTCAGGACTGTGGCGGACTTCTTGGGCACCGCAACCGGGAATGGAGATGTGTCGCAACGCCGTCTGACGGGGTTCAGCGTGCGCGCGATGCGAGTGTGGTCGGCGGGTTACGTTTTTGCGAGCTTCTAATGGGACGTGGTCGTGATTTCAGGGAGCCGCGTCGTCGCGGCTTCGACGATGGTGCGCCTGAGCCGCGGTGGCCGGATCAGGCACCGTCGGGGGGCGGATACGGGGGCTACGGCGGCGGCGGCTTCGGTGGCGGTGGGTTCGACCGCGGCCCGTCCCGCGCCAGCGCCGCCCCGTCCGGACCGGAGCGTGACGCGACGGTCAAGTGGTTCAACAAGGAGAAGGGCTTCGGCTTCGTCGAGCTGGGCGACGGCTCGGGCGATGCCTTCCTCCACATCCGCGCCGTCGAGGCGGCCGGCCACGCAGACCTCCTTCCCGGCACGCGCCTGACCGTTCAGACGGCCCAGGGGCAGAAGGGCCCGCAGGTCACCAACATCACCAGCGTCGACACCAGCACCGCCGAGGCTCCGGCGGCGCGCGGCCCCCGTCCCCCGCGGGCCGGCGGCTTCGGCGACCGCGGCGGCTTCGGTGACCGGGGCGGCGGCGGTGGCGGTGGTGGCCGCTTCGCCAGCGGCCCGTCGACCGAGATGAGCGGCACCGTGAAGTGGTACGATCCCGCCAAGGGCTTCGGCTTCGTCTCGGTGAAGGACGGCGGCAAGGACGTGTTCGTCCACCGTTCGGCGCTCGCCCGGGCCGGGCTCGACTCGCTGGCCGAGGGCCAGCAGGTCACCATGGGCGTGGTCGAGGGCCAGAAGGGCCGCGAGGCGCAGAGCATCACCGTCGCGGAATAATCCGCACGGCATGGCTCGCACGCGATCCAAGAGACGTGACGCGAAGCGGTGGCCCCTGGCCGCCGCTTCGTGCGTTCTGTGGCTCGGCGCCGGAGCGGCCCGGGCCGAGGATTTCACCGGGTTCTACGCCGGGGTGAATGCCGGCTACGCCCGCGGCGTCGACCGCCCTTCCGGCACCGTTCCGCCGAGCCGCCTCCCCTCCTCCGCCGAGACCGCCCTGCCGCCGAGCGCGGCGCGCGCCGCCGGGGCCAACCCGGCGATGTCGGCGCGCCCGTCGCGGCGGAGCTGTCCTGGGCAAGCCTGCTGAGCACCCAAAGTCGGATCGGGCCGCCGGACGCGGCCCGCGAGGCTCAGCGGCGCTTCTCCAGCGCTTCCTTGACCTGCTTGAGCTGATCGAACACTGCGCTCGGCGTCGTGCCGAGGAGCGCGAGGCCGCCCGTCACCGCCCAGTAGCAGCCGAGCAGGATCGCCGGCACGAGGATCCAGGCCAGGATTTCTTCGCCGACGATGCGGCGGCGGCGGCGCTGGCGGCGCTTCTCGCGCCCGGTGAGCTTGGGAGGCGGCGGCGCAACCGTCGAGGCCGGAGCGAGGGGACCCTCATTGAGGTCGCCGGTCATGACACACTCGTCGCTTGGACGACCGCCGGTCCGGCGCGAGCGCAGCCGTTGGCCTGTCCTGATATGGAACGTCCCGGCGAAGCGAATCGCCGGGAC
Source organism: Methylobacterium oryzisoli (assembly GCF_046557895.1). Taxonomy (NCBI): domain Bacteria; kingdom Pseudomonadati; phylum Pseudomonadota; class Alphaproteobacteria; order Hyphomicrobiales; family Methylobacteriaceae; genus Methylobacterium; species Methylobacterium oryzisoli. The sequence goes on along the minus strand of NZ_JBKIBX010000031.1, from coordinate 55,369 downwards.
GGGGAGGATGGCAAGGCGGTCATACACGCGACGACCGCCGGGATGAAGGGGTCTCGCGTCAGGCCCGGACGAGCGGCACCTTCGGCACGGTGCGCACGCCACCCCCGCCGCCGGAGCCGCCGCCGTCCTTCGGCTTCTTGGGGGCCGCGCGGGGCCGCGGGCGCTTCTTGCGCGTCGCGTTGGTGACGTCCTTCTCGGGCTTGGGCGTCACCGGCCCGGCCGGGAACTCGAAGGCGAGGCTCGGCTTCTCGCCTTCGGGGTGCTTGACGATCACCCGCACCGCCCCGCCGTCCTTGAGCTTGCCAAAAAGCACCTCGTCGGCGAGCGGCGTCTTGATGGTCGACTGGATCAGCCGGGCCATCGGGCGGGCGCCCATGGTCTCGTCGTAGCCGTTCTCGACCAGCCAGTCGCGGGCCTGATCCGACAGCTCGATCGTCACGTTGCGGTCGGCGAGCTGCGCTTCGAGCTGGAGCACGAACTTGTCGACCACCTTCGAGACCACCTCCTTCGGCAGGTGGCTGAAGGACACGATCGCGTCGAGCCGGTTGCGGAATTCCGGTGCGAACAGGCGGTTGATCGCCTCGTGGTCGTCGCCGGTGCGCCGGTTCTGGGTGAAGCCGAACGCCGCCTTGGCGAGGTCGGCGGCGCCCGCGTTCGACGTCATGATGATGATCACGTTGCGGAAATCGACCTGCTTCCCGTTGTGGTCGGTCAGCTTCCCGTGATCCATCACCTGCAGCAGGATGTTGAACAGGTCCGGATGCGCCTTCTCGATCTCGTCGAGGAGGAGCACGCAATGCGGGTGCTGGTCGACGCCGTCCGTGAGCAGGCCGCCCTGGTCGAAGCCCACGTAGCCGGGCGGCGCGCCGATCAGGCGCGAGACCGTGTGGCGCTCCATGTACTCCGACATGTCGAAGCGCAGCATCTCGACGCCGAGCGAGGAGGCGAGCTGCTTGGCGACCTCGGTCTTGCCGACGCCGGTCGGGCCGGCGAACAGGTAGGAGCCGATCGGCTTGTCGGGGTCGCGCAGGCCGGCGCGGGCGAGCTTGATCGAGGCGGTCAGCGCCTCGATGGCGTTGTCCTGGCCGTAGACCACCCGCTTGAGGCTGTCGGTGAGGTTGGCCAGCACCACCGCGTCGTCCTTGGAGACGGTCTTGGGCGGGATGCGCGCCATCGTGGCGATGGTGGCCTCGACCTCCTTCACGCCGATGGTGCGCTTGCGCCGGCCCTCCGGCACCAGCATCTGCGAGGCGCCGGTCTCGTCGATCACGTCGATCGCCTTGTCCGGCAGCTTGCGGTCGTTGATGTAGCGCGCCGACAGCTCGACCGCCGCCTTCACGGCCTCGGTCGTGTACTTGAGCTTGTGGAATTCCTCGAAGTAGGGCCGCAATCCCTTCAGGATCTCGATCGCGTCCGGGATCGACGGCTCGTTGACGTCGATCTTCTGGAAGCGGCGCACCAGCGCCCGGTCCTTCTCGAAGTACTGGCGGTACTCCTTGTAGGTGGTGGAGCCGATGCAGCGCAGCGTGCCGGAGGCGAGCGCGGGCTTGAGCAGGTTCGAGGCATCCATCGCGCCGCCCGAGGTCGCACCGGCGCCGATCACCGTGTGGATCTCGTCGATGAACATGATGGCGTTCGGGTGCGCCTCGATCTCCTTCATAACCTGCTTGAGGCGCTCCTCGAAGTCGCCCCGGTAGCGGGTGCCCGCCAGCAGCGTGCCCATGTCGAGGGAGAAGACGGTCGCGTCGGCCAGAACCTCCGGCACCTCGTGCTGGATGATCTTGCGCGCCAGCCCCTCGGCGATCGCGGTCTTGCCCACGCCCGGATCGCCCACGAGGAGCGGGTTGTTCTTCTGGCGGCGGCAGAGCACCTGGATGGTGCGCTGCACCTCGGACTCGCGCCCGATCAGCGGATCGATCTTGCCCTCGCGCGCCTTCTTGTTGAGGTTCACGCAATAGGCGTCGAGCGCGTCGCCCTTCTTCTTGGGGCCGCGATCCTCCTCGGTGCCGGTGGGCCGCTCGGTGGAGCCCTCGTCCTCGGCCCCGCGCACGGGCTTGGCCTCGGACAGGCCCGGCCGCTTGGCGATGCCGTGGCTGATGTAGTTGACCGCGTCGTAGCGCGTCATGTCCTGCTCTTGCAGGAAGTAGGCGGCGTGGCTCTCGCGCTCGGCGAAGATCGCCACCAGCACGTTGGCGCCCGTCACCTCCTCGCGCCCGGAGGATTGCACGTGGATCACCGCGCGCTGGATCACCCGCTGGAAGCCGGCCGTGGGCTTGGCGTCCTGGCGGCCGTCGCCGGTGAGGTTGGCGAGTTCGGTGTCGATGTACTCGACGAGGTTGCGCTTCAGGACGTCGACATCGACGCTGCAGGCCCGCATGACCGCGGCCGCATCCTGGTCGTCGACCAGGGCCAGGAGGAGGTGTTCGAGCGTGGCGTATTCGTGGCGGCGCTCGCCAGCGAGCGCCAGGGCGCGGTGGAGTGCTTGTTCAAGGCTGCGTGAGAAGCTGGGCAAAGCGGGCCTCTGAGCTGGTGCCTATTTTTTTTCCATGACGCATTGGAGAGGATGTTGGTGTTTGCGGGCAAAGTCCATCACCTGCGTCACCTTGGTCTCCGCCACCTCGTACGTGAAGACGCCGCATTCGCCGACGCCGTTCTGATGCACGTGCAGCATGATCCGCGTCGCGTCCTCGCGCGACTTGTTGAAGAACCGCTCCACGACGTGCACGACGAATTCCATCGGCGTGTAGTCGTCGTTGAGGAGCAGGACGCGATAGAGGTTGGGCCGTTTGGTGCGCGGCTTGGTGCGCGTGATGACGGCGGTGCCTGAGCGCCCGTCGCCGTTGCCGGGGGCGCGGGGGGTAGCGGCCGCGACGGGCGTCGCGGAAGACCTGTCCTGAATCCGGACCTGAGCCATTCGAACGTATCGACCTCAACCCTCGCCGACGCTGCGCCCGTCCGCGGGCGCCTGCGCTGCGGACCGCCAACGTAGCACGTCACGTGCCGGATCCGAGGTTCAATCTATAGGCCGAGTCCGCCCCGCGCCAGTCGCCTGCGCGCTCTTGTCATGCGCGCGGGGCAGGGCGGCGCCCCAACGCGAAACGGCGGCGCGGACGACCTCTCGCCCGCACCGCCGCTCAAACGGGTTCGGGCGGTCCCGCGCGGGACCGCCGCCGGCCTTACGCCGCGTTCTGCACCTTGGCGGTGAACGCCTCGTAGGGCTTCAGCATCTCCTTGGCGAGGCTGCCGTACAGCTCGGCCATCTTGTTCGACTGGGCGAGCAGGCGCTCGTAGGAGGTCTTGAGGTACTCGGTCTGGATCTCGAGCGCCTTGTCGAGCGAGCGCACGCCCGCGAGCTTCTCCAGCGTGGCGGAGGCCTGCTCGAAGGACTGCTTGGCGAAATCGGTCGTCTCGACGGCGATCGCCTGGCTGCTCTTCGACAGGGTGCCGAAGCTGCGCAGCATGGTGTCCATGCTCTCCTTGCCGAACTTCTGAGCGGTCTCGAACTGCTGGTTCATGTCATTGCACGACGCCCATGGCGCCGCCCCTCATCGCGCGTCTCTTCCCAAAGATCGTGGAGCGCCCGCGCATCGCAGCTCCCTGCCGCCCCATATGTGCGATGCACAAAGATGCGTCAAGGGAATCTTGTGCAGCGCACAATCCCGTGACGCGCATCCATTAACCCGGGCGTAACCGCACCGACCTAGCCTGATTGACAGTGATGCCGTCGCGTCGGAGCCGTCCGCTCCGGCCTGCGGTGCGCCTCGGAGCCGGTCACCGTCCCCGCGTCGGCCGCTCCCGGCGGTTTGGCGTAGGAAGGTTCGTGATGCGTTGCGTTCGCGGCACCTCGGGTCGTGCTGTTCCGGCCTTGATCGCGGCCGCGGCTGTGTTCACCGCCCTGACGAGTCCGGCCGATGCCCGGCGTCGGAGCCACCATGGCGGCGGGGGCGGCTACAACCCTCCCTACGCGGCCATGGTGGTCGACGTGAAGAGCGGGCGCGTCCTCCACGCGGTGAACGAGGACGCGCTGCGCCACCCCGCTTCCATCACCAAGGTGATGACGCTCTACCTGCTGTTCGAGCAGATCGAGAAGGGCCGAATGTCCCTCGACACGCCGCTCGAGATCTCGGCGAATGCCGCCCGGCAGCCGCCCTCGAAGCTCGGCCTGCGTCCCGGCTCGACGATCACCGCCGAGGAGGCCATCAAGGCGCTCGTCACCAAGTCGGCCAACGACGTCGCCTGCGCGATCGGCGAGAACATAGCCGGCTCTGAGGGCGCCTTCGCCGAGATGATGACCCGCAAGGCCCAAGCGCTCGGCATGTCGCGCACGCACTACGCCAACGCCTCCGGCCTGCCCGATTCCGACCAGATCACCACGGCGCGCGACCTGACGCTCCTGGCGCGGGCGATCCAGGACCGCTTCCCGCGCTACTACCGCTACTTCCAGACCCGCTCCTTCGCGTTCCGCGGCCGGGTGATCGGCAACCACAACCGCCTGCTCGGGCGCGTCGAGGGCGTCGACGGCATCAAGACCGGCTACACGCGGGATTCCGGCTTCAACCTGATGACCTCGGCCCGCCTGGAGGATCGGCACATCGTGGCGATCGTGCTCGGCGGCAAGTCGGGGGCGAGCCGCGACGCGATCATGCAGCGGCTCGTCCAGGCGAACCTGCCCCGGGCCTATGCGGGTGCGCGCAGCACGCCGCCGGTGGTCGAGGTGGCCGAGCGGGCCCGCCCGGCCGTGGTGGCCGAAAAGCCGGTGGCGACCCGCACGATGGTGGCCTCGGCGGACGACGACGCCATCGAGACCACCGCCTCCACCGGCCGGGGCGGCCAGCCCCTCGACATCTCGCCCATGCGCCAGACGACGACGCCGGCCGGCACCAAGTGGCGCACCGGCACCGGCGGCGCGGTGCCGGGCAACGCCCAGGCCTACGCGCCCTCCCCCGAGAACGGCTTCCCGGCCCCGCCGCCGGGCGCCAAGTACGCCGCCCGCCTGCCCTCGGTGGAGCCCGGCGAGGCCCGCGCCCCGGCGCCGCGCTCCGAGACCCCGGCCCCCGCCCAGAAGCCCGTCACGGTGACGCCCTGGGTGATCCAGCTCGGCGCCATGGACGACGAGGGCAAGGCCAAGTCGATGCTGAGCGAGGCCCGCCAGCGCAGCGGCGGCGCGCTCGCCAAGGCGGCGCCCTTCACCGAGCGCGTCTCGCACGGCGGCACCACCCTGTTCCGCGCCCGCTTCTCCGGCTTCTCGGAGGCCGAGGCGGCGCAGGACGCCTGCCGGGCGCTCAAGCGCAGCGGCTTCACCTGCTTCGCCACCCGGAGCTGAGCGCCGCGGGCCAAGCGAGGTTTCTGGCGAGGTTTCTGGCGAGGATCCCCGGACGTCCGGCCCGAAGGGCTGCGATCCAATTTCGAACCCGGCGGGCGGTCCGTCCGCCCGTCCCTATCCGCGGCGCGTCTCGCCGCGGCCCCGTCGACACGCGCGTGGAGTATCAGCGATGTCGGTTGAGAAGCCGGTCCTTGGCCGCGTTGACGCGCGCCGCGAGATAAACCGATCCCCCCTGGTCCGGGTGCAGCCGTTTCATGAGGGCACGGTGCGCGCGTCGCACGTCCTCCACGGCCGCCCCGCGCTCAAGCCCCAGGATCTGATAAGCCTCCTCCTCCGTCATCGCCCCTGGCTGAAGCGGACCGCCCGGCCGCGGGTCGGCATCGCGCTCAGCGTCTACACGCCAGCCGGCAAACCGGCGGTCCAGATACGCCTCTAGGAGTTGCGCTCCCTCCGGGTCGCCGCCGCGGCAGGTCCGCAGCAGCTCGGTCAGGGCGTCGAGGGGCAGCGCGTCGAGCGCCTGCCCCGCCTGCGCGCCCGCCAGCACCGTGCCGCGCATCGCGCCGGTCTCGTGGTCGAGTTCCATCTCGATCGTCGCGGAGCGCACCCGCGAGACGCCGCCCGGCGAACGCGCGGCTCGACCCCCGCCGAGTCCGAACGGCAGGGGCGGCATCTGGCGCCAGCCGAGCAGCCACGCCCCGGCGAGCCCCACCGCGGTCGCCATATCGAAGCGCCCGCGCAGGAAGAGCACGGCCGCCACCGCGAGGGCGGCCCCGCCGCCGACCCGCCGCAGGGTCTTGGCGAGGAAGGCCGGGTTGGCATGCGCGGCATTGCGCCCGAGCCACCACAGCCCGAGGAGGCACAGGACGCCGAGACCGAGGGCAATCATCGCGAGGGGGTCGTCACCGGCCGGAGGTCATCGCGCCGAGGAGCCGGCGCGCCTCCGTGTCTTCTCGCGCGGCGAGGCGCAGCCCGTCGAGTCCCCGCGACGCATAGACCGCCGCGGCCCGCAGCAGCCCGGCGAGCGTGCCGGGCGCGCCCGCGTCGAAGCGCGCGTAGGCGCCGCCCGACAGCCGGGCGATCTCGGTGAAGCCGGACGCGGCCTGACCGTCGTGGCCCTCGTGGAAGCAGAAGGCCGGCAGGCCGAGGAGGCCGAGTTCCCCCGCCACCGCGCAGAGCCCGTCGAGATCCTCCTCGACCGCGTCGCCGACGAGGATCAGTGCCTTGACCGGGCCCTTGCCGGCCTCGTTGCGGGCGTGGCGCAGCACGCGGCCGATCTGCGTCTGTCCGCCGCGGCAGGTGATGCCGGCCATCAGGCCGGTGAGCGCCCGCGGATCGCCGACGAAGCGCGAGGCGCGGCACTCGCCGAAGCCGCGGAAATAGACGAGCTGCACGGCGAGGCCGCCGAGCCGCGCCGTCGCCTCGAACATGCCCGCCTGGACGCTGCAGGCGAGGTCCCAGGTCGGCTGCCGGCTCATCGTCGCGTCGAGGGCGAAGATCAACCGCGGCGCCGTGCCGGAGGCCGCCGGCGCGACGCGGCGCGCCTCGTCGAGGAAGGCCGCGACCGCGTTCGGCGAGGTGGGAGGGCCGGCGCGGTCGCTCATGGTCTGCCTCGTCAGTGTCGCCGGATGCTGGTCAGGCCGAGCGCGTGGACGGAGAAGAGCCGGTCCGGATCGGTCCAGACCGCCCTGCCCTCCCAGCCGGCCGAGCGGGCGAGCGCCCGGAAGCTCTCGGCCGTGTACTTGTAGCTGTTCTCGGTGTGGATCGTTTCGCCGGCCGCGAAGGCGATGGGCACGCCCGCCACCGTGACGGTCTGGGCGCGGCGGCTCACGAGATGCATCTCGATCCGCGAGCGGCCGGGCTCGAAGAAGGCCCGGTGCGCGAAGGCGTCGAGGTCGAAATCGGCCCCGATCTCCCGGTTGATGCGCGTGAGCAGGTTCAGGTTGAAGGCCGCCGTGACGCCGGCCGCGTCGTCGTAGGCAGCGTCGAGCACCGCCTTGTCCTTGACGAGGTCGACCCCGACGATCAGCCGCGCTCCCGCCCCGAGGGTCGCTGCGAACTGGCGCAGCAGTCCGGCCGCGACGTCAGGCTCGAAATTGCCGATGGTCGAGCCCGGGAAGAACCCGGCCCGCGGCACGCCAGCGAGATCCGCCGGCAGCGCGAAAGGCTGCGTGAAGTCCGCGGCCACCGGCTCGACGCGCAGGCGCGGGAAGTCGGCCGCGAGGTCGCGCGCCTCGCTGCGCAGGAATTCCTCCGACACGTCCACCGGCACGTAGGCGGCCAAGTCGCGCAGGTGCGGCAGCAGGCGCCGCACCTTCTGGGTCGAGCCGCTGCCGAACTCGACCAGCGCGGAGCCGGGCGCCACCTCGGCGGCGATCGCGGCGCCGTCGCGTTCGAGGATGCCGAACTCCGTGCGGGTCGGGTAGTATTCCGGCAGCTGGGTGATCGCCTCGAACAGGGCGGAGCCCTGCCGGTCGTAAAAGTACTTCGCCGCGAGGTGCTTGCGCGGGGCGCGCAGGCCCGCGAGGACGTCCTCGGCGAAGGCGCGGCTCTGCGGATCGGCCGGCGGGGCCGCCGGCGACAGGTGGGGAAGCGGAACGGTCACGGCGCACTCCGGGGAACGGCGCGAGGCGGGCGAACCCCCTCTCAGGCTCGGCCTTGAGATAGTCTGAGGCCGGTGAACTGCCAGCGCTGATGCGGGTAGAAGAAGTTGCGGTAGGTGGCCCGGCTGTGGCCCCGCGGCGTCGCCACGGAGGAGCCGCGCAGCACGAACTGGCTCACCATGAACTTGCCGTTGTACTCGCCGAGCGCCCCCGGCACCGGCCGGTAGCCCGGATAGGCGCTGTAGGCGCTGCGGGTCCATTGCCAGACATGACCGAAGGCGCCGTCGAGACCGGCATTCGCGGCGACCTCCCACTCGGCCTCGGTGGGCAACTCGCGCCCGGCCCAGCGCGCGAAGGCGTCGGCCTCGTAGTAGCTCACATGCGTGACCGGCAGCGCCGGATCCACGGTCCTGAGCCCGGCGAGCGTCATGCTCGCCCAGACGCCGTCCTCCGTCCGGCGCCAGTAGCCCGGCGCCTCCCAGCCCTCGGTCTGGGCCGCGACGAACCCGTCCGAGAGCCAGAGTTCCGCCCGCGCGTAGCCGCGATCCTGCATGAAATCGAGCCACTCGCCGTTGGTCACGAGGGCGCGGTCGAGGCCGGCCGGCTGCAGCAGCACGGCGTGGCGGGGTGATTCGTTGTCGAAGCTGAAGCCGCCGCCCGCGTGCCCAATCTCGGCGATGCCGCCGTCGAGGGGCAGCGCGCCCTCGGCCGGGGCCGGGGCCGGGAAGCGCCACGCCGGGTCGTAGGCCGGCGCCAGCGGGTTCTGCGCGAAGGCGTGCAGGATGTCGGTCAGCAGCAGTTCCTGGTGCTGCTGCTCGTGGTGGAGGCCGATCTCGACGATGCCGATCACCTCGGCGAGCGCCGCCTCGGGGGCCTCCCCGATGAGCGCAGCGACGGCGCGGTCGACATGGGCGCGGTAGGCCGCGACCTCCGCGCAGGTCGGCCGCGTGACGAGACCGCGGCTGATGCGTGGCGCCCGCGGACCCGCCGCCACGTAGTAGGAATTGAACAGGTAGAAGAACCGCTCGTCGAAGATCCGGTAGCCCGGCACGTGCGGCCGCAGCAGGAACTGCTCGAAGAACCACGTCGTGTGCGCCCGGTGCCACTTGGTGGGGCTCGCATCGGGCATCGATTGGATCTGCTGGTCCTCCGGCGAGAGCGGCGCGGCGCGGCGCTCGGTCTCGTCCCGGACCTCCCGGAAGGCTGCGATCCAGGCCGCCCGGTCGATCGGCCGGGCGGCGACGTCCGGCGGCGGAAAGGCCGGGCGTGCCTCGCCGGCCTGCGCGGTCGCTGCCATGTCGGTGTCCCTTGCACATAGGTTATTTGTGCAGCGTCAACGCTGCGCCGTGGGAATCGTTTCTCCGCTGCGGCCACGCTGCACAGGCGTTCGGCTCCGCGGCGGCCGGGTGCGCGGAACGGCATGCCGGCCACGCTCGTTGGGTTTCGCTGCACGCCCCGTGAGGGTTACGGGGACGGGCGGCCTTTTTCCCGCCCCAGTGACCAAGCCTTAAGGATCACACCGGAGATTCCGGCCCAGGTCCCTCCAGACGCGCTCCGTTCCGACGGGTTTCCAAGCATGCGGTTCGATCTCCTGGCCGGCACCATCTCGCTGCCCCTCGCCTCCGTGCCGCACGCGCCGGTGGTGCTGGTGTTCGATTCCGGCCTCGGCGGCCTGACCGTGCTGGCCGAGGTGCAGCGGGCGCGGCCCGATGCGCGGGTGGTCTATGCGGCCGACGACGCGGCCTTCCCGTACGGCGACCTCACCGAGACGGCCCTGGTGGAGCGGGTGATCGCCGTGATGGACCGGCTCATCACGCGCCATGCCCCGGACCTCGTGGTGATCGCCTGCAACACCGCCTCGACGCTGGTGCTGCCGGCCCTTCGGCGCCAGTTCGCGATCCCCTTTGTCGGCACGGTGCCGCCGATCAAGCCGGCCGCGGCGGCGACCCGCTCGGGCCTCGTCAGCGTGTTGGCGACGCCGGGCACGGTGCGGCGCGACTACACGCGCGACCTGATCGAGACCTATGCGGGTGCTTGCGCGGTGACGCTGGTGGGCGCCACGCGGCTCGCCGGCTTCGCGGAGGCGGAACTCGCCGGCGCACCCGTGAAGGATGCCGATCTCGCCGCCGAGATCGCCCCCTGCTTCGTGCGCGCGGGCGAGGCCCGCACCGACGTGGTGGTGCTCGCCTGCACGCATTACCCGCTGCTGCTGCGCCGCTTCGAGCGTCTCGCCCCCTGGCCCGTCACCTGGATCGACCCGGCCCCCGCCATCGCGCGGCGGATGGCCCAGCTTCTGGGGCCGGCCATTCCGGAGGTGGGCGGGGCGCCGGCCGTCGCGGCCTTTACGGGCGGCGACCGGATCACCCCGGCGCTCCGGGGTGCACTCGCCGCCCGGGGGCTCGACGCCGTGACGGTCGAGGCCATGCCGCTCCGCCGCCAGTGAGCGGGACGCGGCGCCCGCTCGTGCTCGCTTTCCTTCTCGTCCCGCTCGTCGTCTACGCCGTGGTGGTAGGCGTCTTCTGGGTCCTCCAGCGCGACCTGCTCTATCCGGGTGCCGGCGCGGCCCGGGCGGCCCTGCGCTTCGCGGCGCCGCCCAGCACCGAGGCGATCCGCATCCCCACCGCCGACGGCGAGACCCTGCACGCCCTGTGGCGTCCACCCGCGCCCGGCTGCGGCGTGGTGGTGACGTTCCACGGCAATGCCTCGGTGCCGGAGAGCCACGCGGCTCGCTTCGTCCGCGCGCCCTGGCAGGGCTGGGGCGTGCTGGCGGTGGCCTATCGCGGCTATGCCGGGTCGACCGGGCGGCCGAGCGAGGCGGGGCTCCTGGCGGACGGGCGCGCGGCGCTGGCGGCGGCGCAGGCACGGGCGCCCGGGGCGCCGCTACTGCTCCACGGCCACTCGCTCGGGGCCGCCCTGGCGGTGGCGATGGCCGCCGCGCATCCGCATCTCGGCCTCTACCTCGAAGCGCCGTTCGACTCGATGATCGCGATGGCGCGGCTGCACTTCCCCTATCTCCCGGCCGCGCTGCTGCGCGACACCTACCGCTCGGACCGGCTGATCGGTGCCGTCGCCGGACCGATCCTGATCGTGCACGGCGATGCGGACCCGGTGATCCCGACGAAGTTCGGCTGGCGGCTCGCCCAGGCGGCGCCGGCGGGCACGCGGTTCAGGGTGGTCCCGGGCGACCACGTCTCGCTGCTCGGCAAGCAGGACCGCGAGGCGGAGGCGCTGTTTCGCGCCCGCATCCCGGCGCCCGGCTGCGTCGCCGGCTGAAGCCCAACCCTACCGGAACGGCGGCTCGTCGAAGCTGCGCAGCTTGCGGGAATGGAGCTGGCTGCGGTCGCGGCGCAGGGCATCGAGGGTGGCGAGGCCGATCAGCAGGTGCTCGCCCACCGCCCGCTCGTAGAAGGCGTTCGCGGCGCCCGGGAGCTTGATCTCGCCGTGGAGAGGCTTGTCGGAGATGCAGAGCAGCGTGCCGTAGGGCACCCGCAGCCGGTAGCCCTGCGCCGCGATGGTGCCGCTCTCCATGTCGACGCCGATCGCCCGCGACAGGTTGATCCGCCGCCGCTCCTGCGACCAGCGCAGTTCCCAGTTCCGGTCGTCGTAGGTGACCACGGTGCCGGTGCGCAGGCGGCGCTTGAGCGCCTCGGCGCGCTCCCCCGTGACTGCGGCGGCGGCCTCCTGCAGCGCGACCTGAACCTCGGCCAGCGCCGGGATCGGCACGTCCGGCGGCACGAGTTCGTCGAGGATGCGGTCGCGGCGCAGATAGGCGTGGGCGAGCACGTAGTCGCCGATGGTCTGCGACTGGCGCAGGCCCCCGCAATGCCCGACCATCAGCCAGCAATGCGGGCGCATCACCGCGAGGTGGTCGGTGATGGTCTTGGCGTTCGACGGCCCGACGCCGATGTTGACGAGGCTCGTGCCCTGCCCGTCGCGGGCGACGAGGTGGTAGGCGGGCATCTGGAAGCGGTGCCAGGGCGAGGCGGCGATGACCGCATCGGCATCCGCCTCGGCGGCCTCACCCGCCGCCACCGCGAGCCCGCCGGGCAGGACCAGCCGGTCGTAGCGCTCGGGCGCCTCCGCCAGGGTGCGCAGGCCGACCCGCACGAACTGGTCGACGTAGCGGTGGTAGTTCGTGAGCAGGATCCAGGGCTGGAGGTGGCGCCAGTCGGAGCCGGTGTAGTGCACGAGGCGCCGCAGCGAGTAGTCGACCCGCGGTCCGTCGAACAGCGAGAGCGGCCGGGGCTTGTCGCCCTTGTCGAGCCAGAGCCCGTCCGCCACCTCATCGCCGACGCTGGAGAGCATCGGCGTCGGGAAGAAGCGGGCGAGGTCGCTCGACGTCTGGCCACCGCGGGCGAGTTCGGCCCCCGGCTCGACGACGTACGGATAGGGGATCTCCTGCGCGCTCAGGCCCACCTCGATCGTGGCGCCGTAATCGGCCACCAGGGGACGGAGCTGTTCGAGCAGGTAGGCGCGGAAATGCGCGGGCTGCGTCACCGTGGTGGCGTAGAGGCCCGGACCCTGGAACTTGGCGGTGGCGCGCTTGATGCGCGGCGTCGGCCCGGTGGGCCGGTAGGTGAGGCGCAGCTCCGGGTAGCGGAAGCTCAGGCGCTCGGCGTGGTCCGGCGGCACGCCGTCGGACAGGAAGCGGGCGAGCGCCGCCTTGAGGGATTCGGTGGCCCCGGCATGCAGGGCCGCGAGACGGTCGACCGCCGTCTCCGGATCCGCCACCGTCTCCATCGGTCTCAGTTCGTCGGCGATCACGATCGAGGGCTCCCTGGACGGACAGGCCCTCACCCGTGCCGCGCGGCGGCCCTCAAGGCAAGCCCGCACGTCCAGCCCGAAGGGCGCGACCGCTCGCCGCCAGCACGAAAGCCCCGGCGAGGCGAACCTCCCGGGAGCCGGTCGTCCGATCGCGTGGTCCGATGCGTCAGCGCGGCGCCAGGATCATGATCATCTGGCGGCCTTCGAGTTGCGGCTCGCTCTCGACCTTCGCGACTTCCTGGGTCTCGGCCTTGACGCGTTCGAGCAGGCGAAGCCCGAGATCCTGGTGCGCCATCTCGCGGCCGCGGAACCGCAGCGTCACCTTGACCTTGTCGCCCTCTTCGAAGAACCGTTGCACGGCCTTCATCTTCACGTCGTAGTCGTGCTTGTCGATGCCAGGACGGAGCTTGATCTCCTTGACCTCGACGGTCTTCTGGCGTTTGCGCGCCTCGGCCTGCTTCTTCTGCTCGTTGAAGCGGTAACGGCCGTAGTCGAGGAGCTTGCACACCGGCGGCGAGGAATTCGGCGCGATCTCGACGAGATCGAGTCCGACCTCTTCGGCGAGCTGCAGCGCCTCGAAGAAGCCCATCACGCCGCGGTTCTGTCCGGCATCGTCGATGAGCTGCACTTCGCGTACGCCGCGAATGTCCCGGTTGGCGCGCGGCCCGTCCTTCTGCGGGGCCGGCATGGCTCTCATAGGTCTGCGAATGGCTCTGGTCTCCTCAATGGGTGTCGCCCGGTTGCCGGCCACGAACCCCTTGACCTCAGGGAGGTCCGGGCCGCTGCGCGGTCAAACTCGGGTGAACTGCGACACCTTGGCCAAACCGCACGCGATGTCAACTCGCCGATGCGGATCTTGGTTGCGCCAGGGTGAGCGGCACACGAGATCTTGTGCCGCCGCCCGACCGGCGGTTCAGGACGTCGCGCCGGCCGGCGGGGCGGCCAGGAGCGCGGTGTAGACTTCGAGAGTATCGGCGGTCATGCGCTCGAGCGAAAAATTCCGCTCGACGTGCTGGCGCGCCCGCCGGGCCAGCGCGTCGCGGGCGCTGGCGCCGAGCTGGAGCGCTTCGGCGATCGCCTCGGCCAGCACGGCCGCCTCCCCGGCCGGCACGCGCCAGCCGGTGCGCTCGGTGCGCGGCACGTCGGGCGGGGCCAGCACGGTCTCGCGCACGGCGCCGAGATCCGAGACGACCACGGGCGTGCCGATTGCCTGCGCCTCCACGGCCGACCGCCCGAAGGCCTCCGGTTCCGTGGAGGGCACCGCCACCACCGAGGCCGCCCGGAAGGCCGCCGGCATGTCGGTGCAGTGCCCGACCCGGCGCACGATGCCCGAGAGGTTGTGCGTGGCCACCAGCGCGTCGAGTTCGCGGACATAGGCGGTGCGCCCCTGCGCATCGCCCGCCAGCACCACCGCGACATCGCGCAGGCCCTGGTCGCGCAGGGCGGACGCCGCCTCGATCAGCACGCGCTGGCCCTTCCAGCCCGTGAGCCGGGCGGCGAGCAGCACCACGCGCTCGTGCGGTGCGACACCCCAGGCGCGCCGCAGCGCCTCGACCCGTCCCGGCTCCACCTGCGCGGCCGAGAAGGCGGTAAGATCGGTGCCGCGATAGATCACCCGCAGCCGGGCGTCCGTGGCCTGCGGGTGCTCGGCCCGGATCAGATCCGCGGTGTAGTGCGAGTTGGCGATCACCGCATCGCCCCGCGCCATCACCGAATTGTAGAGATGCTTGACCGGCGTGCGGGCCGAGTAGCTGCCGTGATAGGTGGTGACGAAGGGCAGGCCCAGCCGCCTGCGCGCCCCGAGCGCCACCCAGGCCGGCGCCCGCGAGCGGGCGTGGACGAGGTCGACGCCCTCGGCCCGGCAGATCCGGGCGAGGCGCCCGACGTTGAGCGCCATCGCGAAGGGGTTCTTGGTGCGGGCCGGGAACGGCACCCAGATGCCGCCCTTGGCCTGCAATTCGCCCACCAGCCGTCCGCCCTCCGTAGCCACGAGGGCGCGGGCGCCCACCGCCGCCAGCGCCGCCGCCACGTCGACAGTCGTGCGCTCCGCCCCGCCCGCATCCAGCTCGGGGATGATCTGCAGGATCGTCGCCCCGGCCAGGGGATGGCCGGCGGAGACCGGGAAGGAGGTGGCCTGGCTCGACGGCATGGGGCTCCGGGGTCTCGGACGGAGGATGGCCTCGGGAGCCGGACCGCGCCAGGCGGACGTTGTCCCGAACTGCAATCCTTGGTTTAGACGATCGCTGAGGTCGAGCATGCCCGGACATTCGCCCGATCGCATTTCCGAGGTGTAAACGCTTCCTGCGCCCATCCGGAGACGCCGCAGCCCCAGGACCGCTATGCCCGTTATGCCCGCTATGCAGCCCCCCGCCACCCTGATGCCGGTCGGCCCCGGGCCGGATGCCCGCCGCGTCGCCACCCTGGTGCGGTCCGGCGAGGGACCGCCGGTGGTCTGGCTCGGGGGCTTCCGCTCCGACATGCGCGCCACCAAGGCCGAGGCGCTCGATGCCTGGGCGGCGGCGCGCAACCGTGCCTTCGTGCGCTTCGACTACGGCGGCCACGGGGAATCGGACGGGGATTTCGCCGACTTCACGATCTCCGACTGGCTCGCGGATGCGCAAGCCGTGATCGGCCGCCACGCGGCGGAGCGCCCGATCCTCGTCGGCTCCTCGATGGGCGGCTGGGTGGCGCTGCTCGCGGCGCGGCAGGTCCGCCCGGCCGGGCTCGTGCTGATCGCGCCCGCCACCGACTTCACCGAGGCGCTGATGTGGGAGCGCTTCCCGGACGATATCCGCCGCCAGGTGATGGAGGCCGGAGTCTGGCACCGGGATTCGGCCTATTCGCCCGAGCCGACCGCGGTGACCCGGGCGCTGATCGAGGACGGGCGGCACCACCTCCTGCTCGGCGGGCCGATCGATCCGGGCTGCCCGGTGCACATCCTGCAGGGGATGGCCGATCCGGACGTGCCCTGGTCCCACGCGATGGCGCTGGTGGAGCGGCTGCCGGAGCGCGACGTGGTCGTCACGCTGATCAAGGACGGCGACCACCGCCTGTCGGACCCGGCGAGCCTCGCGCGGCTGATCGCGGCCGTGGAGGGGATCGCCTGAGGCGGCGTCTCCCCTCCTCCGACCGCGACCGAGCGGCCTCAGTGCAGGCTGACTGCCTGGAGGTCGTGCGCCCAGGCGTTGGCGATGGCCGCGTCAAGGCTGTCGGTGAGCAGGATCGGGGCGCCGCTCGCCGAGAGGAGCGCGAACAGGTGAAGGCCGGGGGTGAGGTCGGGCGCCTGCGGGAAGAGGCGCTTCACGTCCTCCGAGCGCATCGGCTTGACGTAGGCCACGTGGCCCTCGCCGAGGGCCGCGAGCGCGTCGGTGTCGAACGGGAGGTTGGTGTCGGTCATGGTGTCGCCCTCCTTCACGAGGCGGCAGAGCGGTCGATCGCGGGGGCGCCCCGTGGCGACGCCGGACGATCGGGGACAGGGGTGATATGGGGATCCTCAGTCGGCGTCGCGCGACGCGATGTCGATCCGTCGCACGATGCGCTCCGGCTCCGGCCGGGCGAGGTCGATCGAGAGCAGCCCGCTCGACAGGTCGGCGCCCAGCACCTCCATGCCGTCCGCGAGCAGGAAGGCGCGCTGGAACTGCCGCGCGGCGATGCCACGATGCAGGTAGGTGCGGCTCTTGTCGTCGGTCTGGCGACCACGGACGATGAGCTGGCTCTCCTCCAGCGTCACGTCGAGCTGGTCGCGGGTGAAGCCCGCCACCGCCAGCGTGATGCGCAGACGCTCCGGGTCCCGCTCTGTGCGGACGAGGCGCTCAATGTTGTAGGGGGGATAGCCGTCGTTCGCCGCCTTGGCGACGCGGTCGAGCGCCTGCTCGATCTCGTCGAAGCCCAGGAGGAACGGATGCCCGAAGGGCGAGGGACGCGACATGGAACGAACGAAGCCCTTCTGCGACGAGGCACTTCGGAGAACGGGCCCGCCGAGGCAGCGCCCGATGCGCCGGCGCGGTCCGCCGGCTTTCGTCGATATGGTCGTGCCTGCGCGGCCCATCAAGGGGCGTAGCTCTCGCACGGGGGTGCCGCGCCCCTAGCGGACCCGGCTCGTCTCGGTGCGCTGCTGCAGCCGGAGGAGCCGGCGGCTGATCCGCTCGCGCAGTTCCGCGGGCAGTTCGAGTTCGGTCACCCGCCAGGTCCAGCCGCGCAGGCGCAGGCGCAGGCGGAACCGGTTCTCCTCGGGAGCGTCCGGTGGGTAGCCGAAGATTACCGTGCGGAACCCCCGCATCTCGGCCGTGCCGGCGAGCGCCAGGAGCTGGGGCAGCGTGCGGCCGGTCAGGCCGCCCGTCCGGGCCGGTTCGGGCTCCGGCGGCTCACCCTCCGGGCGCTCGCCGTCGAGCCGTTTCGGCCAATTGCCGCGCAGCAGCTCGACCAGGGTCTCGGGCATCAGCAGCGCCGTCACCACCGGCTCGGTCAGCCCGGTCACCGCGTCGGTGAGCATCTGGCGCTCGCGGGGCGAGAGGTCCCGGCGCGCCGCCACGGCGTCGAGCCCCGCCGCGACGGCCTGCCGGGAGATCGACAGGCGCAGGGTGCGGAAGTTCACCCGGTCGGCGACCGCCCGTGCGTCGCCCGTCCGCACCGCCTCGCTCAGGCGGTAGAGCGCCACGTAAGGCGAGAGCGCGTAGCCGATCCACAGCAACAGGAGCGCGAAGAGGCCGCACCACCACCGCATGTCAGGAGAAGGTCCCGGGACGCCGCCCCGCGCCGGGACCCATCAGGCTGGCCTGGCGAAGGGCGAGAAGGCGGTGATCACCTGCTCGTAGACGGGCCGCTTGAAGGGAATGATGAGGTCGGCGAGTTCCGCCAGCGGCGCCCAGCGCCACGCGTCGAACTCCGCCTTGTGGGCCCCTCCCGCCGGCCGGTGGATGTCGATCTCGGCCTCGTTCCCCTCGAACGCGAAGGCGAACCACTTCTGCGTCTGTCCGCGGTAGCGGCCCTTCCAGGGCTGGCCGGCCGCGAAGGTCGGCAGGTCGTAGCTGTACCAGCCGGGCGCCTCGGCGAGCAGCCGCACCGAGCCGGCCGCGACGTTGGTCTCCTCGTGCAGTTCGCGCAGAGCCGCCGCGTGCGGCGTCTCGCCCGCGTCGATCCCGCCCTGCGGCATCTGCCACGCGTAGCCGCCCGCCTCGCCCGCGAGCGGGCCGTCCAGGCGGCGGCGCCCCGCGAAGACGAGGCCGTCGCGGTTGAACAGGGCGATGCCCACGCAGGGGCGGTAGGGCAGATCGGCCAGGGCGGATCCGCCGGGGGCTCGGGTCACGGGGCGCGTCATGCTGCGGATCGGCCGGGTCAGTCGTGGGGCTGACCGCGTTTGTGCGAGAGAAGTCGCGGCGCGGCAAGGCTCATGCCCGGACGGCAATGCCCCGGAGACGCGGCGCGGCTGGCCGCTCACCGGGCCGTCCTGAGGCTGCGGCTCGCCGGGACGAGCAGGATGCCGCGGCTCTCGAGGTCGCGCGACCAGCGGGCGAGGCGGTCGATGGTCAGCGGCAGCGCCGCGGCCGAGCCGAGGGCGAAGCCCTTGCGGCGGGCGATTTCCTCCAGCCGGGCGAGTTCGCGGTCGATGGCATCCGCGCGCGGGATCGCGTCGATGGCCTCGGCCCGGGCGACCGGCGCCTTGGTGCGGTGGCCGACCTCCAGGCTGAGCGAGCGCGGCGAGACCCCGTCGTCGAGGAAGCCGAGGCCGCGGGCGCCGATCTCGCGCAGGACCGGCTCCAGGGCGGCCGGCTCCGCGGTGAGGCGGGCGCCCATGTAGTTCACGGCGCCGACCGCGCCGGGGATGCGCGAGAGCACGAAGGCGAGCCGATCGGCATTCTCGGCGGGCTTGGCACCCGCCAGCAGGGTCTGGGGACCGGGATCGTTGTCGGGATAGTCGAACGGCTCCATCGGCACTTGGACCATCACCTCGTGGCCGGCCTCGCGGGCGCGGGTGGCGCTGCGCGCGACGTCCGGCCCGTAGGGCGCGAAGGCGAGGGTGACGGCGGGCGGCAGCCGCGTGATGGCGTCCTGCGTCGCCGTCTGGCCGATGCCGAGGCCGGTGAGGACGAGGGCGATGCGCCCGGCGGGGGGCGCCCCGCTGCCGAGCGCCGTCGCCTCCGGCCGGGCGTAGAGGTCGAGGGCGCGCAGGCCGCCGGGGCCGAGCTTCGGCAGGCTGCCATAGCGGCTGCGCTCGGTCAGGCGCGGGTCGGGCGCGGGCGCGAGGGTGACCTCGGCCGGGCCGGGCACCCGGATCACCACCGAGTCGGGCGCCGCTCCGCCGTCGAGCCGGGTCACGGTGACGCCCGAGGCGCGCTCGACCTCGCGGGCCGTACGATTGGGGCCTTCGGCGACGGGCGGCGGGGCCGGTTCGGCCGAGGCCGCGGGGGCGCGGCGCTCGATCGCCACCAGGGCGTGCGGTTCGCCGCCGAGCGGATCCTCGGTGAAGGCGACGATGCCGGCCAGCCCCACGACCGCGACGCTCAGGCCCGCCGCCAGGATCGGGCCGACCGGCACCCGCGCCCGCCAGCGCGCGAGGCGGGAGGGTGTTTCGTCCGTGAGACCCAGGGGACGGGTGAGCACGTCATCGGCGGAGGTCACGGCGGTCGGTCCCGGCAGAGCATCCTTCGCCGACGCGGTGACCGTGCGGCGGCGAGCGTGATGCGGAAACAGGAACCCGAGCGGCACCGCCCGGGGCACTTCCGTTCAGGCCCGGCGCCGGAGAAAGAAGAGGCCCGCAGCGCCGGTCAGTCGACCGCCATTGCGGGCCTTCATGGTTAACGTTGCGTTAAAGGCGGCTGCGCCGCCGCGGCATCAGTTGGGAACGTTCGACTTGGCGGTG
The DNA here is from genome assembly GCF_046557895.1 of Methylobacterium oryzisoli. Classification (NCBI taxonomy): domain Bacteria; kingdom Pseudomonadati; phylum Pseudomonadota; class Alphaproteobacteria; order Hyphomicrobiales; family Methylobacteriaceae; genus Methylobacterium; species Methylobacterium oryzisoli. Next base: position 35,823 of record NZ_JBKIBX010000031.1, on the reverse strand, counting down.
TTGGCCGCACCCTTGAACGCGCCGTGCAGGAAGTCGAGGGCGGCGGTGAGCTGCTTGTCCTTGGCCGGGTCCGGCGGAACGTAGGCCGAGGACCCGCCGCGCTCCTCTTGGTCCTTCTGCTTCAGGTGCCCCTTGAGGCCGGCCTCGCCCTTGGTCTCGTCCTTGCCCTTCAGCTCGTCCGGGATCTCCTGCAGGATCTCCTGGTCCGGCTCGATGCCCTTGGCCTGGATCGAGCGGCCCGACGGCGTGTAGTAGCGCGCCGTGGTGAGGCGCAGCGCCCCGTTGCCGCCGAGCGGGATGATCGACTGCACCGAGCCCTTGCCGAAGGAGCGCGTGCCCATGACGTTGGCGCGCTTGTGATCCTGGAGCGCGCCCGCGACGATCTCGGAGGCCGAGGCCGAGCCGCCGTTGACTAGCACCACCACGGGCTTGCCCTTGGTGAGGTCGCCGGACTTGGCGGAGAAGCGCTGCGTCTCGTCGGGGTTGCGCCCGCGGGTCGAGACGATCTCGCCGCGGTCGAGGAACGCGTCCGAGACCATCACGGCCTGATCGAGCAGCCCGCCCGGGTTGTTGCGCAGGTCGAGGACGTAGCCCTTGAGCTTGTCGCCGGGCAGGTCGGTGGAGAGCTTCTCGATCGCCGCCTTGAGGCCGTCGAAGGTCTGCTCGTTGAACTGGGTCAGGCGGATGTAGCCGATGTCGCCGCCCTCGACCCGCGAGCGCACGGGCTTGATGCGGATCAGGTCGCGGTTGAGCGTGACCTCGATCGGGTCCTTGGCCTCCTTGCGGGTGATCTTGAGCTTCACCGGCGAGTTGACCGGGCCGCGCATCTTGTCGACGGCCTGGTTCAGGGTCAGGCCCTGGACCTGCTCGTTGTCGATCTGGGTGATGATGTCGTTGGCGAGCAGCCCGGCGCGGGCGGCCGGCGTGTCGTCGATCGGAGTGACGACCTTGATGAGGCCGTCCTCCATCGTGACCTCGATGCCCAGACCCCCGAACTCGCCGCGCGTCTGCACCTGCATGTCGCGGAAGCTCTTGGAATCCATGTAGCTCGAATGCGGATCGAGCGACGTCAGCATGCCGTTGACGGCCGCCTCGATCAGCTTGGCCTCTTCGGGCTTCTCGACGTAATCCGTGCGGATCTTCTCGAAGACGTCGCCGAACAGACTGAGCTGACGGTAGGTCTCGGCCGAGGCCGCCACGGCGCTGGTGCCGGACAGCAGGTGCGTCTGGGTCGCTACCGTGGCTGTCCCGGCCCCGAGCATCGCTCCGAACAGGACGAGGGAAACTTTGCGCATTATCCGCGAACCTTCTCGCTTGACCCTCTGGCCCACCACGGCTCCGGGTCGATGGAGCCACCGTCTTTCCTGAACTCGACGTAGAGGACGGGATCGTTCCGCCCGCCGGCTCCGGCGGAAGGCGCCGAGCCGGTCTCTCCCATGGCGGCGACCGGCTCCCCGGCGAGCACGAACTGACCGACCTCCACGTTGATCTGTTCCATGCCTGCCAGAAGCAGATAGTAGCCGTCGCCCGCGTTGATGATCAAGAGTCGTCCATAGGAGCGGAACGCGCCCGCATACGCGACCCAGCCGTCCGCCGGAGAGGCGACCACCGCCCGCGGGCGCACCGCGAGCGATATGCCGCGGGTGGTGCCGCCGCTGCCGTCGGAGGCGCCGAACGCCTTCACCACCTCGCCGCTCGCCGGCCGCGGCACCGCGCCCCGCACCTGGGCGAACGGGACCTTCGGCGCCAGCCGGGCCGGATCGCGCAGGGCCGCCGCGGCGAAACGCTCCCGGGTCTCGGTGCGCTCGGCCTCGGCGGCGCGGCGCGCCCCGGAGATCGTTCCCTCCAGCCGCTCCACGAGGTCCCGCAGCGAGCGCGCCTGCCCGGCCAGCGTCGCGGCCCGCTCGCGCTCGCCCGCGAGCCCGCTCTCGGCCTCGCCGAGGCGGGACTGGCGGGCGGCGATCAGGGCGCTGAGCCGCTGCTGCTCGCCGGCCCAGGCCTTGAGGCCCTGGGCGAGGTTCTCCTTGTCGCCCGCGATGAGGCCGCGCAGGCGCACGAGTTCGGTCAGGTCGCCCGCCAGGGTCTCGGCCTCGCCCTGCAGTTCGGGCACCACCGCGCCGAGCAGCATGGAGGTGCGGATCGCCGCGAGCACGTCCTCGGGCTGGACCAGCACGGCCGGCGGAGGGCGGCGGCCCATGCGCTGGAGCGCCGCCAGCACCTCGGCGATCACGCCGCGGCGGGCCTGGAGCGAGCGGCGGATCGCGGCCTCGCTCGCCGTGAGGGTCTGCAGGCGGGTCTCCAGGGCGGCGATCCGCTCCTCGGCCTCCTGCGCGCGCTTGGTGCCGTCGATGAGCGCCTCGTTGAGCTTGGCGCGGTCGCCCTTGAGGTCCGCCACCTCCTTCTCCAGGCGCTCGCGCGCCTGGGTGCTCGCGGCCATCGCGGCTTCGAGCGCCTTCAGGCTCTCGGCACGCTGCTCCTTCTCGGCCTGAGCCTGCTCGACCGCGTCGGGCTTCGGGGGCGCGCGCTCCTGCCCGCTGGCCGTTCCGGCCAGCATCGCCGTTCCGGCCGGGATCAGAAGGGCGAGAGGGAGGCGTCGGATCACGGGGCGCCGCGGTGGTAGGGATGGCCGGCGAGGATGGTCATCGCGCGGTAGACCTGCTCCAGGGCGAGGATCCGCACAAGCCCGTGCGGCAGGGTCGCGGCCCCGAACGCGAACACCAGGTCGGCGCGTTGCCTGACTGCCGCGCCCAGACCGTCGGCCCCGCCGATCACGATCGCGAGACCGGGCCGCCCGCCGTCCCGCCACGCGCCGATCTGCTCGGCGAAGCCGGTGCTGGTGACCGGGCGACCGCCCTCGTCCATGACGACGAGGGCGCTGCCGGGCGGCACCGCGCCGAGGATCAGGGATCCCTCCTCGTCGCAGCGGTCGGGCGCCCGGCGCGCCCGGCTCTCGGAAATCTCGGTGACCTGCACGGGCGAGAGGCCGAGGCCGCGCGCCAGCGCATCCGCGCGGGCGCGGTAGCTGTCGGCGAGGTCGCGCTCCGGCCCGCGCTTGAGCCGGCCCACGGCCACGAGGGCGAGGCGCACCGGCGGCCCCTTCCCTGGCGCGGGACGAAGCGGTCAGCCGGCGAGGCGGTCGCCCGGCCGGTCGGCGCCCCACATCTTCTCCAAGTTGTAGAAGTGGCGCACCTCGGGCCGGAAGATGTGGACCAGAAGGTCCCCGGCATCGATCAGCACCCAGTCGCAGGCCGGCAGCCCCTCCACGCGGGCGTTGCCGAAGCCTTTGGCCTTCAGCTCCTGCAGCAGCTTGTCGGCGATGGAGCCGACGTGCCGCTGCGAGCGGCCGGAGGTGATGATCATCGCGTCGGCGATCGAGGTCTTGCCGACGAGGTCGATCTCGACCGTGTCCTCGGCCTTCATGTCCGCGAGGCAGCCGAGAGCGACCGACCGGAGATCCTCGGCCGCCGGCGCATCCGCGTCGGACCGAGCGGGAAGCTCGTGGACGAGAGCTTCGCGAGAGGAGAGTTGGTTCAGTGCCGACCCCTGTTGATCGGCGCCGGTCGGCGCCATGCCATCAAGATAAGGGCGCAGGGGCTCCGCTTTCAATACGGTCTTGTCCGGCATCCTCACCTTGCCATTGCGTCGATGCCTGCGCGTTGCGCAGCGCCGTGGAGGACAGGTCGGAGCGCGGGCCGTGCAGGAAGACCCAGGCGGGGGGCACGGCGTCGGCCAGGAGCGCGGCGTCGCTCTCGTCGAGGCGGTAGCGGCCGAGCGCCCGCGCGGCGCGGCCGGCCACCCCCGTGAGGGTGAAGCCCGGCCGGTCGATCACCGCGATCGGCATCGTGCTGGCGATGGTGCGCCAGCCCTGCCAGCGGTGGAAGCCCGCGAGGCTGTCGGCGCCCATGATCCAGACGAAGCGGAGGCCCGGCCGGTGGCGCACCAGCCAGTGCAGCGATTCCCGGGTGTAGCGCGCCCCGATCCGGCTCTCGAAATCCGTGACGCTGACGCGCGGGTCGCGGGCGATGGCCGCCGCGCCGGCCACGCGCTCGGGGAGCGGCGCCAGGACCGTGCGGTCCTTGAGCGGGTTGCCGGGGCTCACCAGCCACCAGATCCGGTCGAGGGCAAGACGGCGCAAAGCGAGCCGGCTCACGTGCAGGTGGCCGGCATGGGCGGGATTGAACGAGCCGCCGTAGAGGCCGACGCGCAGCCCCGGCGCGCTCGGCGGCAGGCGGACGATCACGGGAAGGCTGGGTCAGGGCCGCGTCTGGCCCGACCCGTGCACCCGGTACTTGAAGGTGGTGAGTTGCTCGACGCCCACCGGGCCGCGGGCGTGCATCCGGCCCGTCGCGATCCCGATCTCGGCCCCGAAGCCGAACTCGCCGCCATCGGCGAACTGCGTCGAGGCGTTGTGGATCACGATGGCGGAATCGACCTCGGCGAGGAAGCGGTCGGCCACGGCCTCGTCCTCGGTGATGATCGATTCGGTGTGGTGCGAGCCGTGGGTCTCGATGTGGTCGATGGCGGCCTCCAGGCCGTCCACCACCCGCACGGCGATGATCGCGTCGAGGTATTCCGTGCGCCAGTCGGCCTCGCTCGCGGGCGTGACGCGCGGGTCGACCGCCTGCGTAGCCGCGTCGCCGCGCACCGCGCAGCCGGCGTCGAGCAGGTCGGACACCAGGGGCCGCAGATGCGTGGCGGCGCAGGCTTGGTCGACCAGCAGGGTCTCGGCGGCGCCGCAGATGCCGGTGCGCCGCAGCTTGCTGTTGCGCACCAGCGTGAGCGCCATGCCGAGATCGGCATCCGCGTGCACGTAGACGTGGCAAATGCCTTCGAGATGCGCGAAGACCGGCACGCGCGCCTCGGACTGCACCCGCGCCACGAGGCTCTTGCCGCCGCGCGGCACGATCACGTCGATGCAGCCGTCGAGGCCGGTGAGCATGGCGCCGACCGCGGCCCGGTCGCGCACCGGCACCAGCTGGATCGCGTCCTGCGGCAGGCCCTGGGCGACCAGCCCCTCGGTCATCGCGGCCGCGATGGCGTCCGCGCTGCGCAGGCTCTCGGAGCCGGCGCGCAGCACCGCGGCGTTGCCGGCCTTGAGGCACAGCGCCCCCGCATCGGCCGTGACGTTGGGCCGGCTCTCGAAGATGACGCCGACCACGCCGAGCGGCGTCGAGATGCGCTCGATGGCGAGCCCGTTGGGGCGCTCGAAGGCGGCGAGCTGCCGCCCGACCGGGTCGGGCAGCCCGGCGATGTTCTCGACGGCGGCGGCGATGCCCTCGATGCGATCCGGGTTCAGCTCCAGGCGGTCGATGGTGGCGGCGGGCAGCGCCTTGGCGCGGGCCTCCGCCACGTCGGCGCGGTTCGCTTCTAGGATCGTCGGCGCGGCGGCGCGGATCGCGCCCGCGGCGGCGCGCAGGGCCATGTCCTTCTGCTGGGCAGGGATGCGGGCCACCTGCCGCGCGGCCGCCCGGGCGCGGGTGCCGATCTCGCGCATGAGGGCGTCGACGTCGTCGGTCGCGGCGCGGGGCTTCAGGGTGAGCACTGACACGGCCGTCATCCTGGCAATCGCTGGCGCTCCGGCAGGAGCGCATCCCCCCTCCATGCCACCGGGTATTCCCGCCGACAAGCGAGGCCGGCGCGCGGGAGCTATTCGCCGATGAGGGCCATGTCGTCCCGGTGGACCATCTCGGCCCGGCCGGGATAGCCGAGCACCCCCTCGATCTCCCGGCTGGAGCGCCCGGCGATCCGCGCCGCGTCGTCGCTGTCGTAGGCGACGAGGCCGCGCCCGAGGACGTGGCCGCCGATGGACCGGATGATCACCGCGTCGCCGCGCGCGAAGGCGCCGTCGATGCGCGCGACCCCCACCGGCAGCAGGCTGGCCCCGCCGGCCAGCGCCCGCTCGGCGCCCGCGTCGATGGTGAGCACGCCGCGCGGCTCCAGCGAGCCGGCGATCCAGGTCTTGCGCGCCGCGGTGGGAGTCGAGCCCGACAGGAACCACGAGGCCCGCGCGCCCGCCGTCACGGCCCGCAGCGGATTCTTGCCCCGGCCGTCCGCGATCAGCATATGGGTGCCGCCGCCGGTGGCGATCTTGCCCGCCTCGATCTTGGTGCGCATGCCGCCGCGCGACAGGTCGGAGGCCGGACCGCCCGCCATCGCCTCGATCTCCGGAGTGATCCGCTCGATGACCGGCAGGTGCCGGGCGCTCGGGTCGCTCGCGGGGGGGGCGGTGTAGAGCCCGTCGATGTCCGAGAACAGCACCAGGAGGTCGGCGCCGATCATGGTGGCGACCCGGGCGGCCAGGCGGTCGTTGTCGCCATAGCGGATCTCGGAGGTCGCCACCGTGTCGTTCTCGTTGACGACCGGCACGGCGCGCACCTCCAGGAGCTTCAGGGTGGTGGCGCGGGCGTTGAGGTAGCGGCGGCGTTCCTCGGTGTCGTGCGGCGTGACGAGGATCTGACCCGCGGCGATGCCGTGATGCGCCAGCGCCTCCGACCAGTGCCGCGCGAGCGCGATCTGCCCCACCGCCGCAGCGGCCTGGCTCTCCTCCAGGCGCAGCGCCCCGGCCGGAAAACCCAGCACCGTGCGGCCGAGCGCGATCGAGCCCGACGAGACCACCAGCACGTCGACCCCGCGGGCGTGGAGGTCCGCGATGTCCTCGGCCAAGGCCGCGAGCCACGCGTGCCGCAGCCGCCCGCGCGCCCGGTCGACGAGGAGTGCGGATCCGACCTTCAGGACGACGCGGCGGAACTGGTCGAGGGCGGGCGTGCCGGGAAGCGGGGTCATGGGGCGGCCGGAATCAGGTCGGTGTGCACGAAGTCGTCGCCCTTGAAGAGCAGGGGGAGGTCGTCGCGCTTGGCCACCGCATAGGCGAGGCAGTCGCCGAAGTTCAACTTGGCCGGATGCCCCCGGCCCCTGCCGTAGCGCAGATAGGCGTCGCGCGCGAGGGTGGCGTGGGCCTGCGTGAAGGGGACGATGCGCAGCGTCGGTATGGTCAGCAGGTCGGCCAGGATCGTCTTCGGCACCATGGACATCTGGTTGTGGACGACGAGGTAGGCCTCGAACAGCGACGGCGCCCCGACGATGCTGTCCTGGCGCGTCAGCCGATCGACAAGCGTCGCCGCATCCTCCTCGCCGAAGGCGATCGCGACGAGGGCCGACGTGTCGACTGCGATCATCGCGGCAGACCGGTCTCGTCGTAGAGATCGGAATGGTCCGAGGTCGTGCCGGGTGGGAGTTCGGCCCGCGCCGTCTCGCCCAAGGCCAGGATCTTCGCCATGAAGGCGGACCGGTCCCATTCCGGACGGGCGTGGCGCACGTCCGTGTCGAGCGCGCGCAGACCGCGCAGGACGGCCTCGTGGGGCGTGATCCCCATCCGCTCGGCAATGGTGCTGGCGAGGCCCACGGCCTCGTCGCTCTCGATGACCAGTTTTTCGCTCATGACGACCCGTGCCGCACGCCCCGCCAGACTACGCCCGCGGGTGCCGCGCGCTCAAGGCTGCCACGCGCCCATCGGGGCCGGATCGTCGGAGGCGGCCTCGTCCATGCGGGCCAGCAGCAGGCGCAGGGCCTCGGGCACGCCCTGGCGGGTCGCGGCGGAGAGCACCAGCGGCGGTCGCCCGGCCGCCTCCGTCAGCCGCGCCACCTGGGCCTCCAGCGTCTCGGGATCGAGGGCGTCGGCCTTGGAGAGCGCGACGACCTCCGGCTTCTCGGCGAGGCCGTGCCCGTAGGCGTCGAGTTCGGTGCGCACCAGCCGGTAGGCCGCGCCCGCATCCTCGCTCGTGCCCTCGACGAGGTGGAGCAGCACCCGGCAGCGCTCCACGTGGGCGAGGAAGCGGTCGCCGAGGCCGACGCCCTGGTGGGCGCCCTCGATCAGGCCCGGGATGTCGGCGAGCACAAATTCGCGGGTGTCGACCCGCACCACGCCGAGGCCCGGATGCAGGGTCGTGAAGGGATAATCGGCGATCTTGGGCTTGGCCGCCGTGACGGTGGCCAGGAAGGTCGACTTGCCGGCGTTGGGAAGCCCGACGAGGCCCGCATCGGCGATCAGCTTGAGGCGCAGCCACAGCCAGCGCTCCTGCCCCTCCTGCCCCGGATTGGCGTGGCGCGGGGCGCGGTTCGTCGAGGTGGTGAAGTAGGCGTTGCCGAAGCCGCCGTTGCCGCCGCGCGCGAGCTGCACCTTCTGGCCGACCCGCGTGAGGTCGGCCACCAGCGTTTCGCCGTCCTCGTCCAGGATCTGGGTCCCGGCCGGCACCTTCAGCACCACGTCCGGCCCCTTGGCGCCGGCGCGGTTGCGGCCGGAGCCGTGCTCGCCCTTCTTGGCCTTGAAGTGCTGCTGGTAGCGGTAGTCGATGAGGGTGTTCAGCCCCTCCACGCACTCGGCCCAGACGTCGCCGCCCCGGCCGCCGTCGCCGCCGTCCGGCCCGCCGAACTCGATGAATTTCTCGCGCCGGAACGAGACGCTGCCGGCCCCGCCGTCGCCGGAGCGTACGTAGACCTTGGCTTCGTCGAGGAACTTCACGGCACCGTCTCCACTCACCTCAACGCGGGGAGGCCGGAGGGCGCACCCTCCGGCCGGTCTCGTTCATGCTCCGGCGTCCGATCCCGCGGGCGGGAACCCGGGGCCGGCCTCGGTCACGCCCCGGCGCACAGGCCCTCGGACGAGGTCCGGTGCCGGTCGAAGACGAGGCCCGCGGCGTGCCACGTCTTCAGGCTGTCCCAGGCCCGCCGGTCGAGCCGGAACCGGTCGACCGGAAACACCCCGCCGCGGGCCGGGAAGGCCTGGAGGCCGGAACCGACCGCCGCGAAGCCGCACTTCTCCAGCACTCGCCGCGAGGCCGGGTTCACCACCCGGGCGGCCGAGGTGAGTTCCACCCCGTCCGTGTAGGCGAAGAAGGCGTCGATCATCGCCCGCGCGGCCTCGGTGGCGAGGCCCTGCCCCCAGTGCGGCATGCCGAGCCAGTAGCCGAGATGCGGCGCACCGTCGGAATCGGGCTCGATCCCCACCACGCCGATCAGCGTCTGCGGCTGGCGCCGCGGCGTCACCGCCATCGTGAGCGCCCGGCCCTCCGCGTTGTCGCGCCGCGACCGCAGCACGAAGTCCTCGACCTGCGGCGGTTCGAGCGGATGCGGGATCCGGGCGGTCATGTCGGCTACGGCTTTCTCCCCCGCGAGCCGGACGATGGCCTGAGCATCCGCTTGGCGCGGCCAACGCAGCCACAGCCGGCGGGTCTCGAGGCGGAAGACGTCGTCACGGGTGAGGTCGGGGAACATCGCCTGACTCCGATCCTGCCGGTCGAGGCGCGCTGCGCCTCACCGGCCACGAGAACGACGAAGGGGAAGGTGGTCCCCCACCCTCCCCTCGGGTCTCGATCGGAGCTTGGCCGTCATGGGCCAGGACTTCGGTTCGGATCCGCCGGGTCGGTGTGGGGACACCGGCGGAGCACCTTCGTCACTGGCTCCGTCGGGTTACTCTGCGGCCTCTTGGGCCGAAACGACCGTTACGAAAGCTCGGCCGTGTTTGGTGGCGAAGCGGACGCGGCCGTCCGTCAGCGCGAAGAGGGTGTGGTCGCGGCCCATGCCGACGTTGACGCCGGGATGCCAGCGCGTGCCGCGCTGGCGAATGATGATGTTGCCGGCGCGCACGGCCTCGTCGCCGAACTTCTTCACGCCGAGGCGGCGGCCTTCGGAATCGCGGCCGTTGCGGGACGAACCGCCTGCTTTCTTGTGAGCCATTTGGCTAACTCCTGAATTCTCTGAACGATCGGGCTCTGCTGCCGGCGCTGGGTCAGGCGGCGCTGATGCCCGTCACGCGCACCACGGTGAAGTCCTGGCGATGCCCGCGCTTGCGGCGCGAGTTCTGCCGGCGGCGCTTCTTGAAGGCGATGATCTTCGGCCCGCGCGTCTGCGAGACGATCTCGCCCGCGACGCTGACGCCCGACACGACCGGAGCGCCCACCTGGGTCGCGCCCGCGCCGTCGGCGTAGAGCAGAACCTCGCCGAAGGTGATGGCCGTGCCGGCCTCGCCCTCGATCTTCCCGACCGTGATGACGTCGTTGGCGGCGACGCGGTACTGCTTGCCGCCGGTCTTGATCACTGCGAACATCGTTGTCGTCTCGTGTTCCATCCGGGCTCCGGCATGAGGCCGGGCACCGTCTTCTTGACAGTTGACGTCTCGGCGCCCTGAAGCGGACACCGCGAACGCGACGGCGCGCGAACCGGATGGTCCGCGCGCCAAGGATGGCTCGATACCCGCGCGTCCCCTCCTCTGTCAATGCCGCGCCTTGATTTCGGGGGGCGCATCGCCGAAGAGCGGTCCCGCGTTGTGCAGGAGACCGCGATGGAAGAACTTGTTGCCCGGGTGGTGCAGGCCACGGGGCTGGACGCGACCACGGCCCAGAAGGCGATCGGCCTCATCCTGGCCTTCCTGCAGAAGGAGGGCCCGCCCGAGGAGGTGAGCCGGCTCATCGCCGCGATGCCGGGCGCGGACGCCGTGGTCGCGCAGGCCGGCGACGGCGGTCCCGGCGAGGGCGGCGGCGGCCTGATGGGCATGCTGGGCGGCATGATGGGCGGGGGCGTGATGGCGCTCGGCCAGAAGCTGATGGCGGCCGGCGTGCCGATGGGCCAGATGCAGCCGCTCGGCCACGAACTCTTCGCCTACGGCCGCGAGAAGGCCGGCGAGGACGTGATGGGCCCGATCGTCGGCTCGATCCCGGGCCTCAGCCAGTTCGTCTGACGGCGGATCCGGCTGTCTCGGGCGGGCGCCCGGGGCGGCCGTCTGCGAGTCCCTCCTGCAAGTCCTTGAGAACGATCGGGCCGGCGTGTCACAAAACCGTCTGCGCTTCGTGATGTTCTGCCCCCCGCAGGCGGCCAAGCGACGGCTCACGAGAGCCGGAATCGCGCCGCACGGGATGCCACGATCATGGTTCCGTTCCTCACCCGCGGTGCTTCCCCGGCCGGGCGCGAGGCGCGCGCGCCGATGCCGTTCGCGCGGCTGCTGCAGCGCCCCGGCCTGAGCGACCCGCGGCCGGCGATCGACCTGCGCGGGACCGGCGCACCCGCCCGGCTGTTTCCCCGCCTCGCCCGCCTGCCGACCCGGCTGCCGACCAACGGGCTCGACCCGGTGCTCGGCCGGATCGGCTCCCTCGAAGTGCGGCTCGCGACGCGCCCCAAGGACGTGAAGCGCGCCCAGCGCCTGCGCTACGGCGTGTTCTACGAGGAGATGAGCGCGGTGCCGCTCGGCCTCGCGGCGCTCAAGCGGCGCGACATCGACGAGTACGACGCGGTCTGCGACCACCTCCTCGTCCTCGACCACGCCGCGACCGATGCCAAGCCCTTCCGCAAGCCGCGCCCGAAGGTGGTGGGCACCTACCGCCTGCTGCGCCAGGACGAGGCGGACCGGCATTTCGGCTTCTACTCGTCGGGCGAGTACGACCTTGCGCCGCTCCTCGACGCGAATCGCGGCATGCGCCTGCTCGAACTCGGGCGCTCCTGCGTGCTGAAGCCCTACCGCACCAAGCGGACCGTCGAACTCCTGTGGCACGGCATCTGGACCTACGTGCTGCATCACCGCATCGACGCGATGATCGGCTGCGCCAGCCTGGAGGGCACCGATCCGGACCGGCTCGCCCTGCCCCTGAGCTTCCTCCACCACTTCGCCCGGGCGCCGGAGCGCTGGCGCGCCCGGGCGCTGCCGGAGCGGTACGTGCCGATGGACCGCCTCGGCCGCGAGGCCATCGATCCGAAGGCCGCGCTCCAGGCGCTGCCGCCGCTGCTCAAGGGCTACCTGCGCGTGGGCGCGACCTTCGGGGACGGTGCGGTGATCGACCGGCAGTTCGGCACCACGGACGTGTTCGTGGTGCTGCCCGTGGCGGCGATCGCCCCCCGCTACGTCGGGCATTTCGGCGCGGGAGCGGACCGGCACGCCGCCTGAGCCGCCGGGGCGCCCGGCCGCGACGGAGGCTTGAGGGCGCGGCGGATCAGGCCGCGCTCGCCGCCCGCAGGGTCCTGACCGGCTCGGACGCCGCGTGGATCGCCGCGTCCACCACCCGGCCGAGCCGGATCGCCTCGGCGAAGTTCTCGATCGGCGCCGGCCGGCCCAGGAGGTAGCCCTGGGCCTCCTGGCAATCCTCCGCCCCCAGGAAGCGCAGCTCCGCCTGGGTCTCGACGCCCTCGGCCAGCACCGGCAGGCCGAGCCCGCGGCCGAGCCCGAGAACCGCCCGCAGGATCGCCGCGGTCTCGGTGTTGACGTCCACCGCGCGGATGAAGGAGCGGTCGACCTTGATCTTGTCGAACGGGAAGGCGCGCAGGTTCGACAGGGACGAGTAGCCGGTGCCGAAATCGTCCATCGCGATGCGCACGCCGAGGGCCTTGAGGCGGCGCAGGGTGGCGAGCGCCCGCGCCGGATCACGCACGAGGGCGGTCTCGGTGATCTCCAGTTCGAGACGTCCGGGCGTGAGGCCGGTCCGGAGCAGGATCTCGTGCAGGGTCTGGGCGAAGTCGGGGCCGTGGAGCTGGACGGCCGAGACGTTCACGGCAATGCGCAGCGGGCGCTCCCAGCCGGCGGCCTCCCGGCAGGTCTCGCGCAGCACCCAGTCGCCGATGGGCAGGATCGCCCCGGTCTCCTCCGCGACCGGGATGAAGCGGTCGGGCGGCACGCTTCCGCGCTCGGGATGGTGCCAGCGCAGCAGCGCCTCGAACCCGACCAGTTCCCCCGACAGCACGTCCATCTGCGGCTGGTACAGGATCGCGAACTCCCCGCGCGACTCCGCCAGGCGCAGGTCGTGCTCCAGCGAGCGCCGGTCGCGGATCTGGGCGCCCAGGGCCGCGTCGTAGAACTGGAAGTTGCCCCGGCCCTCGGCCTTCGCGTGGTAGAGGGCGGCATCCGCGTGGCTCATCAGCGTCTCGCGCTCGTCCGCGTCGCGCGGGCAGAAGGCGATGCCGATGCTGGTCGAGATCGGCGGCAGGCCGGTCGTGCGGAGGTTCTCGGACCGGATCGCCTGCAGGATCCGTTCGGCGAGCTGCACCGCCTCGGCCTCGGCGACATCGGGCGCCAGGATGGCGAACTCGTCGCCGCCCAGCCGCGCCATCATCTGGCGTCCGTCGAGGAGCGAGGGGATGCAGGAGGCCAGCGCCTGCAGCATCGCGTCGCCCGCGGCGTGGCCGAAGAGGTCGTTCACGTCCTTGAAGCGGTCGAGGTCGAGGCAGAGCACCGCCAAGGACCGGCCGCTCGCCTTGGCGAGCTCGATCTCCTGCTCGGCCCGCTCGTTGAAGCTCGCGCGGTTGGGCAGCCGGGTCAGGGCGTCGTGGCGGGCGAGGAACTGGATGTGCTGCTCGGCCTGCCGGCGCGCCCGCAGGTCGCGCACGGCGATCGCGAGATGCGGGCGGCCCGCGAAGGCGATGGTGCGCAGGATCATCTCGACGGGGATCGGGGTGCCGTCCGGCTCGCGAAGCTGGGACTCGACGATGCTGCCGGTGGCCGCTGTGGTCGCGCGCTCGGCCACCTCCGCCGGAACGATCTCGGCCAGCGGGCGCCCGACGAGGCTCTCGGCGCTGCGCCCCAGGAGCTGCGCGAGGCTGGTGTTGACGGTCACGATCCTGTCGCCGTCGCACACGGCGATCCCCTCGACCGCCGCATTGGCGAGACTCTGGATCAGCTCCTGCTGCTCCCGCCGCCGCCGCGCCCGGCTGTCGAGGGTGACGGCCGTGAAGGCGAGCACCAGGAGGGTCAGGCTGGCGAAGCCGATCTGAACCGCGAGCCCGTGATCGGTTCCGGTCCGGTCGATCGCGACGCCGCCCGCCGCCAGGACGTGATGGACCGGCAGCGCGAGGGCGAGGATGAGGCAGCCCGTCTTCTGGTGCGCCGGTCCGTCGCGCAGCACCTGCGAGAGCGCCAGCGCTCCGAGCAGGGCGGCCGCCGCGGCCGCCGTGGCGAGGGGCAACGGGTCGAGCGCCACCGGGACCGCGGCGAGGTAGCTGCCGAGACCGACCGCGTGCGCGACGGCCAGACCTGCCCCGATCAGCGCTCCGCCGAGCGGCGGTCCCCAGGCCTTCCCCACCGACACGCTCGTGCGCAGGCCGGCGCCGGACAGGGTGATCATCGCCACCCCCGAGAGGATCGTCGGCCCGACATGGGCGGCGATCGGCTCGCCCGGGCGCGAGGCGAGCACCGCCACGAGGTGCGAGGCCCACAGGCCGAAGCCGCTCGCGACCGCGGCGAGTGCCAGCCAAGCCCCGCGCGTGCGCTCCGTGGCCGCCCGCGCGTGATGGGCGAGGTCCAGGGCGGTGAGCGAGGCGAGCACCCCGATCAGCATCGAGAGGCCCAGCAGCCTGAGGTCGTGCCCCTCGGCCACCGCCTGGAAGAGATCGCTCATCACCCGCCTGTCCGCGCCTCGCGGCCGGCATGCTGCGTCAGGCGCCCTTGCGGATCGGTAAAGTCGCGGGGCCCGAAGGCGGCCGCCGTACAGTCGAGGTTTCGCCGCCCTGACGCAGAGGTTCCCGCCGGGCTTGTGCGCCAGAGCACCGCGCCAGGGGACAATTCGTATTTAATGCCATACGACTCCGGTCGAGTGGCCGGGAGCGCTCATCGCAGAGGCGGGCACCATGAGCACGCGTGGGAGGGGAAAATGGACGGCGACGCGACCGCGCAGGGCGCGTCGGGGCAAGCAGGAGGCCGCGAGCACCCGCTGCCTGCACGTGGTGGACATCCTGGACGCCTACACGCCCTGGGATTCTCTGCCGGCGAACGACGACGTGGCCCTGCCGCGTCGGGCCGTGGCCCGGCTCGGGCAGGCGGGCGTCCGCCTGCACATCGTGCCCGAACCGGGTCCCTGATCCGTCAGGAGCCCCGGCGGGCGGTCAGGGATCGCAGGGCATGACCGTGGCGGACTGGGACACCAGCGCGGCGAGGTCGCGCAGGTCCGCCGGCTGACGTCTGCTGCGCGCGACCGCCGCGGCCTCCCGCTGGAGCCGGGCGTTGCAGGCGCAGGACGGGATGCCGCCTGCCGGCGTGCAGGCGTCGTGGTTCATGCACGCGACGTCGAGGGCGTCCACCGGCCGGCTGCCGCGCTGGCCCGGGCCGCAGAAATTGCCGTGGAAGACCATCGATCCATCCGTGAGCGGCGAGCCCGGCACGACCGGAATGATCACGCGCCCGCCCGGTGCCGGTGCGATCAGCGCGCCCTGCGCCAGCGCACCGGAGGCGGCGCCAAGACAAGACGCCGCGAGCAGGAGAAAGGCCGCCGGTCCGCGGAAGTTGCGTGCCCACATGTCATCTGGTCTCCACCTGAAGCACCCCTTCGCGGCAGAATGTCATTAGTTGCCCTTATTGAAAACGCTCAAGTGCATCCGACGCACAGGCGCGGTGGAGAGTGGCTCGACGCCATGGTTGACCGGAGCCGCGGGCAGCGGTTATGTTCTCTGTCTGTTCGGGACGTGCCAGCGAATCGCCCTCACCCGCCATGGCCACAATGCAGACCGGCAGGACGCTGTTCTTCTTCGAGAAGCCGTCGGCGATGCGCCAGCTGCAGCGCTACTTCCGCGCGCCCACCACGGTCTGCGTCGCCGCCGAAGGCCACCTGCTCGCCTCCGAGGAGCCGGGGGCGATCCGGGCCGAGTGGAAGCCGTGGCGCTTCGAGGCGCTGCCGATCGCGGTCGAGCGGATCCCGGTGGCCTATGCGCGCAGCCGCTCGGGTGCCTCGCATGCCGGCCGGATCGAGGCGATCCGGGCCGCGCTCGCGGGCGTGGAGCGGGTGATCATCGCCACCGATCCCGGGCGCGAGGGCTCGATGATCGCCTGGGAGGTGCTGGAGTATCTCGGCTATCGCGGCCGCGTCGACCGGCTGAAGCTCGGCGCGCTGGACGACGTGTCGGTCCGGCGCGCCTTCGCGGCGCTCGCCCGCGAGCCGGATTCGGGCGAGCGCGACTACGCCGCCTACCTGGAGGCGCAGTGCCGCCGCTACGAGGACTGGCATCTCGGCCTCAACGGCACCCGGGCAATGTCGCTGCGCCTGCGCCCGCCGGCCTTCCGGGAGCCGTGGCGGTTCGGCGGGGTGCAGACGCCGACGCTGGCGATCCTGGCCGACCTCGAACGGCGCATCCGGGACTTCGTGCCGCGCGACTTCTTCAAGGTGGCCCTGCCGGTTGAGACCGAGAGCGGCGCGGCGCTGACGCTCTGGCACGCGCCGAAGGAGCGGATCTTCGCGCGCGAGGAGGCCGAGGCGATCCGCGAGGCCGCGGCCGGCTGGGCGGGGCCGCTCGCCGTGGCGCAGCGGGACGTGCGCCGCCCGCCCCCGCGGCTCTTCTCGAAGGACACGCTGGCGCGCCGCTGCGCCAAGCGCTTCGGCTGGGACCCGCAGGTCACGGCGGGCTACGCGCAGGACCTCTACGACCGCGGCTTCCTGAGCTATCCGCGCACCGAATCCGAGCACCTGCCGGAGGCGCAGGCCGGCGACGCCGCGCTCGTCGTCGCGGCGGCCGCCGGCGTCCTCGGCCTGCCACCCGAGCTGGCGCCTGGGTCCGACGCGATCGTGGTGCGACGCGGGCCGCGGGGCCACTACGTCCGGGATCCGGGCGAGCACCACGCCATCGTGCCCCTGCGCAAGGTGCCGCGCCCGGGTGAGGTCGGGCCGGAGGCGTGGCGCCTGTGGGACCTCGTGGCCAAGAGCTTCATCGCCGCCCACCTGCCCGACGGGATCGACGCGCGCACCACCGTCTCGGCCGAGGTGGCGACGCCGCTCGGCCCGCGGCGCTTCGCCGTCACCGGCAGCGTCGTGCGCGCGCCGGGCTGGCGCGCCCTCTACGGGGCGGAGGCCGAGGACGACGACCCGGTGCCCGGCAAGGCGCGTCAGGACGACGAGCCGGCCGCGGGCCGGCTGCCGCCTTTGCGCGACCGCGAACCCGCGCGGGCCATGGAGGCGCGCGTCGAGACCGCCCGCACCGAGCCGCCGCGGCGCATCACCCGGGGCGAGTTGCCGGTGGTGATGGGCCGCCTCGTCGATCAGGTGGAGGACCCGGCGCTCAAGCGGGCGCTGGAGAATCCGGTCAATCCCAACGAGCCCAAGGGCCTGGGCACCGCCGCGACGCGCGACGCGGTGCTGCCGAAGCTCGTCAAGAGCCGCTACGTGGCGCTCGCCCGCGGCAAGGATCCGGCGATCGAGGTGACGAAGGCGGGTCTCGCCTTCATCGACGCGGTGCGGCGGGTGTTTCCGGCCTACGGCGACCCGGTCGGGCGCGCGGTGTTCGAGGCCGACCTCGCCGAGATCGGCCGGGCGCCGACCCGGGCCGAGGCGTCCCGGCGCGCGGAGGAGTTCTGCCGCCGCACCCGCGGGCGGCTCGACGCTCTCATCGCCGCCGTGGCGGGCGCCGACCGTCTCGCGGTGGAGGGCGGTCCCGCCGCCCCGGCCCGGGCTCCGACCCCGGCGATGATCGCCTTCGCGACCGCGCTCGCCGCCCGCAAGGGGGTGCGGCTGCCGCGGGGGCTCAAGACCAGCGCGGCCACCTGCCGGGCCTTCCTCGACGCGCATGCGGAGCGCCGCGAGGCCCCGCCCTCCGGAGCCTCCCGCCCGCCGACCCCGGCGATGCTGCGCTTCGCGCAGAGCCTGGCCCGCGACAAAGCCCTCGACGGATTGCCGGCCGAGGTCGAGACCGACTACGCCGCCTGCCGCCGCTTCCTCGACGCCCACGCGCCGCGTGCAGGCGAGGCCGAATCGGGCGGCAAATCGCGGGCAAGGCCCGGGGCCAAGGCGAGGGGCCGGTCCGGCGCCGATCCGGCCGCCGAACGCCCGGCTGCGCCGCGCCCCGTGCGCCGGCCACGGGCCTCGCGGCGGCGAGGCGTGCCCGCGGACGCGGAATCGGCCTCGCCGTGAACCCGCCGGCACCCCGACGCCGGCGGCTCCGGACCCCGCGCTGATCGTTTGGGCGTGGAATCCGGCGGAGACCGGTGACGGGACCCCGAGCTCAGCCCGCCCGCACCTCTCCGCGCTCCGCCGGAGCCTGTGGCGCGCGGACCTTCGGCACGGCGTCGTTGTAGGGGGTGTTGTAGCAGCGGCGGACGGATGCCCAGTAGGCGTCGCGCTCTGCCGGGGAGAGGCGGCTCAGGGCCGCGTTGAGGGCGGCCTCGCCGGCGGCTTCGAGGTGCCGGAGGTCGGTGGAAGCGGGGTCGATCGAGGACATCCGGGCGCGCGTCCAGGCAGGGAGAAGCGTCGCGAGACCATGCCACAGCGACCGCGATGCTGCACGCGCGAAGAGGCCGCCATCCCGCCCTGTCCCGCCGGCACTTAGTCGGACTCGCCCGGGTCGCGGCGGCGACGGCTGGGAACGAGCCGCAGCCGGTCCTTCATCTCCAGGATGCGCTGGACCTTGGCGCCGAGGGTGAGGAGCTGCACCAGACGTTCGGTGTCGAGCCTGCGCACGTCCGTGTACCAGCCGGAAAACAATTCGAAGAGGTCGTGCATCTCGCGCAGGCGGGCCTGCGCGTGTAGCTCCTCGGGGGTGCCCGGCTCCTGCATCAGGATCTCGCGCAGCAGCGTGAGGGTGGGGTCGACCTCGCGCTTCTTGCGCTCCTCCACCAGGGTGCGGACGATCTGCCAGATGTCGTCCGGCGTGGCGAAATAATCGCGCCGGTCGCCGGGCACGTGCTGGAGCCGCACGAGGTTCCAGGCCTGCAGCTCCTTCAGCCCCATGCTGACGTTCGAGCGCGACAGCCCGAGCCGCTCCACGATCTCGTCGGCGTTGAGCGCCCGCTCGGCGACGAAGAGCAGGGCGTAGATCTGCCCGACGGTGCGGTTGATCCCCCAGCGCGAGCCCATCTCGCCGAAATGCAGCACGAAGGTCTGGACGAGGGGGGGAAGCTGCACGGCGCCCTCCTCACCCGGCCTTCAGCCACGCGCGCAGGGCGAACGAAACGAGGCCCAGACCCAGCACGCTGCCGCCGTAGATCGCCACGAACCAGAGGAGGCGCTGCCGGAGCGGCCCCGGCCTTTCGGACGGGACCGGCATCAATGGTAGCCCGTGGAATCGACCTTCCCGCGGAAGACCCAGTAGGAATACGCGGTGTAGGCCAGGATGATCGGGATCAGCACCGAGGCGCCGACCAGCATGAAGATCTGGCTGGAGCGCGGCGAGGCCGCCTCCCAGATCGTGACCCGACCCGGCACGATGTCGGGGAAGATGCTGATGCCCAGGCCTGCGAAGGTGAGCAGAAACAGCCCGAGCGCGATCAGGAACGGGGCCGCGTCGGCGCCGCGGCGCAGCAGCAGGAAGAAGAAGTAGGATGCCAGCGCCACGAGGAGCGGCACCTGCGCGGTCAGGAGCACGTTCGGCATCTCGAACCAGCGCTGCCAGTATTTTTCCTCCAGGAAGGGCGTCATCGCGCTCACCGCGGCGATCGCCGCCACGGTGCCGGCGCCGAGCCAGAGCGAGAGGCGGCGCGCCCGGTCCTGCAAACTGCCCTCCGTGCGCATCACCAGCCAGGTGGCACCGAGCAGCGCGTAGGCGCACACCACGCTCACGCCCACGAGCAGGCTGAAGGGCGAGAGCCAGTCCCACCAGCCGCCCGCGTAGGCGCGGCCCTGCACCTCGATGCCCTGGAGCATGGCGCCGAGCGCGATGCCCTGCGCCAGTGCCGCCACCACGGAGCCGCCCGTGAAGGCGACGTCCCAGAAGGCCCGATGCGCGGGATCGCGCCAGCGGAACTCGAAGGCGACGCCGCGGAAGATCAGGCCGAGCAGCATCGCGATGATCGGCGCGTAGAGGGCGGGGAGCAGGATCGCGTAGGCGAGCGGGAAGGCCGCGAACAGCCCCCCTCCCCCGAGCACCAGCCAGGTCTCGTTGCCGTCCCAGACCGGCGCGACGGAGTTCATGGCGGTGTCGCGCTCGTGCCCCGGCCGGAAGGCCGGAAACAGGATGCCGATCCCGAGGTCGAACCCGTCCATGACGATGTAGGCGAAGACCGCGAAGGCGATCACGAAGGCCCAGACCACCGTCAGATCGATGCCGTCGAGCATGCTCCCCTCCTCACTCGGCCGGCTGCAGGTTCGTACCGGGCTGGACCGCGGGGGCCGGGGTGATGCCGGCCGTGCGGATCGGCTGGCCCTCCTCGGGGCCGGGCTCGCCGCGGTAGGGCGGCTTGCGCATCAGCGCCAGGATGTAGAGCACGCCCATCGTGAACACCGCGAAGTAGATCAGCACGAAGGCGATCAGCGAGCCGGCCACCGCGGGCGCCGAGAGCGGCGAGGCGGACTCCGCCGTGCGCAGCAGCCCGTAGACCGTGAAGGGCTGGCGCCCGACCTCGGTGGTGATCCAGCCCGCCAGCACCGCCACGAAGCCCGCCGGTCCCATCACGAGGGCGAAGCGGTGCAGCGGCACCCAGTCGTAGAGCCGCCCGCGCACCCGCGCCCACAGGCTCAGGAGGCCGAGGCCCAGGATCAGGAAGCCGATGCCGACCATGATGCGGAAGGACCAGAAGACGATCGCCACCGGCGGCCAGTTCTCGCGCGGGACCGAGTCGAGGCCCTTCAGCGGCGCGTCGAGGTCGTGCTTGAGGATCAGCGAGGAGAGCTTGGGTATGGCGAGCGCGTAGCGCACCCGCCCGGCCTCCTCGTCGGGCAGGCCGAACAGGACCAGCGGCGCGCCGGCCGGGTGGCTCTCGAAATGGCCCTCCATCGCCATCACCTTGGTGGGCTGATGCTCCAGGGTGTTGAGCCCGTGCGCGTCGCCCGCCGCGATCTGGATCGGCGCCACCAGGGCCGCCATCCACATCGCCATCGAGAACATGGTCCGGGCGCCCTCGTTCGACGGCCCGACCGCCGCGTGACGGTCGCGCAGCAGGTGCCACGCGCCCACCGCGCCGACCACGAGCGCCGTGGTCAGGTAGGCGGCCAGCACCATGTGGACGAGGCGATAGGGGAAGGACGGGTTGAACACGATGGCCCACCAGTCCAGCGGGATGAACTGCCCTTGCGCGTTCACCCCGTGGCCCTGCGGCGTCTGCATCCACGAGTTCACCGACAGGATCCAGAACGCCGACGCGAAGGTGCCGAGCGCCACCATCAGCGTCGCCCCGAAATGCAGCCGCGGCCCGACCTTGTTCATGCCGAACAGCATCACGCCGAGAAAGCCGGCTTCCAGGAAGAACGCGGTCAGAACCTCGTAGGCCATCAGCGGGCCCAGCACCGGGCCGGTCTTGTCCGAAAAGACAGACCAGTTCGTGCCGAACTGGTAGGACATCACGAGGCCCGACACGACGCCCATCGCGAAGGCGACGGCGAAGATCTTGATCCAGTACTTGAACAGATCGAGGTAGACCTGCCGCTTGGTGGCGAGCCAGAGGCCTTCGAGGACGGCGAGGTAGCTCGCCAGCCCGATCGAGAAGGCCGGAAAGATGATGTGGAACGCCACCGTGAATCCGAACTGGATCCGCGCGAGGAGCAGCGCGTCGACACCCGACAGCATGGCAACCCTCTCAGAGGCTGGAAATGGGGCTGGTGACTGGGCTGTGGTTGCGGCTCTTATCGTATTTTCAGGAATTTCTGAAAATTGAGAATCGACGCGGCGCATCGACGCAATCGAAGCCGCCGCTCCGGTGCTAAGGGCGGGACATCATCCCCGGCCGCGGCGCGACGGCACCGTCCGAGCGGCGCGTCTCCCCGAAATCCGAACGGCGAGGCCGAGCGACGGTTCCCGCAGGGAGCGGGCGTCCGCTCCCGCTTGCGCGATGCCCTGATGGTTCGCGGCCGGCACGGCCGGCGCTCAGGGGCGCAGCAGCACCTTGCCGACGGCCTCCCGGCGCGAGAGCACGCCCAGCGCTGCCTGCGCCTCTTCCAGCGGGTAGACCCCGTGGACCTTGGCGGTGAGCCTGCCCGCCGCCACCATGGCGAGGAGCTGGGCCTGGTTCGCCGCATGCGCCTGCGGCTCGTGGCGCACGAAGGCGCCCCAGTGCACGCCGAGCACGTCGATGCCCTTCAGCAGCACGAGGTTGAGCGGGATCTTCGGGATCGGCCCCGCCGCGAAGCCGATGACGAGGAAGCGGCCCTTCCAGTTGAGCGCGCGCAGGGCCGGCTCGGCGAAGTCGCCGCCGACCGGATCGTAGATCACGTCGATGCCGGTCTCGCCCCCGAGCCGCCGCAGGCCCTCGCGCAGGTTCTCCTGCCCGTAATCGAGCAGCAGGTCGGCCCCGTGCGCCCGGGCGGCCTCCAGCTTGTCCGCCGAGGAGGCGCAGGCGATCACCCGCGCGCCCATCGCGTGGCCGAGCTCCACCGCCGCGAGGCCGACGCCCCCCGAGGCGCCGAGCACCGCGAGCGTCTCACCGGGCTTCAGGGCGGCCCGGTCCTTCAGGGCGTGGAGCGAGGTGCCGTACGTGACGGTGAGGCCCGCCGCCTGCTCGTCGCTGACGCCGTCCGGCACCCGGCTGAGCGCGGCGGCCGGCACCAGAACGGCCTCGCGGCAGGCGCCGTAGCCGAGATGGGCGATGACCCGCTCGCCCACCCGGAGGCCCGTGACGCCCTCCCCCAGCGCGTCGACCACGCCGGCCGCCTCGGCCCCGGGCGAGAACGGCAGGTCGGGCTTCACCTGGTAGCGCCCGGCGATGATCAGCGTGTCGAAGAAGTTGAGCGCCGCCACCGCGACGCGCACCCGCACCTCGCCGGGGCCCGGCACCGGATCGGGCAGGTCCTCGATCACCAGCTCCTCCGGCCCGCCGAGCGTCTTGCACAGGAGCGCCTTCATGCCTCGTCCTCCCTCGCAGCCGCCGCGCGGCGGATCCCGTGCCGCCTCCCTGCGGCAGGCGGCGGCGCGTGGCAAGGCCGTCTGCACGGCACGGTAAGGCTTTCGCGCTACGACCGGATCCGGGTCGCCGGGAGAGGACCATCGTGCTGGGCGAAGGCGTGGTGCTGGTCACCGATCATCCCAGCCGCAGCGCTCCCCACGTGGAGGCGCTGCGGGGCCTCGCGCCCTGCGCCGTGGCCGACCCGGACGTGGCGTGGTCCGCCCATGCCGGCGTGGCGGCGGTGGTGGCCGATCTCGACCTCACCCGGTCGGCCGCGATGCACTGCCTGCTGGCGCTACGCGGCCAGCCCTGGGCGGAGGGCCTGCCCGTGCTCTGCCTGACGCTGCGGGGCACCGACCGGGCGCTGCGCCAGGCGCATCTGCTCGGGGCCGCCGCCTGCCTGCCGTTCTACACCGAGCCGCACGTGGTGGTGACGGCGGTGCTCAACCTCGTCGATCCGGGCCAGAGCAGCCTCAACGCGGAGATCCGCCGCTGCGCCGCGCGGGCCGCAGGTGCGCTGGGCGACCTCTTCCAGTCCGCCGCCCAGGCTGGGCGCATCGACCTCGCGGGGGTCGACCGCTCGGTCGATCCGCTGCTGGACTCGCTGCGCGACGGCGGCCTCGCCCGCTGGCTCAACACCATCCGGGCGCACGACGACGTCACCTACCGGCACTGCCTCGTGGTGGCCGGGCTCGCGGCGCATTTCGCCGCCCATGTCCGCTTCCCGCTGGTCCAGCAGCGGCGCCTCGTGCGGGCCGCCCTGGTGCACGATGTCGGCAAGGCGCGCATCCCCCGCAGCCTCCTCCTGAAGCGCGGCGCGCTGGACGCCACCGAGACGGCGGTGATGCGCAGCCACGTCGAACTCGGCCACGCCATCCTGCGGGCGAGCGTCGACGCCGACGCGGCGATGCTGGACGCGGCGCGCCACCACCACGAGCGCCTCGACGGCAGCGGCTACCCGGACGGCCGCTCCGGCGAGGCGATCAGCGACGTCGCCCGCTTCATCGCGATCTGCGACGTCTACGCGGCCCTCACCGAGCGGCGTCCCTTCCGGCCCGCGATGGCGCCCGGCGAGGCGATGGCGACGCTCGCCGGCATGGAGCGCCAGCTCGAACCCGGCTTCGTGCAGGCCTTCGGCCGCGCCATCCTGGGCTGAGCGCCCGTCGCCGCTCAGGCCGGGTAGGCGAGCCCGCGGCACTGGAAGCCGAGCGCCCGCGGCACGCGCGGCAGGTACGCCTCCACGACCTCCGCCACCGCGAAGCCCGCCTCCTGCAGCAGCCGCACCGTCGGGCGGGTGAGATGGCAGCCGACGGCGAGCGGACGCCAGAGCGGCTCGATCCGGTGCTGCCAGCGCGCGACGGCGGGCTCCGCCGACAGCCCGTGCTCCAAGAACAGGAGACAGCCATCCGGCCGGAGCACCCGCCGCACCTCGGCGAGGCAGCGGGCGGGATCGTCCACCGAGCACAGCGTGTAGGTGATCACCGCCGTGTCGATGCTGGCCTCCGCGAGGGGCAATTGCTCGGCCGGCGCCTGCAGGATCTCCACCGGCATGACGGCGTTGCGGCGCGCCGCCTCGCCGAGCGCCAGGAACCCGGCATGCGGATCGACGCCGATGACCCGCTCCACGAGATCCGGGTCGTAGTACGGCAGGTTGAGGCCGGGGCCGATCCCAATCTCCAGCACGACGCCGCGGGCGTGCGGCACCACCGCCTCGCGCTGGGCGGCGATGTCGGGCGCAGCGCACAGGCAGCCCACGAGGCGGGGACCGAGGTGGCGGGCGTAGAAGGTGGCAAGGCTCATGGGATCACTCCTGGATGCTCGCGCCAGCATCCGGCGATCCGACGGCGCGTTTTGTGATCCAGATCACGCAGGCGGGCGACGCCCCGGCGTAGTCTGCCCGCCTGTTCCGACCGCCGGAGAGACCCCATGCCGTCGCCCGCCGACCTGCCGCACCCGTCCCGCCCGTTCCTCGCCGATGGCGGCTTGGAGACCACGCTCGTCTTCCTCGAAGGGATCGACCTCCCCTGCTTCGCGGCCTTTCCGCTCCTGGCGAGCGAGGACGGGCGCGCGCGGCTGGCGCGCTACTTCGCGCCCTACGCCGACCTCGCGCGCCGGTACCGCACAGGCCTGATGCTCGACACCCCGACCTGGCGGGCGAACCCCGACTGGGGGGCGCGCCTCGGGATGGCGGCGGGCGACCTCGACGCCATCAACCGCGCGGCGGTGGCCTTCCTGGCCGCGCTGAGCGCGGAGTGGCGCACGGGTCCGGTCCTGCTCAACGGCGTCGTCGGGCCGCGCGGCGACGGCTATCACGCCCGAGAGGCGATGAGCCCGGAGGCGGCGCAGGCCTACCACGCGCCCCAGGTCCAGTCGTTGCGCGGCGGCGGCGCCGATCTCGTGAGCGCCGTCACCATGACGAGCCGCGACGAGGCCGTGGGGATCGTGCGGGCGGCGCAGGCGGCCGGCCTGCCGGTGGCGGTCTCGTTCACGGTGGAGACGGACGGGACCCTGCCCTCCGGCGAGGCGCTCGGCGCGGCCATCACCGAGACCGATGCTGCCACCGACGGCGCGCCACTCTACTACATGGTCAATTGCGCCCACCCGCAGCATCTCGCGCCGGCCCTGGAGCCCGGGGCGGCGTGGCTGGACCGCATCCGGGGCGTGCGGCCGAACGCGTCGCTGCGCAGCCACGCGGAGCTCGACGCGGCCAGCGATCTCGATCCCGGCGACCCGCTTCAGCTCGCGCGGGACTGCGCTGCCCTGCGCCGGACCCTGCCCGCCCTCTGCGTCTTCGGCGGCTGCTGCGGCACCGACCATCGCCACATCGCGGCGATCTGTGAGGCGTGCCTGTCGTCCTGACTCGTCGTTGCGCCGGCGCGTTGCCAGACGGCGGGAGGTGCAACGACCACTGCTCCGGACGCGACCGCGGCCCGTCGATCGAGAGGGCAATCCCGCACGGCCATGCCCGGGCTGGTCGATGAGTCCCGCAACCCGTCCGGTCAGGGGCTAAGCGAGCGTCGGCCGGGTAGCGGCCCGCGTCACGGCGCGGCGCGCTCTTCCCTCCGGCAATCCTCCAGTCCGAGCGGCATCGCGTCCCGCAGGTCGGGCTCGTAGCAGCACCAGTTGCACAGACCCTTGCGGGCGATCTCCGGTGCGTTCTTCTGCGAGCACAACGGGCAGACGTGCAGGATGATCCGACCCTGATCCAGCACGGCCTTGCCGCGTCCCTTGAATGTAATGGCCTGATCCATCCGCGTTACTCTGCCGTACCAGCCACCCTGTGCGCGGGCCGACAACGTGAGCGCGGCAGGAAAGTTCACCCGGCCGCGCCACGGCTTGCACGGAAGACGCCGAGATCGCGGCGCGACGGCGGCGGGCGTTCGTGCGAGAATCGGCGCGGCCCGGCCGCATCGAACGGATCCCGCCACAGCCAGGGTCGTTAGAGACGCGGATCGCGCCGTGCCGGCGCGGTGGCCCGAGGACGTTGACGGATGAGAACCGAGGACGCCAGCGCCCGCTACGTCGACCTCGACGCCTGGGACAGTCTCGATGTGTTGCGGGCGCTCTGGGAGGGACAACTCGCGGCGGTGGCCGCGGTCGGCCCGGCCCTGCCGGCCATCGCGGCGGCGGCCGAGGCGGCGGAAGCCGGCCTGCGGCGCGGCGGACGCCTCGTCTATGTCGGGGCCGGCACGTCAGGGCGCATCGGCGTGCAGGACGGGGCGGAGCTGCCGCCGACCTTCGACTGGCCGGAGGAGCGGCTGGGCTTCGGCATCGCGGGCGGCCCCACCGCGATCCTGCGGGCCGTGGAGGACGCGGAGGATTCCACCGTCGACGGCGCGGCCTGGATCGCCGAGACGGGGATCGGCGGCGACGACGTCGTGGTCGGCCTCTCGGCCAGCGGCACCACCCCGTTCACGCTCGCGGCGCTCAAGGCGGCCCGGGCGCGGGGCGCCGTGGCGATCGGGCTCGCCAACAACCCGGGCACGCCGATCTTGGAGCAGTGCAGCCACCCGATCCTCGTCGCCACCGGCGGCGAGGTGATCGCCGGCTCGACCCGCATGAAGGCGGGCACGGCGCAAAAGATCGTCCTCAACCTGCTCTCGACCCTGATCATGATCCGGCTCGGCCGGGTCTATCGCGGCCGCATGATCGCCATGCGGGCCACCAACCGGAAGCTGCGCGCGCGGGGCGCCGCCATGGTGGCGGAACTGGCGGGCTGCGACGCCGACGCGGCCGGACGCGCCGCGCTGCAGGCCGACGGCGACATCAAGCTCGCGGTCCTGATCGCGCGCGGGGTGGACCGGGACGAGGCCGAGCGCCTGCTGGCGCGCCACGACGGCAACCTGCGCCGCGCGCTGGCCGCCAGGGGGACGGGCGCATGAGCCGGACCGCGAACGAGACCGGCGCGCCGACCTTCATGGCCCGCGAGACCGCCGAGGTGCCGCACGTGGCCGCGCCCCTCTGCACGGGCGGCGGCGAGGTGGCGCGGGTGGCGGGCGAACTGGCCGGGCGGACCTTCCCGTTCGTCGTCGTCTGCGGCCGGGGCAGTTCGGGCCACGCGGGCGTGTTTCTGCGCTACCTGATCGAGACCCGGCTCGGCCTGCCGGTCTCGGCCTCGGCGCCCTCGGTGGTGACGGGCTATGCCCGCCCGCCGCGCGTCGCGGGCGCGCTGTTCGTCGTCATCTCGCAGTCCGGCCGCTCGCCGGATCTCGTGGCGGCGACCGAGGCGGCGCGGGCCGGCGGCGCCCTGACGCTCGCCCTCGTCAACGACCCCGCCTCGCCCGCCGCCGCGGCCTGCGACCTCGTGCTGCCCATCGGGGCGGGACCCGAGCGCGCGGTGGCGGCGACCAAGACCGTGGTCAATTCCCTGGTGGCGAGCGCCGCGCTCGCGGCGGCGTGGTCCGGCGACCGGGCGCTGGCGGAGGGGCTCGCCGCCCTCCCCGACCGCCTGGAGCGCGCGCTCGGCCTCGACTGGTCGGCCTGGACCGCCGACCTCGCGGCGGCTCCGGCCGCCTTCGTCACCGGGCGCGGGCACGGGCTCGGCACGGTGCGGGAGATCGCCCTCAAGCTCGCCGAGACCCTACGGCTGCCGGCCCTCGGCTACAGCGCCGCCGAGCTGCGGCACGGCCCCCGCGCCTCGGTCTCGGCAGCGACCCCGGTCCTGGCGCTGCGGCAGGCCGACCCGGTGGCCGAGGGCATCGACCAGCTCGCGGCGGACCTGCGGCGGGACGGCGTGCGGGTCCATGCCTGCGGCGGACCGGCCGGCACCCTGCCCTGGCTCGGCGACGGGCACCCGGCCTGCGACCCGATCGTGATGCTGGTACCGGCCTACCGCGCCATCGAACGCGAGGCGCGCCGCCGCGGCCTCGATCCCGACGCGCCGGCCGGCCTGACCAAGGTGACGGAGACGCTGTGACCGCGCCCTTCGCCCTCCTGGCCGGCCGCGTCTTCGACGGCGAGGTTTTTCTGAGCGACCGCGCCGTCGTGGTGCGCGACGGCCTCATCGCCGACCTGACGCCCGCCCCGCCCGCCGGCTTGCGCACCGTTCGCCTGCCCGCGGGCGCGATCCTGGCGCCCGGCTTCGTGGACGTGCAGGTCAATGGCGGCGGCGGGGTCCTCCTCAACGACGATCCGAGCCCGGCGGCCATCGCCCGCATCGCCGCCGCCCACCGGCGGGTCGGCGGGACCACGGCGCTCCTGCCGACGCTGATCAGCGACACCCGGCCGGCCATCAGCGCGGCGATCGCGGGCGTGGCGGCGGCGATCGCCGCCGGGGTGCCGGGCATCCTCGGCCTCCACCTCGAAGGCCCGTTCCTCAGCCCGCAGCGCCCCGGCATCCACGATCCGGCGCGGCTGATCCCGTTCGGGCCGGGCGATGCCGACCTGCTCACGGGCCTGGGCGATCGCGGCCTCACCCTGATCACGCTCGCTCCGGAGGCGGTGCCGCCCGGCACCGTGGCGGCCCTGAAGGCGCGCGGCGCCCGCGTCTGCGCCGGCCACACCGCGGATGACGGCAGCGCCCTCCGGCGCGCCCTCGACGAGGGGCTCGACGGCGTCACCCATCTGTTCAACGCCATGTCGCAGCTCGGCCCGCGCGAGGCCGGCGCGGTGGGTGTCGCGCTGGCCGAGCCGCGCCTGTTCGCGGGCAT
Source organism: Methylobacterium oryzisoli (assembly GCF_046557895.1). Classification (NCBI taxonomy): domain Bacteria; kingdom Pseudomonadati; phylum Pseudomonadota; class Alphaproteobacteria; order Hyphomicrobiales; family Methylobacteriaceae; genus Methylobacterium; species Methylobacterium oryzisoli. Next base: position 6,915 of record NZ_JBKIBX010000031.1, on the reverse strand, counting down.
CATCGCGGACGGGCACCATGTCGGCGATGCCCAGCTCGCGATCGCGCGGCGCCTCAAGGGACCGGAGCGCCTGATGCTCGTCACCGACGCGATGTCGCCCGTGGGCGATCCCGACGAGCGCCGAACTTTTTCCCTGTTCGGCCGCACCATCCACCGGGACGGCAACCGCCTGGCGAGCGCCGACGGGACCCTCGCGGGCGCCGCCCTCACGATGGCGGGCGCCGTGCGGCACATGAGCACCCGCGGCGGCGCCTCCCTGGCGGAGGCCCTGACGATGGCCGCCCTGACGCCGGCCCGCTTCCTCGGTCTCGACGGCCGAATGGGCCGCATCGCCCCCGGCTACGCGGCGGATCTCGTCGCGCTCGACGCGGGGCTGGACGTTCTCGGCACGGTCATCGGGGGCGATGGCGATCTGGCGGTGTGAGGTGCGGCGGGGGATGGCTCGACGGCGACGAGGAAGGCACGGGAGAGGGGATCCCGCGCTCTTCCGTGGCCTGGGTGGCTGAGGTGGCGATCGTTCGATTTCGCCGCTCGCGCTTCGCCTCGTGCGCTACGCGACCTTATCCTCTCCGAGCAGCGCTGGTGCGGGCGGCGGGACTCGAACCCGCAAGCCTCTCGGCGTCAGATTTTAAGTCTGATGTGGTTACCGGTTTCACCACGCCCGCATGCGCGCACGGCCCGTCGGTCCGCCCGGCCGATCCGGGTTAGCCACAGGCCCCGGCGAGATCAAGCCGGACGCCAGCCGTAGAGCCACGCGTAGCGCTCCGTCATCCGGTCCGGGCCGAGCCGGGCCATCACGGCGTCGCGGGCGGCGGCCACGAGGCTGCCCGCGTGGTAGATGCGGCCGTTGCGGCGGGCCTGCCTCTGGATGGCGCGCACCCGGGGTGCCCGCGCGGCGGCGTAGCGCGCGAGCGCGGTAGGTACATCCGCCGCGTCGCTGAGGCAGGCGGCGAGCACGGCGGCGTCCTCGATGGCGAGCGCCGCCCCCTGCGCCAGGAAGGGCAGCACCGGATGGGCGGCATCGCCGAGGAGGGCGAGGCGGCGGCGCGCCATCGGGGACGCCGCCCGGCGATCGACCAGCGACCACACCAGCCAGGATTCCGGCAGGGCGAGCAGCGCCGCGAGGTCGGGCGCCGCATCCGCGAAGGCGGCGCGCAGCCGGACGGCGTCGCCCGGCGCCCCCCAATCGGCATCGTCGCCGGGCTGCGGCAGCACCGCCACGATGTTCACCCGCTCGCCCCCGGCGACCGGGTAGTGCACCACGTGCCGGCCGCGGCCGAGCCAGAGCCCGGTCTCCCCGCCGCGGAGGGCGGCCGGAACGGCGTCGCGCGGCACCATCGCACGCCACGCCGCCTCGCCGACCGGGCGCAGGGGCCGCCGGTCGAGCCGGGCCCGCAGGGCGGAGCGCACGCCGTCCGCCGCCACGACGAGATCGGCCGCCAGGGTCTCGGCGCGCCCGCCCCCGCCCTCCAGCGCGAGGGCGACGCCGGACGCGCTCTCCTCGATGCCGGCTGCGCTGCGCCCGACGAGGAGGCGGATGCCGGGCCGGCTGCGGACGGCGTCGAGCAGGATCGTCTGCAGGTCCGCGCGGTGGATCACGAGGTAGGGCGCGCCGAAGCGCTCGCGCATGGCGGCGCCGAGCGCCACGGCGCCGATCTGCCGGCCCTGGGCCAGCGACCGGATCGTCACCCCCGGCGGCTCCGACGCGGCGCGGCGCAGGGCGGGGCCGAGCCCGAGGTCGATCAGCACGCGGCTGGCATTGGGCGAGAGCTGGAGGCCGGCCCCGACCGCGCTGAAGCCGGTGCGGCGCTCGGTCAGCGTCACCGCGTGCCCGCGGGCGGCGAGCGCCAGCGCGGCGGTCAGCCCCCCGATCCCGGCGCCGACGACTGCGACCCGGAGGCCCGGCCGGTCGGGGGCGCGGCTATTCGGCGGCAAGGCGGGCGCGGTCGTCCCAGACGCTGGCGGCAGGATCGGCCGTGCCGGCCTTCAGGTCGGACCGGTAGCGGTAGAGCGTCGAGCAGTACTGGCAGATGATCTCGCTCTCGGCGCCCATGTCGAGGAAGACGTGCGGATGATCGAAGGGCGGCAGCGCCCCGATGCACATGAACTCCTTCGACCCGACGTGGATGACCCGGACGCCGTCCTGGTTGTGGAAGTGCGGAACCGCCTTGTCTGCCATCGCGCGAGGATCCTGTGCCCGGGGTCGTCGGCTCCCTCTAGAGCATTTTCCGACGAAGTGGATCCCGGTTCGTGGCGGAAAATGCGGCCGATCAAAGCCTGTGAGCCGCGCCCGATGGCAACGCGATCGGGCGCGGCTCCCGCGGCTTCGGGGCGCTCCGCAAAGGTGGCCCGGCGCCGCCGCCGGCCCCGGTTTGGACACCTTTGGCGCCGACACGCCCGCACGATTCGAAGCGGCCGGGGAGGATGGGGCCTGTGAGACGGATGCTGATCGGGGCCGCGCTGGCGGCCTGCCTGTGCGGGACGCACGAGGCCCGGGCGCAGAGCAACACGGCCGTCGGCGCGGGCGCGGGCGTGGTGGCGGGCGCCATCGTCGCCGGGCCGGTCGGCGCGGTCGTGGGCGGCCTCGTCGGGGCGGCCTGGGGTGAATCGAGCAAGCCTCGGCGCCGCTACGCCGCCCGGCGCCGGCCGGTGCGGGCGAAGGCCGCGCGGGCCGCCCCCGCGCCGACGCCCCCCGCCCGGGTCGCGCAGCGCCCGCCCGCCGGCGCGTCGGGCTGGGTCAACCCGCGCTGAGAATCGCCGGTCCGCGGCGGCCTCCGTGCGCGGGCCGCGCTTGGCTTCGGGGGCGGAAGGGCCTACATCCGGGCATGCGCCCGCAGATGATGCCGACCTCAAGCCGGACCCGGTTCCAAGAGTCGTGATCCATGAGTCGTGACGAACAGAAGGCGGCCCAGGACGGCCGTCGGCAGGAACCGCCGATCCACGGTCCCGAAGCCTTCGCGGGCATGCGCAAGGCCGGCCGGCTGACGGCCGAGGCCCTCGACCTGCTGATGGAGGCGGTGGAGCCCGGCGTCACCACCGAGGCCCTCGACCGGCTCGCCTACACCTTCGCGATGGATCACGGCGCCTACCCGGCCTCGCTGTTCTACCGGGGCTACCCGAAATCCATCTGCACCTCGATCAACCACGTCGTCTGCCACGGCATCCCGAACGACAAGCCGCTGCGCGAGGGCGACATCGTCAACCTCGACATCTGCCTCATCCTCGACGGCTGGCACGGGGATTCGAGCCGGATGGCCTATGTGGGCGAGGTGCCGCGCAAGGCTGCGCGCCTGTGCGAGATCACCCACGAGGCGATGATGCGCGGCATCAACGCGATCCGCCCCGGCGGCACCACCTGCGACATCGGCGCGGCCATCCAGTCCTTCGCGGAGGGCGAGCGCTGCTCGGTGGTGCGCGATTTCTGCGGCCACGGCCTGGGGCGCGTCTACCACGACGCGCCGACGATCCTCCACTACGTCGAGCCGAGCTACAACGTGGTGCTGCGGCCCGGCCAGTTCTTCACCGTGGAGCCGATGATCAATCTCGGCCGTCCGCACGTGAAGGTGCTCTCCGACGGCTGGACCGCCGTGACCCGCGACCGCTCGCTCTCGGCCCAGTTCGAGCACACCGTCGCGGTGACCGAGACGGGCGTGGAGATCTTCACGCTGTCGCCCAAAGGTCTGGACCTGCCGAAGAGCCCTGCCTGAGCGGGCGCATGGCCCGCTCCGTCGACCGTCCCGGCCTCGCCGACAGCGCGGGCGAGGCGCCGCACTATCACGGCCACCGCGAGCGGTTGCGGGCACGCTTCGCGCAGGGCGACACGCTGCCCGATTACGAGTTCCTCGAACTCGTCCTGTTCCGGTCGATCCCGCGGCGCGACGTCAAGCCGATCGCCAAGGCGCTGATCCAGCGCTTCGGCAGCTTCGCCGAAGTGATCTCCGCGCCGCCCGACCTGCTCGCCGAGATCGACGGCATCGGCCCTTCGGTCATCGGCGACCTCAAGATCCTGGAGGCGGCGGGCCGCCGGCTCGCCCGCGGCGCGGTGGCGGAGCGCCCGCTCCTCACCTCGTGGAGCGCGGTGATCGACTATTGCCGGGCCGCGATGGCCTTCTCGCCCCGCGAGGAGTTCCGCATCCTCTTCCTCGACAAGCGCAACCGGCTCATCGCCGACGAGGTGCAGGGCCACGGCACGATCGACCACACCCCGGTTTATCCCCGCGAGGTGGTGCGCCGCTCCCTCGAACTCTCGGCCACCGCGCTCATCCTCGTGCACAACCACCCGTCGGGGGACCCCACGCCCTCGCAGGCCGACATCCGGATGACCCGCGAGATCGTGGCGGCGGCCTCGCCGCTCGGCATCGTGGTGCACGACCACATCATCGTCGGGCGCGACGGCCACGCGAGCCTGAAAGGGCTGAAGCTGATGTGAGGCTCAAGGTGCCTGAGACCTCTGGCGCCGGCCCCCGCCCGACGCTACATGAGGTGGGCGGGGCTGCGGGGCGCGTCAGGAGACACATATCCCCGGGGCCTTATCGACTCCCTCGGGAGCTGTCCCCGCCCTGGTCCGTGGACCGGGGCACACGGCGCCCACCTACGCTGTAGGTTTCCCGGGATCGATTCTCCAACGGCTCTCGTGGCTCCGCGCTCCTTCATGACAGACACACCGGCTGCATCCCCCGAAAAGGCCTCTCTCCGGCGGGAGGTTCTGGCGCGGCGGGACGCGCTCGACCCGGCCTTCCGCGCCGAGGCCTCCGCCCGCATCGCGCAGCGCGTGCTCGCCCTGCCCGACCTCGCCCGCTTCGACCTCGTGAGCGCCTTCTGGCCGATCCGCAGCGAGGTCGACGTGCGCCCGCTGATCGCGGCGCTGCGCGCGCGCGGCCAAGCGGTCGCCCTCCCGCAGGTCACGCCGGAGGGCTTGGTCTTCCGCCGCGTGGACGAGGCCGATTCGCTTGCCGCCGGCGGCTTCGGACTCAGCGAGCCGGGTCCCGAGGCGCCGGCTGTGTGCCCGCGCGCGCTGCTCGTGCCGCTCGCGGCCTTCGACCGGCGCGGCCACCGCATCGGCTACGGCAAGGGCTACTACGACCGCGCCCTGGCCGACCTGTCGCGCGACGGGCCGGTGCTGGCGATCGGCATCGCCTTCGCGGCGCAGGAGATCCCCGCCGTGCCCGATACGCCCCACGACCGCCGGCTCGACCGCATCGTCACCGAGGACGGCGCCATCGCACCGGCCGGAGCCTGACCATGCGCCTCCTCTTCCTCGGCGACGTCGTCGGGCGCCCGGGCCGAAGCGTGGTGAGCGAGCGCCTGCCGGCCTTGCGCGAGCGCTGGCGCCTCGACTGCGTGGTGATCAACGGCGAGAACGCGGCGGGCGGGTTCGGCATCACCGAGGCGATCTGCGAGGAATTGCTCGACGCGGGCGCCGACGCGGTCACGCTCGGCAACCACTCCTTCGACCAGCGCGAGGCGCTGGTGTTCATCGAGCGCCAGCCGCGGCTGATCCGGCCCGCGAACTACCCCCAGGGCACGCCCGGGCGCGGCGCCACCGTGGTGGAGACCCGCGCGGGCGCCAGGGTGCTCGTCGTCAACGTGATGGGGCGGATCTTCCTCGATCCCCTCGACGATCCCTTCGCGGCGGCCGAGCGCGAGGTTACCGCCTGTCCGCTCGGCGCGGCGGCGGACGCGGTGGTGGTCGACGTCCACGCCGAGGCGACGAGCGAGAAGGAGGCCTTCGGCCACTACCTCGACGGTCGCGCCACCCTGGTCGTCGGAACGCACACCCACGTGCCCACCGCCGACCACCGCATCCTGCCTGGCGGCACCGCCTACCTGTCGGATGCCGGCATGTGCGGCGACTACGATTCGGTGCTGGGCATGCACAAGGACGAGCCGCTGCGCCGCTTCCTGCAGAAGACGCCGGGCGCGCGTCTCGAAGCCGCCAGCGGCGAGGGCACGCTGTGCGGCATCGCGGTCGAGACCGACGACGCCACCGGGCTCGCCCGACGCGTCTCGGCCGTGCGGCTCGGGCCGCATCTCGAAGAGACGTGGCCGCGCCACTGGGATTGATACGAGATCCGGACGATCAGTTCGGATCTCGGATCAGGCAGCCCGCGCGGCGGAGCCGAAGGCTCCGCGCACCTGAGCGAAGCCGAAATCCGCATCGCCAAGGTCTACTGTGGCGAAGCGATCAATCGGATTTCGTATGATACCGCCGCGCTTATGAACTGATCTGTTCGAGGTAGGGGTAGGCACAGAGGGTCTTGATGCGGCCGGTCTCTGCCGCGAGCGCAGTCCAGGCCCGGCAGCACGCCTCGACGACGGCCTCGTAGTCGGCCAGGAGCCGGTGGGAGAGATAGCGCTCGCGCAGGTAGAGCCAGACACGCTCGACCGGGTTCAACTCGGGACTGTAGGGCGGCAGCGGCACGAGGGTGAGATTGGGCGGGAGCGTCACCGCGCGCGGGTCGTGCCAGCCCGCGCCGTCCAGCACCATCACAGCGTGGGTGTCGGCCGGGATGCTGGCCGCGAAGTCGGCCAGGAAGCGGTCCATGGCCTGGGTGCAGACGCGCGGCAGCACGAGGGCGAACTCCTCGCCTGTGGCGGGCCGCACGGCTGCGAAGATGTAAGCCGAGGCGAAGCGCTTGTCGCACAGCCCGGGCGGGCGCTGGCCGCGCACCCACCAGCGGTGGCCGATCCGGCCCTTCTGTCCGACACGCGCCTCATCCATGAACCAGAGCGCGATCGTCTTGTCCGGATGAGCTTGGACCGCCGCCGCTACGGCCGTGCGAAGCCCCTTTTGGCGAAAGCGGCAGCGGCACGGGCGTGCCGCTTCGGGTGAACGGGCCTGGCTTTCTGCTTCGACAGGCCGAGCCGACGCACGACCCGCGACATGGATTGCGGGCACATGGTCTTGTCGAACCG